>NZ_CALNBI010000229.1 GCF_937874145.1 uncultured Chitinophaga sp. | reverse complement strand
TCGCCTTGCCGGAGATGTGGCGCCAGGTCAACTTCATCGACATAAGTATCCTGCGGATTGGGGCCGCGTTTGAGCGCTCCTTCGAACACAACGAGCTTGCCGTTGATCCAGAGCCAGTATTTGCTGTCGGCCGCGATGGAAGCGAGGGCTTTGGCGGGCGCGGCGCTGAGCTGAACGGTTTTGCGGTAAGCGATCCAGGTGTTGGTGGCGCTCTGGCTGCGGGTGGTAGTGATCCACTGCGCGGGCGGGCGCTCCTGCGCATGGAGAGCCGTAACGGTCAGCAGCAGCGCAAATATCATGACGATAGTTTTCATAACGCGGAATTCAGGTTCCCAAGATGGTAAAAGAAAATGAAGGAACCGTCCTGAACTGTCCGGTCTGCCGCACGCGCCTGCATAAAAAAGGCGCCCCCGGCCGGGGGCGCCACCTCTCAGATCTGGTTCCTATCGTACCAGGTCGCCGGTTATTACGCCGATCGACTCCCTCTCTTTAACAGAAGGTGCATGCGAAGACTGCGTCCGCCATTCGCCTACGGGTTTTTCGGTAGGCTGCATATTTTCGTGCATGGATTCCGCGTTTGCCTGGTCGGGCTTGGCGTTTAACATGCCCATCATCATTTTCGTTTGTGCGCCGGATACCACGCGGGATTCCCCGTTCATGAGGGCTTCGTAGCCATCGGCCGCTACTTCTGCGGGGTCGGCCAGGGAATGGTCCTGGTATTCTTTGGCGTCGTCCATATGCGCTTTGAAGAAGAAATCGGTATCGGTTCTGCCGGGCAGCAGGGCGGTAACGGTTACGCCGGTGCCTTCCAGCTCCACGCTCAGCGCCTGTGAGAAGGATAGCAGGAAGGCTTTGGAGGCTGCATAAATGGCGAAATCCGGTGCGGGTGTTTTGGATACGATGGAAGCGACGTTGAGGATGCGCCCTTCGCCGCGCTGCACCATATCGCAGGCGATGAGCCGGGTGAGGGTAACGGGAGCGGTGACATTCAGCTGTATAAGGTCCTGGTGCCTTTCGAGGGGTACCTGGCAGAAGGGGCCTCTTTCGCCTTGTCCGGCGTTATTGACCAGGATGCTGACGGGCAGGTCCCGGGCGCGGATGGATTCATATACCTCCGCAGCCGCTTCCGGCCTGAAGAGATCTGCTGCCAGCGGTACGGCCGTTACACCCTGTGTGCGGAATTCGTTGCACACTTCTTCCAGCCGTTCGGCACAGCGCGCCACCAATATGAGGTTGTAACCATCCTTGCACATCAGTTTCGCCAGTTCGTATCCAATGCCGCTCGTTCCGCCGGTCACCAGCGCGTAGCCTTTGCCGGAGGGGTTCATATCGTTGTTCATATGCATGTTTTTTCATGATGAAGAATCGGTTTGTACAGATATATGCGTCAAACCCCATTCCATTCCCCAACAGCCATAGCAGCGGCTTCCGGGAAATTGCGTACCTTTCCGGGAACCTGACAACACCGGTAACATGCAAGCCTTCTCCCACATCCGGGACCTGTACAAGCCCATCCAGCCCGCTGTGACCGCAGCAGGCGAAACGGTTTCCTATGTGGAGCTGCTGCCCTGCCCCGCGCTGCAGCCTTATATTTATTGTTACTGGCAGCTGAAAACAAATACCCCCGCCGCGGAACCCTTTCCGTATCGCGTGGTGGCCGACGGCTGTATGGATATTTTCTTCGAGCCCGGCAATCCCGCCGAAGCCTGGGTAATGGGTATCTCGGATGCGTATACGGAATTCCCTTTGACGGGCGATTTCCATTACGCCGGTATCCGTTTCCTACCTGGCATCTTCCCGCAACTGTATCATATTCCGGCCGAATCACTTACCGGCCGCACGGAAAACCTGCTGAACATCGATCCGGCTTTAGCCGCAACACTGGCCCACCGCTGCGCCGGCATTCAGCATCCCGAAGCGATGTGCCTGTTGCTGGACGAAATTTTCCTGGAAATGATTGCGGGAAAAACATTCCGTCCCGACGGGCGGTTCTACGACGCACTTGACCTCATCCTCCGCCACAACGGCACCATCCAGGTGGAAAAGGAAGTGCAAACGGGGATCAGCCCTCGCCAGCTCCGGCGGATGTTCGGGCAATACATCGGCGATACGCCGAAAGCCTTCAGCAGTATCGTGCGCTTCCAGCGGATATTGCAGGCCAAGCCCTCCTCCCGCAGCCTGCGGGAAAGCAAACTGTTCTTCGACGCCGGTTATTACGACCAGTCTCATTTCATCCGCGAATTCCGGCGGTTCTATGGCCAAACGCCCGGCCAGGCCTGGGGCAGATAGCATTATGTCCGTTTTGTACTATGTTCCGGGAGCCCGGCTTCCGACTTTTGTACTGTCATCAAAAACGGACGTACATCATGAAAAATCATATCGCCCTCGCGGCTTTCCTGCTCTTCTCCTTTCCGTTATTCGCTCAACAAACCGCTAAAACTTCGACCATGAAAATGAATGCCGGCATTATCACCGCCAAACTCGCCGAAACAAAGAAGTTCTACACCGAAACCCTGGGCTTCGGGGTAACGTTCGAAAATGAATTCTACCTGTTGATGCACACACCCGGCCAGGCATCGGAACTCAGCTTCCTCCTGCCGAAACACCCTTCGCAGCAGCCGCTGTTCCAGCAGCCTTTTGGCGGACAGGGCATGTACCTGACCATCGAAGTGGAGGACGTCGATAAAGTATACAAAGAAATACAGGCGAAGGGCGTGCCCATCAAAATCGAATTGCGCGACGAGCCCTGGGGCGATCGCCACTTCGCCATACAGGACCCCAACGGCATCGGGATCGATATCGTGACTTACGCGCCACCCGCACAGTAAAGAAAAAAGAAGCCGGTTCCTATGGGGACCGGCTCCCTAATATTTATCCCCGTCCGCTATGAGCATCCAGGTAATTATCTTAGTTTTTCCCGCCAAAACGAAAGCCCCGCAAACGCGGGGCCTGATGCTTCGTCCATGTGTTTGTTGAGGCGTTATCTCACTTTTTCAGTATCGGTGAGGAAGACGCGCGTGCTTACCGTGTAAGGCTGCCCGTTCTCCTGGCTGTATTTCAAATCCACATAAAAAGCGGAATACCCGGCCGACGGCAGCGGCTGCGACACCGATACATTCGATTTGCCGGAGATACCCAGACTGCGCGACGACCACTTATCGTTGCGGAAATCCAGGTCCGGGGAATCGGCCGACCAGATCACTACATCTTCCAGCTTATCCGGCGTTGCTTTGATATCCACGTTTACGTTTTTCCCTTTCTTTTTGATGGTATAGCTGCATTCAGGATAATGCTGCCCGTTGAACGTGATGCCGAAGAATGCGCTCAGCCCGTTCATCACCTGCTTGCCGTCGCCCATGTTGTGGCCGGCGTTGGGAACGTAGTTGAGCAGGTATTTTCCGGGGATGTCGTTGATATAATTCTTCACGTTATCCACCACCCAGTATTCGTCGTTGGTGCCCATGAAGAGCATTTTGGGCATATCGAGCGATTTGCGGTAGCTGTAGGGATCTACCATGGTGGTGATGGCTTTGCCTTCCGGGGTGCCCGTTTGTTGCGGTATGCCCAGTTTCACATAATCTTCGATCTGGATGCTGTATTCTTTCCAGGTTTCGATTTGATAATCGAGGCTTTTGGGCATGTTGAGGATATCGATCACCATGGGGGCGATGGCTTTCACACGGGGATCGTTGGCGCCGGTGAGCCAGGTGGTCCACCCGCGTTTGGAAGCGCCTGCCACCACGAATTGGTTTACGGGCTTGTCAGCCTTCTGCTGCGAAAGCTCCTGTACGGCGTCCATCGCGCGGACGGCGCTTTTCACCATGGGGAACAGCAGCGGCCAGGAATAATCTTTCGATTGTTTGAAGTTGTGGAGGGTGAAGGAAATCAGCGCGTCTTCCGTCAGATCGTTATACAAGGGCTGGTTCGGCGTCTGGCGGAGAACGGCGGTGATGGCGCCCCGGTCGTGCGCGATGGTGCCGATGGCGCGGTACAGCCCATCGTTGGCGCCCGTCCAGCGGGGCTCTCCGTCCTTCAGCGAACCACCGGTAATGAACAGCAATGCTCCGTTGTGCCTGACGTTTTTAGGAACGAAGACCATGAGCTGGTGCTTCCAGGTATGCTCGCGCCATTGCTGGGAAACGAGGGCAAGGGAATACGCGGTGATATCTCCCACCACAAAAGAATCTTTCACGCTCCATTGATAGGATTTGTCGCCGTTGTCGAGATAAGCGCGGAGGGCCGTTTCGGGTGTTACCTGCGCGCGGGAGGCGACTGCGGAAAGCAGGATCGCCACAAAGAGGATGAATGGTTTCAACATGCTGTATCTCATAATGCTTCTTATTTTTTGATTCGTTTACCAGGGCTTGCCGGTACCGCTGATCACCCAGGGCTTCGACCAGGGACTGTTCTGCGGACCGTTCGCGCCAAAAGCGGAGTACGTTGTTACTTCCAGTTTGGCGGCGGCGGCCATGATGTTGGTATTGTTCAGGTTTCTTTCGTCGAGCATATAATAAAAGCGCACCGGCACCACAGGCCCTTTCGCATTCGGCCCGGCACTCAGCACCGGGAAGCCGGTTCTTTTGTAATCCGCCCAGGCCTCGGTGGCATTCGTCCAGGCCGCGATCCATTTCTGTTCCACGATCTGCCGCTGCGTGCCCTGGAAGGTGCCGGCGGGCCCGGCCATATACGCGCCCAATTGCGCGCCGATGCCCCAGGCCACGAAGGAAGCTTCTATGCCTTTACGGTAGTGCGTTTCCGCATCGCCAGCCGCCCAGCCTTTCAGTGCGGCTTCGGCCAAAATGAAATGCACTTCGGCGGCGGATATGAAGCGCGCCTTCAGCAGCGGGCCTTTCGCTTCTTTATAAATATCATTCAGCCACGACACATGCGCGTTGGTGGATGCCTGCGCCGCGTCGTTGCTCATGTTGTACACGGCAGGACCGGCGAGTGCAGGCGGCAGGCCAACGTAATCCTGGTCCTGGTTGATGTCTGCCGGCGTGAGCCCGCGGGAGGCCAGCACATCGGGCGATAGGTAACGTACTTTCCGGGGCTCGCCGTTGACGATGGTATCGCGGGGCTGGTACACGTTGCCGGTACCGGCGGGCTTGGTATCGTCGACCAGGAGGAAGCATTCCACTTTCCGGGCCCAGATGCCAAGCCGGGGATCACTCAACGATTGCAGCTTATTTACGAATGTACTGCACATTTTGATGCGGCGGTAGCGGCTGCCCGCTTCGCGGTCGTAGGTGGCGTTGGAAGGCCAGGAATCCGCGTCGCTGGTGCCCACGAATGCCATGGTGGCATCATCGGCCGCGCTGAGGATCAGCGGGTATAGCGCCGGGTCGGCCACGATCTTTTCGATCCCGGGGCGGGCCACGGCGGGCAGCTTCTCGGCAAGGCGCATGTAGTAGCGGAGCGCCAGGGAGTTGGCCATTTTACGCCATTTGGCGGGGTCGCCCTGGTAATATACATCCACGGCGTCGATGGGCGCGGTGTATTGATTTTTCGGTTTGGAAAGGAGCTGGTTGGCGCGGTCCAGATCGGCCAGGATGCCGGTGTACACGGCTTGCTGGGGATCGCAGGCGGGCGCCGCATTACCGGCGCCTTCCTGGTCGCCACGGAGCGCCTGGCTGTAGGGGATATCCCCGTAAAGATCCGTCAACAGGCCAAACAGCATGGCTTTCATCACAAGCGAAACACCTTCATGGAGTTCAAACCCTGCGGCTTTGGCTTTGTCGTGGACCAGCTGGTTGTTGCGGAGGATATCGTAAAAAGGCGTCCAGCTGTTGCTGCCACCCCAGTCGTATTCGTTGTGCGAGCCTACCCAGCCGTCCTTTTGCGTATGCTGCATTACGCCGGCGAGGTCCTGGAACCCGAGGTTCACATAATTCTTGCCGCTTTCAGTGAGCACGGTGGAAAGTACGAAGCCGGGATTGGTATCATCAGGGTTGGCGCCGTTGGGGTTCTCGTTGAGCGACATGAGGTGCTTCTTGCACGAGGGGCCCGTCAACAGCAAAAGACAACATACGGAGAGGATCAGTCTGCTTTTCATGTCGGATGATTTAGAATGTCAGGTTAAGTTTGAAACCCAGCGGAATAGACCAGGGCGTAACGTTATACCGTTCGATGCCCTGTTTAAACTGTATGCCCGAGCCTTGCACGCCTGCCGCGGGCTGGTAGGCCTGTTCGGGATCTACACCGATCTTGGCGGCGGTCCATAAAATGATGTTGCGGCTGTATATGGAAAAACCCGCGCTCCTCGCGCCGATGCGCTTCACGATATTCGAAGGGATGTCGTAGGAAAGCGCCACTTCCCGCAACTTAAGATACGATGCCGGAAACAGGAACGCACGGGTGAACGACCAGGTGGTGCTGCCTGCGTATGGCAGTGTGAGCGTGCCCGGGCCGCCGAGGTTCTCCGCATATCCCGTGGGATTTCCCTGCGGATCGAACCCTGTTGGCCGCACACCGGGGATGAACACTCCGCCGTATGGTAGCGTGTAAGGGCCATAGGTAAAGGGATAACCGTTGTATTCCGGCGTTGGCCCGCCCACCAGCGGGAAGTAATTCCCGTTGACGCGGATCAGCTGGTCCTGGTTCGCTTTCAGATAATTGGCGAGGTCCTCCCCTTTCATATTGCCGGGATTGATCAGCTTGTCGAGGAAGCGCTGCGAGTTGCCGTGCTCTTCGCCGTAACGATAGGTTTGTGAAACGAAGTCGCCGCCATTCCGCCAGTCGAAGGTCATGGCCAGGCTGAATCGTTTGTAGCTGATCGTGGTTTGCCCGCCGAGAATGAAATCCGGGTTGAAGTTGCCGATCTTGTTCCGGGAATTCTGCGCATCGATCGCCTGCCATTTGCCAACGGCGTCGAGGACAGGATATCCGTAATACGGAGATTTCTCGTCTTTCACCGTTACCAGCTCCGCATCATAAATATCCCCGATGTCTTCTCCCACGTACGTCCACGCACCGCCGCGCCCTTCTTCCCAAAGCACATAATACGGCATGTCTTCCGTGAGGCTCACGATGCGGGTGCGGTTGCGTGTAAGATTGACGTTCACATCCCACCGGAAATCTTTTTTCAGCACCGGCGTGCCGCCCAGGGTGATTTCTACGCCCCGGCTGCGAAGGAGGCCGGCGTTGATGTTCTTGCTGGAGAAGCCGGAGGAAGGAGGAATCTTCGTACTGAAGATCTGGTTTTTATTTTCAACGACGTAGTAAGTAAAATTGAAGCGCAGCCTGTCCTTAAATAGCACCACATCCGCACCGCCTTCGTACGACGTCGCGATTTCGGGTTTGAGGAAAGGGTTGAGCAGCGTGCCGGAAGTCGTGAGCCGCGGAATATTGCCCCACGCGCCTGCGTTGGCCAGTACGGCCTGCAGCTGATATGGCGAAGCGTCGTTGCCGACTTTGGCGATACCGCCCCGCAGCTTGATCATATTGATGTTCGGGTGGTTGATGCCCGCCACTTTATCGGCCAGCACGCTCAGCGAGGCGCTGGGATAGAAGTAAGGCTCCGCATTGGGCAAGGTGCTCGACCAGTCTGTACGCCCGGTGATATCGAGGTACAGCATATCGCGGTAGCCGATGTTGGCGGTGCCGTATACGCTATGAACGCCCT
Source organism: uncultured Chitinophaga sp. (assembly GCF_937874145.1). Lineage (GTDB taxonomy): Bacteria > Bacteroidota > Bacteroidia > Chitinophagales > Chitinophagaceae > Chitinophaga. The sequence continues at coordinate 3,085 of NZ_CALNBI010000229.1, read as the reverse complement.
TTTCGTAGCGCGACGTCCAGGCGTCGAGGTTTTCGGGGAGGATGTTTTGCAGCGTGAATACGCCCGGAACAATGAGGCCCGTGCCGGCTTTATTGGTATTGCTGACGGTTTTGCCCGTCTGGTAGCGCAGGTTACCGCCGGCAGACACGGAGAAGTCGATTTTACCGGCGCGTTGTTTATAGGTGAGCAATGCGTCCGCATTGCGTTCCATATGACTGATGCCGATGATCCCGTAGGCGCCGTTGCGGGAGTCGAGGTAGCTGTTGGCGATTTTGGTTTCGCGTTCTTCCTTGTAGTTGTCCAGCGCATAGCGGACCATCAGGCTGAGGCGCGGCGTGATCTGCCAGTCGGCATGCACGTTCCCGAAAACACGATCGCGTACAAAGCCATTATTAACCTCATACGCCAGGAACCAGGGATTATTGAAAACGCCATTGGACTGCGTTCGCTGCTGGATACCTTCCTGCCCTGGCATCCAATAATCGCGCAGGTCGTTGATATTGATGTGCGGGCTTAAACTGTACAGCCATTGCAGCGGGTTGGTGCCGCGGTCGCCGGCGGGGCGGTTGTTGGAATGGCTGCGGCTGTAATCCACGTTGGCGCTCACGGTAAATTTGGAATGGAGGCGCATCGTGGCGTTGAGGTTGAGGGAATTGCGGAAGAGATCCGTATTGGGAATGATGCCTTTGTTGGTCATGTTCGCGTACGACATGCGGTAGGCGATCAGGTCGTTGTTATTGGCGATGGAAATATTGGAAGCGGAGGTGATCCCGGTATTCACGAAATCCTTCGCGTTGTTTTTGTGGGATACCAGGGGCATGGGGATTTTCTTCCCGTCTGCTCCCGTGGGGCTGTTCCATTGCACTTCTTCATAGCCCATATCCAGCTGGGCGCCGTAAGTGGCGTCGAGGTTTTCGACTACGAGGGAGCCGAAGGGATTGGTGAGCATATTGCCGCTCCGCGACACGGGGATGGCGGAGAACTGTCCCGAACCGAATTTGGTTTGCCACTCGAGGTATTTGTAAGGGATATCGAACACCACGTTTTGCGTGGCGTTGACGGTCAGCCTATCGACCCTGCGGCCGGTTTTGGTGGTGATGATCACCACGCCGTTGCCCGCCCGGGAACCGTAGAGGGCCGCTGCGCTGGGGCCTTTGAGGACGGTCACGCTTTCGATGTTATCCATATTGATATCGGAGATCGCGTTGCCGTAGTCCACTTTGTTGTTGCTGCCGATTTCGCTGATATTGTTGAGCGTATTGGCCAGTGGCACACCGTCGATCACGAAGAGGGGCTGGTTGTCGCTGCTGAGCGAGGTGGCGCCGCGGATGACCATATTCACGGAGGAGCCGGCGCCGCCGGTGCTGCTGATGGTGACGCCGGCCATTTTACCGGACATGGCGTTGAGGAAGTTTTCCTGCGTAACGCGGTTGAATTCGCGGCCGTTGAGCTCTTCCACGGAGTACCCCAGCGACCGTGTGGCCCTGCGGATGCCGAGTGCGGTAACGGTTACGGCGCCCAGCTCGCGGCTCTTCTCCCGGAGCGTAAACGAAAGCGTGGCCCTCGCTCCTTCCTGGACGGCGTAATTCCGGAGCGTATCGCGGATGTAGGCGACGTGGGAAAAGACGAAGAAGTAGGGCCCTCCGGCCGGAACTTTGTTCATCACGAACACGCCTTTTTCGTTGGTGACGGCCTGCGTGACGGCGCGGGAAGATTCGCCGAACAGTTCTACGGCAACGCCTTCCACGGGTTGCATGGCCTCATTCCGGACGATACCGGTCACGGAGGGCGAGGTGTTGTTTTGTGCGGATGCGTGGCCATACCCGCACAGGAGGAGTATAAGGCAGGCCTTTCCCGAAACAGCGCGCATTCGTAATCTCATATCGGTGATGTTTTAAAGTATAGGTAGCACCCCTGCGTGGTGGATCGCAAAAGGGGGCGGGAACCGGTAAAATCAGGGGGTGACGAGCAAGCTGTCGCCCGAGAGGCGTATCTGCAGGTTATTCAGCACGGCGATCGTCTGCAGGAAATCGTCCAGGGATTCTTTGCCGCTGTTGTAGGTTCCGGTGAAGTATCGGTCGCGGAGGGTTGCGGGGTCGTAGATGACCTGCAGTTTTTCGCGGGTTTCGAGTTGCCGGAAGAGAGTTGTCAGCGGGGTGTTATCGAAATGAATTATAGCGGATGTAGGAATTGTTTCTTTGGGTGGCGGTATTTGCGCGACGGCGGGTGTTTTGCGGGCGGGGGGCTCCGGGCGGGTGACCTGCACGGTATGCAGCGACGCGTCGTAGCGGAGTTGTTCGCCGGGGCGGAGGATAACGTCTTTGTTGTTATCGGTTTGCACTTTCACTTTCCCGCTGATGAGGAGGACGGTGGTGGGGTTGCCGGGGAGGGACGTGATTTCGAAGACGGTCCCGAGGGCGGTGGTATTTGTTTTCCCCGCGGAGACGGTGAATGGCGCGGGATTTTTGGCGACATCGAACCGGGCTTTGCCGGAAAGGGTGATATTTCGGTTACGGGTGTTGAAGGGTTTAGGGTATTGAAGGGAGGCGCCTGGTTGGAGGAGCACGTCTGATCCGTCGGGGAGGCGGTGCTCGAGGGGTTTGCCGGTGGTGTTATGGAGGACTTCCACGGGCAGATCCCGTGGCGCCTGCGCCACGGGGGGCGCGGGCGTTGCCGGCCGCGTCATGAACCAAATGGCCGCTGCAACTGCCAGCATGGCCGCTACGGCGGGAATGCGCCAGCCGGTGCGTTTCGGCCGGTCGAGGATATGTGCTTCGATTTGCCCGTACATCGACGCGGAAATGGATGCCGGCAGTTCGCTTTCCTGCTGGAACTGGTCCCAATGCTCTTCGGTCAGGTAGTGGTCGAGCGCTTCGGGATGCTGCATGAACCACTCCCGCACGATAGCGGATTCTTCTTCGGTGCTTTCGCCGCGGAAGTATCGCTGGATCATATGGGTTGTAATTTCCATTATCTGTTCTGTCGAATGTCTGATTAAATATCCTGCATCATGGGCGCGGCGCGCTTACTCATTTTCCATCTGCCACCCACGCCTTCATCTTATCCTTACATCTTCCATTTCCAG
>NZ_CALNBI010000228.1 GCF_937874145.1 uncultured Chitinophaga sp. | reverse complement strand
TGCGCCATGGTGACGGTAGCGCCGGCCAGCAGGAAGGCGCCGGCGGCAAGGAAGATGCTTTTCTGTATCATAAGCAGACTTGGGTTTTGAAAATGCCGCGTAAAACAACGGCAGTAGCGCAAAATAAAGGAAAAATCCCAAGTCCGGCGGGCCGCTTATCCAAAAACGAAAATTTGCCGCGCCACCGGCGAAGCGGGGCACGGCAATATGGAAAACACAAATGGTTACACGATGAACGGATCGACGATGGCGAGGACGGCCGCTTTGGTCAGGGGCTCGTCGAATGCTTCTGATGCCGCTGCGGCGCTCACGCCCGTGCCGTTGATGCCGATGATGTTGATCTCGGCCTGGGTGGTGAGGTCTTCGCCGTTGTAGCTGGCCTGCACGGCGTCGCCGATGCCGCCGGTGTCTTTCCCGGTGATCCAGGGTTTGATGGCGGTGCTGGACAGCAGGTTCCTGCGCATGTAGCGGATGTGTGCGGCATGGCGCGCTTCCGCGCTGTGGATCTTCAGCGCGGCCGTCAGCACTTCGTTGCTGGAAATGAGCGCACCCGCCTGGCCTTTGTAGGCTCGGACGCCCGTGTCTTCAAACGTTTGGGCCACGGCGAGGAAGAGCGGGTAATTGGAAAATACACCTTTGAAAGGACCGTTCCCGCTGCCGTTGCCCGCGGTGAAATCGAATACGGGTTTGGCGACGGGCGTGGCGCCGAGGGTGGTGATCGTGTTTTTCAGCAACGTCACGTGGGCATTCTCATGATCGCGGATGGTGGCGATAGCGCCGGTGGGCGGGCCTGCGGGGACCAGTCCGGGAGCGGCTGCGCCGAGGGTGTAAAATTCCGCTTCGAGGTATTCGAGGGTGAGTGCGAATTGCAGCACTTCCACGATGGTGGCGGTGGATTGGCCGTAGGCCTTTTTAAACAGGCTGCCCAGGGCGAAGGGGATCGCTGCGAGCGCCAGTTTGCCGCCAATGCCGGCCAGCCCTTTGATGGCGGAGCGGCGGTTGCTGAGGCGGTCGTGGAGCTCGGGGTCCTGCTGCTCCAGGTCCGTAATGATATGTTCGATGTTCATGTTACCGGTTTTTAGATCAGGAAGTAGGAAGATTGGATGCGTTGATCTTCGATTTGAGGAAGCCGGCGGCTACTTTGAGTACTTCCGGCGGATCGAGGGAGAGGTCGAGCCCGTTGGCGTCTACGGCGGTGCCGTCGGCGAAGGAACCGTTGCTGATGAGATCGCGGATCATAGCGGCATGGCGCGCTTCTACCGACACGATCTTGCCTGCCAGTAACAGGTAAGCGCCCTCGGTGATGAGTTTTCCCGCGCCGTTGTAGGCGGATACGCCGAGGTCTTCGAAGGCTTTGGCGGTGCCGAGCACACTGTCCCTGCTGGCAAAGTCGATCTTGCTGAAATCGACTTCCAGTGATGGGATGGCTTTGCTGCCGAGTGCGTTGCGGAAGAATTCCCGGTGGGCGATCTCGTGGTCGCGGATGTCGTTGAGGAATTGTTGCTCGGTGGCGGTGGCGCCGCTGAAGAAGGTTTGCGTAACGCGGGTGTAGAATGCGGCTTCGAGTTGTTCGAGCGCGTAAGCGTAATTCAGGATGCCGATGTCGCCGCTGCCGAGGTTGATGCCATTGTCGGGCGAGGGGTTATCGTCATTGGAACAGGCATGCATCAGCGTGGCCGCGGCAGCGGTTCCCGCGAAAAGCGAGAGGAACCGCCGGCGCTGCTGGCCTTTCGTTGATAACATGGCATGCCCTTCCTGTTCCTGTGGAACATTCAGTTTTTCAGCCATAAAATCTTTGTTTACGGTAATTAAGAAAGGTTACTGCTCAGTAAATGGATTTGGATGTTGTACATGGAGATATACGCGGCATTAATACAATTGGTTTTCATAACACAAAAGTTTCTTGCTACGGTTGTTGCAAAACAAACAAGCCCACTTCGCGGGAAGCGGGCTTGCATCACTCGTAACAGTTGTCTCATCCCATGGTCAGCATCATGTCGCGGATCATGGCGATGAGGGCGGACGGATAAATACCGAGCCATAACAAGAGGCCCATCAATGCGGATAGTGCGAACATCCCGAAAAACGGGAGGCGCCTGCGCACAGCGGTTCCTTCCTGCGGCTGGAACATCACCGCCACCAGGCGTATATAATAAAACAAACCGATTACGCTGTTCACCACCAGCAACGCCAGCAGCAGCCAAAGCCCCGCATTCACGCCGGCGGCCACCACATAAAATTTACCGATGAAACCCGCCGTCAGCGGTATCCCGGCGAGAGATAGCAACATGGCAGTGAAAATAGCCGCCAGCCAGGGTTGCCGCCAGAACAGGCCGCTGAAGTCTTCCAGCATTTCCGCATCGTCTTTTTCATCACTGAGCATGGCTAATACGCCAAATGCCCCGATGCTGGTGATCACATAAGCCACCAGGTAAAACATCACCGCCTCCTGCCCCGCTTCCATCCCCGCCAGGAAAGCGATGAGGATGTAGCCCATGTGCGATATGGAAGAATAAGCGAGCAGGCGCTTCACATTGCGCTGCATGAGCGCCAGCCAGTTGCCGGCAAACATGCTGGCCATGGCGATGATGGCCAGCACCCACCATAGTATCGTGTATTCATACCCGTTAACATCCCGGTAAAACCGCATGAGCAGCACCAGCATGCTTCCCTTCGACACGGTGGCGATATAGGCGGCCACCGGCAGCGGGGCGCCTTCGTAGATATCCGGCGCCCACATATGAAACGGCACGATCCCCAATTTGAAGCCCACGCCGATCAGCATCAACCCGAAACCGGCCACCACGGTCATTGGCGCCTGGGAGATCGCCGCCAGGTACTGCCCTATCCCCACAAAATCCATCGTACCGGATTCGGCATACACCAGCGCCATCCCGAATAACAGGAAAGCGGACGACAACGCCGCGAGCAACAGGTATTTGATCCCCGCTTCGTCCGACCGCTCACGGGCGCGCAGGTACGCGATCAGCCCGTACAGGCTGATGCTCATCGTTTCCAGCCCAAGGAACAGCGACACGAAGTGCCGGCTCATCAGCAACACGAGCCCGCCCACCGTAGCCAGCAGCAGCAGGATGTAGTATTCTTCCTTCCGTTCTTCCCGCTGTTCGAAATATTTGAACGACAGCAGCAAAACACTCAATCCCGCCGCGAGTATCAACCCGGTATTGAAATCCGCGAATTTGTCCACCACGAAAAGCGGCGCGATCACATAAGGCATGGCTTCCGTCTGGCGGAATAATGCCAGCAGCGCCACGATGAAAACGGTCACCGTGAAAGCATGCATCACCCGGTGGTTGCGGCGCACCGCCACCAGCAGCATGGCGATCACGGAGGCGCCTCCGAGTATGAGGACGGGCAGCAGGGCCATCAGATCATTCGTGGTCATATGGTCAGTTATTTGTCTTTGTATTGAAATGCGACCACCGGCGCGGCTTTCGCGGCCGTATCGATCACCCGCTGGGGAAACAATCCCAGCCAGATGATGGCGATCACCAGCGGCAGCAGCATTGCGGCTTCGCGGAATGTCATATCCTTCAACCTGAATTCGCGCAGCGATATCCCGAAAAATACTTTCTGCATGATGCGCAGGCTATACACCGTGGCCACCACCAGGCCGATGGCCGCCAGCACGGTGATCCAGGGATTGGCCTGCCAGCTGCCGGCGAGGATAAGGAATTCGGCGATGAAATTCCCCAGCCCGGGCAAGCCCAGCGAAGCCATGACGAACACCATGGTGACAGTGCCCAGTCCGGGTAACGCGGCCCAGAGGCCTCCCATCTTCTCCAGCTCCCGCGTGTGGAGCCTTTCATACAACACGCCCGCGATCATGAACAGCGCGCCGGTGCTGATGCCATGCGTGATCATCTGCATCACCACGCCCTGGTACGCGAGTTCGTTGAACGCAAAAGCCCCGACCAGCACAAATCCCATGTGGCTCACGCTCGTATACGCCACCAGGCGCTTGAAATCTGTTTGTGCGTATGCAAGTTGACCGCCGTACAGGATGCCGATAGCGCCCATCAGCATGAACACATCGGCGAAGTAATGGCAAGCCTCGGGAAACAGCGGCAACACAAACCGCAGGATACCGTAAGCGCCGGTCTTCAACAGCAAACCCGCCAGGATCACCGATCCCGCGGTGGGCGCCTCGGTGTGCGCGTCGGGCAGCCAGGTATGGAAGGGGAACGCGGGCAGTTTGACGAGGAACGCGGCCATGAAGCCCAGCATCAGCCACCGGCCAATCCCTTGTTCCATGGGCGTTTGCAGCAGTTCGGCGTAAGAAAAAGTATAAACGCCGGTGGAAGCGCCGTGCACGAAATACAAGCCCAGGATCGACAGGAGCATCAGCAAACCGCCTGCCTGGGTGAAGAGGAAGAACTTCAGCGAAGCGTACAACCTGCGCCCATGGCCCCAGATGCCGATGAGGAAATACATTGGGATGAGCATCACTTCCCAGAAGAAATAAAACAGGAACAGGTCCATCACGAGAAATACACCCGCGATACCACCCAGTACGAATAGCAGGTTGAAGTAATAGAAGCCCGTCCGGTCGCGGATTTCCTCCCACGAAACGAGGACCGCCAATGACCCGAGGAAAAAGGTGAGCACGATCATGAGGAGGCCGAGGCCATCCATCGCCAGCGAGAGGCTCACGCCGAAGCGGGGCATCCAGGGTTGATGGTAGACGTACCGCCAGTCGGCACCCGCTACGGAAGCGGGTTCCGGCTGGATCCAGACGCCGGCGGCGAGGATGAGGCCGGCCAGCATGACGCCCAGTGCGATCCAGCGGGGAAGCGTTGTGTGCACGGCCGCGGAGGCCCAGGCGAGAAAGGCGCCTATCAGCGGAAAAAGTATGAATGCCAGCAGTATCATGCCGAATCGTTTTTCAGGTTACATGGAATGCCGCCAGATGATGACGGACAAAATCAACACAGCCCCCATCACCACGCCCAGCACATACCACCGGAGGATGCCGCTCTGCGTGGCTGACATCATCCTGTGGAAGCCGCGCGTCATGACCGCAAGCCCCGTGTATACGTTGTCGATAATATCTTTCCGGTTGAGCCGGGCGATGCGGACGAAGGGCTGCACGAACACGATATCGTACGCCGCGTCAAACCCCCAACCGCTTTTCAGGAAATCGCGCGCTTCTATCGGGAAAGGCGCGTTGAGCAACCGCCAGGTGAGGTAAATGGCCAGCGCGGCGAGCCCGGCTGTAATGCCCTGCAATCCCCATTCCGCGGCAATATTGGCATGCGGCACTTCCGCCGCGGGCAATACCGGCGACAGGAAATCGCTCAGCCAGGTGAAGTGCCCCAGGGTGTGCGGCAGCTCCAGGAACCCGGCGAACGTGCTGCATATCGCCAGCACGTATAGCGGTATCATCATTTCGGGGCCGGGTTTGTGGTGGACGTGCGTCTTCTCCTGCCCGAAAAACACCAGCAGCATCATGCGCGCCGTGTAGGCAGCGGTGACGAACGCGCCCAGCACGGCAGCCCAGGCGTAACCCGTGCCGCCCTGCGCGGTGGTACCCGCCAGCCAGATGATCTGGTCTTTGCTGTACCATCCCGAGGAGATAAACGGGATAGCCGCCAGCGAAAGTGAGCCGATGAGGAACACGAGGAACACGCCGGGCAGGGATTTGCGGAGGCCGCCCATTTTGTACATATCCTGCTCGTGGTGCAGCGCGTGGATCACCGCGCCCGCGCCGAGGAACAGCAAGGCTTTGAAAAATGCGTGGGTGATGAAGTGGAATATCCCGGCCGACCAGGCGCCAACGCCCAATGCGAGGAACATATACCCGATCTGGCTGATAGTGCTATATGCCAGCACGCGTTTGATATCCGTTTGCACCCAGGCGCTGAAGCCCGCCAGCAGCAAGGTCACCGCGCCTACGATCGCTACCGCGGATTGCGCCGCGGGCGCCAGGGAGAAGATGATATTCGTCCTGGCGATGAGGTAAACGCCGGCGGTAACCATCGTGGCCGCGTGGATGAGGGCGCTCACGGGCGTGGGGCCTGCCATGGCATCGGGTAGCCAGGTCTGCAGGGGCAGCTGGGCCGATTTACCCACCGCGCCGCCCAGCAGGAGGAACGCGATCCACACGACCGTGGGGTCGCCGGTGGCCCAGCGTTCCTGCGTGCGTTCCAGCACTACGGATAATTGCAAACTCCCCGTATGCTGCACCAGCAGGAACAGCGCAATGGCCATGGCCGTATCCCCTACGCGGGTAACGATGAATGCCTTGCGCGCTGCCGCGCCGTTGGCCGGATCTTTATACCAGAAACCGATAAGCAGGTAGCTGCACAAACCAACGCCCTCCCATCCCAGGTACATCAGCAGCAGGTTGTCGGCCAGCACCAGCATGAGCATGGCGCCCACAAATAAATTCATGCACGCAAAGAACCTTGCAAAATCAGGGTCTTCTGCCATATAACCGGTGGAATAGATATGGATGAGCCAGCCTACGAACGTGATGACGAACGTGAATGCCAGCGAAAGCGCATCCAGCCGGAGATTCATGCCGATGCTGAAATCTCCCACCCGCACCCATTCCCACAAATGCTGGTCATACGCCGGGAGGCCCGACTGCAGGAATTGCCAGCCTGCCACAAGGGTGATGAGCGCCGCCAGCCCCATACTGCCGCAGCCCACGGCGATCACGCCCGCCTTCCCGATCTTTGCGGAGAACAGGATCAGGATGAGGGCGCCCAGGAAAGGGAGCGCGGGAACGAGGTACATCCATTCCATAATGCAATGTTTAATGGTTCAATTGCGGATATCAGCCCCGCATGCGGCTGGCTTCGTCGCTGTCGAGCGTTTTGAGCTGGTGGTACAATTGCAGGATAAGCGCCAGGCCAACCGAGACTTCCGCCGCGGCCATGGCCAGGATGAACATGAACATCACCTGCCCTTCCGGCTGCCCCCACTTGCTGGCCGCCACGATGAAAGCGAGCCCCGCGGCATTGAGCATGATCTCCACCGACACCAGCATGAAGATGATGTTGCGGCGGATCAGCATGCTGATCAGGCCCAGTGTGAATAAAACTCCTGCAAGGACCAGCCCTGCCGTTGTTGCGGATATCATGATTCAGCATTTTGCAAAAAACGGTGAACGATTTTTTTCTTCTGGCGGCCCAGGTGATACGCCCCTACGATCCCCGCCATCAGCAGCATGCCCGCCAGCTCAACCGCCAGGATATAAGGACCAAACAGGCTTTTGCCCACTTCTTTCGGATCCACCACGCGCACATCCCCGCTCAGGTCTCCCGGCTGCAGCATGAGGTACACCAGTTCCCCCAGCAATACCAGGCACAGCACCGAGGGGCCTATCCAGACGCCGGGCGTCATCCAGCTGCGTTCTTCCCCGGCAGTCTGGCTCCCGAGGTTGAGCATCATCACGAAGAAAATGATCAGCACCATGATGGCGCCGGCGTAAATGATCAGCTCCAGCGCCGCCATAAACGGCGCGCCATACAGGTAAAACACCACCGCCACGCTCAGCAGCGACACGATGAAGTACAACAGCGCGTGCATGATGTTGAACCGGGTGATCACCATGATGGTGGACAAGACGGCCACCGCCGCCGCGATATAGAATGCAATGCCCATAGCGGGTAATTTTAATTATGGTAAAAGACTGCGCACGTTTACCGGCGGTTCTTCCCGCTGGGCCTCGCCTTTCTCCTTCCCGGAGATGGCCATGCCCGCCACGCGGTAATAATTGTAGCCGGGGTATTTGCCCTGACTGTTGATGAGCAGGTCCTCTTTCTCATATACCAGGTTCTGCCGGTCGTACTCCGCCATTTCGAAATCGGGCAGCAGCTGGATGGCGTAGGTAGGACAAGCCTCTTCGCAGAACCCGCAGAAGATGCAGCGGGAGAAATTGATGCGGAAGAAGCCGGGATACCGCCGCCCGTCGGGCGCTTCGGCTGCCTGCAGCGAGATGCAGTCGACCGGGCAGGCTGCAGCGCATAGGTAGCACCCAACGCAGCGTTCGCCGCCGTCGGGGTCGCGGGTGAGCGCTATGCGGCCGCGCCAGCGGGCAGGCAGGGGCGCCTTTTCTTCAGGGTACTGGTACGTTTCGCGTTTGTGGAACATGTGCAGGAACACCAGCCACATGCTACGGAGTAAACTGAACATAACCGATCATTTATCGATGATTAATTTGATGGCCGCCGTGCCGAGCAAATTCAGCAACGACAGCGGGAACAATACCTTCCATCCGTATTCCATCAGCTGGTCGTACCGGGGCCGCGGCATGGAAGCACGCAGCAGGATGAACACCATGATGAATACGAACGTTTTGATAACAAACCAGATCACGCCGGGCAGGAAGGCCGGTCCCAGCCATCCCCCGAAATACAGCGTCACGATCATGGAGGAAATGAGGGTGATGCCGAGATACTCCCCGATGAAGAACATCCCGAATTTCATCCCTGAATATTCTGAGTGGAAACCCGCCACCAGTTCGCTTTCCGCTTCCGGGATATCGAAAGGCAGGCGGTGCGTTTCCGCGATGCCGGCGATGAAGAAGATGACGAACCCCAGCAGCTGCGGGAATATGTACCACATTCCCTTCTGCGCTTCCACGATCTCGCCGAGGTTGAACGTTCCGCTGAGGATCACCGTGCCCATGAGCGCCAGGCCCATGAACACTTCGTAACTGATCATCTGCGACGCGCCGCGCATGGCGCCCAGGAGTGCGTATTTGTTGTTGGACGCCCATCCTCCCAAAACGATACTGTAAACGCCCAGCGAAGACATGGCGAGGAAAAAGAGGATGCCGATGTTCATATCCGCCACCACGATCCCCGGGCCGAACGGCACCACGGCAAACGCCATGAGCACGCTCGCCACCACCACGGCCGGCGCAAATACAAACACCACTTTATCCGCAAAGGGCGGTATCCAGTCTTCCTTGAAAAACAGTTTCAGCGTATCGGCGAGCACGATGAGGATGCCGAAAGGGCCTGCGCGGTTGGGGCCGTACCTGTCCTGCCAGAGGGCGAGCATCCGCCGTTCGAGCCAGATCAGGCCGGCGGCGGTATTGAGCAGTACGAACAGCACGCCGCCGATGATCCACCAGTAATGAGCTTCCATATCGATGACTTTAATTTTCCTTTAATCGCTTACCCGCATCTTCGCCAATACCGGCAGATCCACTACCGGCGAATGCGGCATCCCGGCGGTCACGCCCGCGAGGCCATGTGGCATCCAGTGGTTGGGCGTGGCTACCAGCCGGCAGGTATGATGATCCATTTCCACCGTTACCCAATCGCCGGGCGTAATGTTCCAGCGCGCGATATCGTCCGGGTTGAGGTAGAGGCAGCAGTAATCCGCCGCGTTCTTCGCGATGCCGTGCGTATACATGCTCAGTTCTTCAGAACCGAAAATGTGGTACAATGGCATGATGTGCACATGGCCCGGCACCGGCACAAACGTATCGGGCACTTCGTGGAAATATTTCGGGCCGCCGTTGAGATGCGGCTCCAGCAGGCGGATGCCGGGATCCCCGCCATGGAGGTGCCCGCCAATCTCCTGCTGGTATTTGTTCACGGATTGCACGGAGTTCCAGCCCGGCGACCAGAAGAAAGGAATCAGCGGCGACGGCGGCTCTCCCCTGTAACCTTCCATGGTAAAGGAAAGCGGCGTATCCACGTCTTCCGCGGGCTTCAGCTCGCTGACGTTCTCATTGGCCAGCATGGCCGTTCTGCCGCTGTAGCGGTGCGGTTCGCGGGGGATGCGTTGACCGTTGATCCTGAAATCCGCATGGGGCGCCAGGTGTTGCAACTGCGCCAGCGAAGGCATCGCGGTGGTGATGGCCCAGTCGATATCGTCGAGGTTATGCATGCCGTTCAGCGAACGTACCTGCGCCTTTTCCGCGATCTGCAGGCACCAGCGCCAGCTTTCCTGCACATCGCCTTTCGGGACGAACACCTGGTAGAAACGCTGCGCGCGGCCTTCGTTGTTGACGACGGTGCCGTCGGCTTCGGCGAAGGTTCCCGCGGGCAGCAGCACCGTGGCTTTCTCGGCGGTTCGGTTGTATAGATGGTCGATCAGGATGACATCCTGCGCATGCAGGAATATTTCGTCGATGAGATGTGCGTCGGCCCGGCGGTATAAATCGTTTTCCAGTACGATCACGGTGTCCGCTTCTCCTTGCCGCAGCACGTCGATGGCGGTATCGAGGCGGTGGCCGCCGAGCATTTCGAGGCCGAGGCTGTTCACTTCCGGCAGTGTGAGGCTCAGCATGGGATTATGCCCTTTCTGCTGAAGGGCCCAGGCTACGTTGGCCGCCGCTTTCATCATATGGTCGCAACCGCTGCCGTAGCCGCCGATGATGAGGGGGCGTTCCGCTGCCATCAGTGAAGCGGCGATCTTTTCCGCCAATGCGTTTTCCTCCGCGCTGAGGTGGGTAACCGGGTCGATGTCGGCCCCCAATGCTTTCGCCACGGCGAATCCCAGCCGCGCCAGGTGCTCCGGAGCTCCGCGGCGCACGTCTTCAGCCAGCTCGTCGAGCTTCGTGGGTACGGTATGGAAAATGAACAAGGGGCCGTGTTTGTCCTGCACGGCTTCCCGCACGGCGGCGTCCTGCCAGTCGGAAAGATGGATCTGCCCCATGGCATCGGCCTCCGGCTTGCGCCTTACCGCCTGCCGGACCGCCAGCGCCAGCATGGGCGCGGTATTGGTGAGGTCCTCCCCTAATATCAAAACCGCATCCGCTTCTCCCGCTTCCTGCAGCGATGGCGTACGTGCGGGCCCTTCGCGGAGGATTTTCAGCGCCAGAGAGGCATGATCTTGATCCGAACCGGACACGCCAAGGAAGAAATTATCTTCCCCCACCAGTAACTTCAGCGCGAAATTGGATTCCAGGCTGGCGCGGGGAGATCCGATGCCGATGGTGCGCCCGTTCTTCACCCGCTGCGCCACCTGGTCCACGATGTGCGCTTTGTTGACCGTACCGTTGGAATGCGGCCGGATGGCGGGTTGCAGGATGCGCTGGTCGCTGTTGACGAATTCATATCCATACCGCCCGCGGTCGCAGAGGAAATACCCGTTCACCTCACCGTTATAGCGGTTGGCGATCTGGCGCAGCGAACCGTAACGCTCCCCGGCGCTGGTATTGCATCCCAGCGAACAACCCTGGCATACAGACGGCGCCCAGGTCATATCCCATTTACGGGTATAATGCGATTTGAGGGTTTTATCGGTGAACACGCCCGTGGGGCATACCTCCGCGAGATTACCGCTGAATTCGCTTTCCAGCGTCCCGTTTTCGCAGCGCCCGAAGTAGACATGATTATGCGCGGCGAAAACGTTCAGGTCCTTCCCGCCGGCATAATCTTTATAAAAGCGCACGCAGCGGTAGCACTGGATGCAGCGGTTCATTTCGTGGTTGAGGAAAGGCCCCAGGTCCTGGTTTTCGTAAGTGCGTTTGGAGAAACGGTAGTGGCGGCAGGTGTGTCCGGTCATCACCGTCATATCCTGCAGGTGGCAGGAGCCGCCTTCGTCGCACACGGCGCAATCATGCGGGTGGTTTGTCATCAGCCAGCCGATCACCTGTTCCCGGAAAGCCTTCGCGCCGGGGTCTTCCACAGACAGGCGGAGATTATCTTTCACGGGTTCCATGCATCCCATCACCAGCCGCCCCGTTTTATCATCCTCGTCTTTGAACACCTTCACGGCGCATTGGCGGCAGGCGCCTACAGAACCCAGCGCCGGGTGCCAGCAGAAGTACGGCAGGTTCATGCCCTGTTGCAGCACGGCTTCCAGCAGGTTGCTGCCGGGTTTCACCTCGTATGGTTTGTTATCGATGTAGATGGTCATAAATGATGGGTATGATGGAGGTGAACGGATGCGGGAATGGCCGGTTCCGGATCGTGGTACGGGCAACGGTGCTCCCGGATGTGTCTTTCAAAATCGTCGCGGAAATATTTGAGCGCGCTTTGCAAAGGCTCCATAGCCCCGGGCGCCAGCGCGCAGAACGTGTTGCCGGGCCCCAGCCATTCGGTATGGCGCAGCAGCAGCTCCAGGTCTTCCTCCCTGCCCCTGCCCTGCTCGATGGCCCAGAGGAGCTTCTCGGTCCAGGGAAGGCCTTCGCGGCAGGGCGTGCAGAAGCCGCAGGACTCCTGGGCAAAGAAATGCTCGAGGTTATGCACGAACCCGACGGGGCAGGTCTGGTCGTCGAGCACCACCATGGTACCCGTTCCCAGGCGGCTCCCCGCCGCGGCCACGCCCGCGAAATCGAGCTGGATATCCATATGTTTATCGATGAGGAAATCGGTGGAAGCGCCGCCCGGCAATACGCCCCTGAACCCATATCCCTCTTTCATCCCGCCGGCGTATTCTTCGATCAGTTCGCGCATCGTTACGCCCATTGGCAGTTCCCAGGCGCCGGGCTTGCGGACCCTGCCCGAAACGCCGTAGATCTTGGTGCCGCCGTCGGCCGTGCGGCTGAGGGATTTGAACCATTCGGCCCCTTTGTTGATGATATGGGGAATGAAGGAAAGCGTTTCCACATTGTTGACGATGGTGGGTTTGCCGAAAAGCCCGGAGACCTGCGGGAACGGGGGCTTGGCGCGTGGCGTGGCGCGTTTGCCTTCCAAAGAATTCAGCAGCGCCGTTTCTTCCCCGCACATATATCTGCCCACACCGGTATGCAAATGCATTTCAAGGGAATAACCGGTACCGAGGATATCTTTCCCCAGGTACCCCGCATCATACGCCTCCGCAATCGCTTTTCGGATTGCAACGGCCGCGTCCTTATACGCCCACCTGAGAAACACGAAAGCTTCCGTGGCCTGGATGGCGTACGCCGCCACGATCATGCCCTCCAGCAGCTGATGGGGATTGCCTTCCAGGAGCCACCGGTCTTTGAAAGTGCCCGGCTCCATTTCGTCGGCGTTGGCCACGAGGTATTTGGGACCGGGAACGTCCATCGGCACGAAGCTCCATTTCATCCCCGTACTGAATCCCGCGCCGCCGCGGCCTTTCATATTGGATTCCTTCACGAGGGCCGTCACGTCTTTGGGCTGCATATGGCGAACCGCCTTGCGCACGGCCTGGTAGCCGCCGATGGCTTCGTACTGGCGAATCTCCAGCGGCGGAAAGGTGATGTGTTGTGTGAGCGGACGTTCCATATCAGGTATATTTTTCGAGTATGTCCGCCAATGCGGCGGGATGCAGATCGCGGTACAAATCGTTGTCGACCATCAGCGCGGGTGCGTGATCGCAGGTGCCCAGGCAGGGATTCGGCAGCAGCGTGAAACGCCCGTCGGCCGTGGTTTGCCCGTATTGAATGCCGAGCAGCCCCGTCAGTTCCGCATGGATGCCTTTCAGCCCCATCACGTAACAACTGATGCTGTCGCACAACAGGATGATGTGCCGGCCCACGGGCTGGCGGAAGATGAGATTGTAGAAGGTGGCCACGCTGTCGACCTCCTCGGGGCTCATATCCAGGATATCGGCCACGTCGCGGATACTTTCGTCGGACACCCATCTGCGGTGCTCCTGGACGATCTTTAGCGCTTCTATGCAGGCTGCCTTTTTAATAGGCACCTGTTTGATCTCGTCTTCGATTTTTTCTTTTTCGGTCATCGATAGCATAATGCGTGTTTTTTACCGGTCAATGTCCGCCAGCACATAATCCATGGCGCCGAGGATGGATAAAAGGTCGGCCACCGTATACCCGCGGCTGATGTACGGGATCATCTGCATATGCGCGAACGAGGGCGTGCGCACGCGCACCCGGTAGGGCGCGGTGTTGCCGTCGCTGGTGAGGTAGTAGCTGTTCCATCCTTTCGTGGCTTCGGTGACCACCATGGCTTCGCCGTTCGGGATCACGGGGCCCCAGGATACGTGGAGGAAATGATGGATGAGGGTTTCGATGTCCTGCATCGTGTATTGCTTCACCGGCGGCGTGGCCAGCGGATGATCGGATTTGTACGGGCCTTCGGGCATGTTGTTGAGGCATTGCTCGATGATGCGGAGGCTTTCCCACATTTCCTGCACGCGCACCACTGCGCGGTCGTAGCAATCGCCGTTCTGTGCGGTTGGAATATCGAATTCATAGTTCTCGTACCCGCTGTACGGCCGCTTCTTGCGCATGTCCCATTCCAGGCCGCAGGCGCGGAGGTTGGGGCCGGTGGCGCCCCAGTCGATGGCCTCTTCGAGCGAAAACACACCGATGCCCACGGTGCGCGCTTTGAAAAGGGCGTTGCGCATCACCATCTTGTCGTATTCCTTCAGCTTCTTCGGGAAATATTCCACGAATTCCCGCACCAGCCTGTCCCAGCCCTGCGGCAGGTCTTGCGCCACACCGCCGATGCGGAACCAGTTGGGGTGCATGCGGCCGCCGCAAACGGCTTCTATGATGTTGAATATCTTTTCGCGGTCGGTGAACATATAAAACACGGGCGATAGCTGCCCCACGTCCTGCGCGAAGGTGCCGTACCAGACGAGGTGGCTGGCGATGCGGAACAGTTCGCACAACATCACGCGGATGACCTCCGCCCGTTGCGGGATGTGGATGCCGGCCAGTTTTTCTACGGAAAGAAGATAAGCGAGATTGTTGTTGACGCCGCCGAGGTAATCGATGCGGTCGGTATAGGGGATGTAAGTGTGCCAGCTCTGGCGTTCGCCCATTTTTTCGGCGCCGCGGTGGTGGAAGCCGATGTCGGGCACGGCGTCAACGATATCTTCGCCGTCGAGCTGGAGGATGATGCGGAGCACGCCGTGGGTGCCGGGGTGCTGGGGGCCGATGTTGAGGAACATGAAGTCGGAGTCATCGCTCTGCCGCTGGAGGCCCCATTCTTCCGGGTCGAACCGCAGGGCCTCCTGCTCCCTGTCTTCTTTTTCCGGAAACAATCGGAACGGCCCCATTTCGGTGGCCCTGGCCGGATGCTCCTTACGGAGCGGGTGCCCCTCCCAGGTGGTCGGCATTAAAATACGGCGAAGCAGGGGATGACCTACGAAACGGATGCCGAACATATCGTACACTTCCCTTTCATACCAGTTGGCGGACGGCCAGATATGCGTGATGCTGGGAGTGGCGGGGAACTCGCCGCGGAGGGCTACTTTCAGCCGGATAAATGCATTGCGCTCGAAGGAAAAGAGATGGTAGACAAGGGTAAATTCGCAGGTGCCGTTGTACTTACTTTTACAGGCACGCTCATCGATGGCCGTGAGGTCATAGAGCATGCGGTAAGGTTGTTCCGCTTCACTGCGGAGATACTCCAGTACAGGTACGATCTTCCCTTGTGGCGTCCAGATGGTGGGCGTCTCATCCCGGGTGAGCTGCTCGTGGAGCAGCTGCTCGCCGAACCGGGAGCAGAGGGCAGAAAAGATGCTTTCAGGCATGATGACAGTTTTGTGTATCGATGCGCCTGGCTGCTAGACTTTTCCAGTCTGTTTTACCCTTGCTTAGAATGAGCTGTTGGTCGCTATATCGGGTTTTGTATCAGTTTCAGATTTTCTCTTCCGGCTCCCGCACCCGCACCGCTTCTTCACTTCCCGGCACCTTCTGCGCGCGTACGGGGTGATGGTGATGATGATGGCCGATGAACTTCCGGCTGAACTTCGTGCCAGCCCCTCTCAGGATGCTCTTGCCGTGCCCGAAGCAGGCCACGTCGAAATCGAAAGTAGCGAGCTTCTCCAGGCTGTGCCGGCCGGTTTCAAAATCTTCGTAAAAGGTGGAATAACCCAGTCCGAAGAGATTGTCGCAGGTATCGGCTGCGAAGAGGACGTTCTTGGCGCCCGGGAAGAAAAAGGCGAGCTGCCCTTTGCTGAGGCCC
>NZ_CALNBI010000227.1 GCF_937874145.1 uncultured Chitinophaga sp. | reverse complement strand
TACACATTGATTATCTTTTGCATTCCCCGAGGGAAGTAAATGGTATTCAGGTAAGCGAAGGCAATATGGGCGATATGGACTGGACGTTCGCGGAGATCGTAGAGCGCTGCGCATATGGTGCAGACATCCTGCCCGGCGACGTAATCGGCTCCGGCACCGTAGGCACCGGCTGCTTCCTGGAACTGAACGGAACCGGTAAACTCAATGATCCCAACTACCCCGAGCAATGGCTGAAAGCCGGCGACGTGGTGGAGATGGAAATCGACGGGCTGGGCAAATTGACGAATACCATCGTGGCGGAAGAAACTGATTTTTCCATTCTTGCCAACAAGAAAAACATATAACCGGAAGGCATGAGAGTAGATCCCTCGGAAGTAAAAACCTCCGCGCTCCACGCGTACCTCCTGGGTGCGGTGGCGCCGCGGCCCATCTGCTTTGCCAGTACCGTGGATGCCGAAGGCCTGCCCAACCTTTCGCCCTTCAGCTTTTTCAACGTATTCGGCTCCAACCCGCCCACGCTGGTCTTTTCCCCATCACGCCGCGTCCGCGACAATACCGTCAAACACACGCTGGAAAATATCTATGCCACCAAAGAAGTAGTCATCAACGTCGTGAGCTACGCCATGGTGCAGCAAACCTCCCTTTCCAGCTGCGAATATCCCCGCGGCACCGATGAGTTCGTGAAAGCGGGCTTCACACCGCTGCCTTCCGAAAAGGTAAAGCCTTTCCGCGTGGCCGAAAGCCCCGTGCAGATGGAGTGCAGGGTGAGAGATATCATCGAAACCGGCTCCGGCGGCGGCGCCGGCAACCTCGTGATTTGCGAGCCCGTGCTCCTGCATGTCAACGAAAACATCCTCGATAGCAACGGCAGGATCGATCCGCAGAAAATAGACCTCGTAGCCCGCATGGGCGGCGATTTTTACTGCAGGGCCTCCGGAACGGCGGTCTTCGAAGTAGCCAAACCCAACACGCAATTGGGCATAGGCGTGGATGCGCTGCCGGCTACGATCCGCAATAGCCACATCCTGACCGGTAACAACCTCGGCCAGCTCGGCAACGTGGAAGCCCTCCCCTCCGTAGACCCCGCGTTTACCGACGAGCACCTCACCAACATCATCCAGTACTTTTCCATCAATCCCGAAGAAATGGAAAAAGAACTGCACCGCTATGCCAAACAGCTCCTCGATTCCCATAAAGTGAACGAAGCCTGGCAGGTATTGCTGGCGGGAAACCTCCACTGACAAGGTTTTCATTGAAAATAAAAAAGCGGTCCGGGTAACATCCGGACCGCTTTTCGTGTATAGCCGTTGGTGGTGATTATGATTTTCCGCCGAACACTTTCTTCAGCAGTTCCGAAGTACGGGCCGCGGGGTTGTTGCGGATAGCGGCTTCTTCCTTCCCGATCTGGTCGAACAGGGCGCCCACGGCCTTGTTGGTCACGTAGCCTTTCAGGTCCGGGTCGAGTTTGGTAAAGGAAGTGGGGAGGCTGTTATATTTGGTCACGATCTCACCGTAGTATTTGGTGGCGGCGGTTTGGTTCAGTGCCGAATCGATCACGGGGGAGAATGCCGCCACGAGGCTGGCAGTGGTTTTCTCCTTGAAGAAGTTGGTAGCGGAGTTTTGTCCGCCCGTCAGCAGCTTCATCGCGTCGGTGATGGTCATTTGTTTGATGGCGTTGACGAAGATCGGCGCGGCGAATCCTACGGCGTTTTCCGCGGAGCGGTTGATTTGCAGGATGGCTTTATCGACCAGGCTGCCCATGCCGATGCTGCGGAGAGCTTTTTCTGCTTTCAGTGCATCGGGCGGAAGGAGGACTTTATAGAGTTCGTTGCCAAAGAATCCGTCTTGCTTGTTGAGCAGGCCGATGCCTTTGAGGACGCCTTTCTCCAAAGCTTCCTTGATACCGCCGGCGGCTTCGCCTTCGGTTACATTGGCGCCGGTGGCGGAGGTGCTGCCGGAATTGAGTACGCTGCCCACTTTTTTAAGGATCTGGGCGTTGGCGGAGGTATGGAGCACGAGTGCGCCAGCCGCGATAAGGATGGTTCGTTTTAACATGATGCTGTTGTTTTGTACAGGGAGATCATTCATGGATGGATAACAGCGGAACGTTCGTGTGGAACGCGATCCGCGAAGTATTGCTGCGTTTGAATATGCTGTCGAAAAGACCGTGCTTTTTCGGGATGATCAGCAGCAGGTCGGCTTTTTCGGCCTGCGCGAATTCCGTTACCGCTTCCGGGATATTGGGCCGGTCGATGAAATGGTATTGCGGGTTGAAGTCGTGCAACATGTTGTCGAGCTCCTGGTTTTCTTCCGGGCGGATGTGCTCGCGCCCTTCTTTCTGGATGTTCACGACGTGCAGTTCCGGTTTAAAGAGCTCGAGGAACTTCATGAGCGGCGCCTTGCGGGTGGTTTTGGCCACTTTGCGGAGGTCGCAGGCGACGAGGACTTTCTGGATCGGGTTGAAGGCAGCCTGTTTGGGCACCACGATCACCGGGTAGGCGGAGGATTTCACTACGTCTACCGTATTGGATCCAACGAGGATTTCTTCGAGCTGGCTGCCGCCGGTGATGCCCATTACCACTACATCCGCCAGTTCTTCCCGGCACACCTGGTCGATATTGGCCGCGAGGAGATGGTTATCGGCACGGATGTCGAGGGTGATGTGCGCGGGCAGCATGGGCCGGAGCTGGGCCTGCATATTCCGGAGGCCCTCCATGCTCGATTCCCGGAGGTCGTCCATATTCACGATGGGCACGGCCGTAGGAAGGTCGGGGATGGGAACGATGAGCTCATATGCGTGATACAGCACGATGCGGGTAGCGCCTGCCTGTTGGGCAAGCCCGATCGCATACCGGGCTGCGTTGTAAGCCGTTTCAGAAAAATCCGTTGGAACGATGATGGTTTTCATGCCGGGTCAGTTTTTATCCGCCTTAAAGTTACGCAATAACCGCACCAATGCCTGACCCGAAATCATAAATAAATTAAAAAAACACGCCATGCGGGGCCTCCCGGACAACATTCCCCAAATGCGGCCGAAATCGATTATTTTTGCGGTCTCGTAATGCCGGGGGATATCCATTCCCCCTCAAAACAGTATTATTCACGACAATGAGCGTAACTACCCAACAACAGCTGTCGGAACAGGAAATCATCCGCCGCGACAAGCTGAAAGAGCTGCAGAACCTGGGGATCGATCCGTATCCCGCCGCAGAATACCCGGTTAACGCGTATTCCACAGACATTAAGGCCGGTTATTCGGAGGAAACGAAAGACCAGTACCAGGACGTGTGCCTGGCCGGCCGTATTATGAGCACCCGCGATATGGGCAAGGCGAATTTCGCCGTTTTGCAGGACAGCAAGGGTAGGATCCAACTTTATATAAAGCGGGACGATATCTGTCCCGGAGAAGATAAGTCGCTGTACGACACCGTTTGGAAGAAACTGTCCGATTTCGGTGATTTCATCGGCGTGAAGGGCTATGCTTTCGTCACCAAAACCGGCGAAACCTCCATCCACGTCCGCGAACTGACCATCCTGGCCAAGGCGCTCCGCCCCTTGCCCGTGGTGAAATCCAAAGACGGCGAAACGTTCGACGAGGTAACCGATCCCGAGTTCAAATACCGCCAGCGGTATGCCGACCTGGTGATCAATCCGGACGTGAAGGAAGTGTTCACCAAGCGCACCCGTTTGATGAAGACGATCCGGGATTTCTATAACGACATGGGATACCTGGAGGTGGAAACGCCCATCCTGCAAGCCATCCCCGGCGGCGCCGCCGCGCGCCCCTTCATCACGCACCACAATGCGCTCGATATGCCGCTGTACCTGCGCATCGCCAACGAATTGTACCTGAAAAGGCTCATCGTAGGCGGATTTGAAGGCGTGTACGAATTCGCGAAAGATTTCCGGAACGAGGGCATGGACCGCACCCACAACCCCGAATTCACCGTGATGGAAATGTACGCCGCGTACAAGGATTACCACTGGATGATGGACACCACCGAGCAGCTGCTTGAAAAAGTGGCGCTTAACGTGAACGGAACTACGAAAGCAACCGTGGGTGAAAGGGAGATCGACTTCAAGGCGCCCTACCCCCGCGTACCCATCTACGACGCCATTAAGGAACACACCGGCTTCGATGTGTCTGAAATGGACGAAGCCGGTATCCGGGAAGTGTGCAAACAACTCGGCATCCACGCGGAGCCCAATCATGGCAAAGGCAAGCTGATCGACGAGATCTTCGGCGAGAAGTGCGAGCACCACTACGTGCAGCCCACTTTCATCACCGATTATCCTGTGGAGATGAGCCCCCTCACCAAGAAGCACCGCAGCAAACCCGGCGTGGTGGAACGCTTTGAGCTGATCTGCAACGGCAAGGAGATCGCCAACGCCTACTCCGAGCTCAACGACCCCATCGACCAGCGCCAGCGCTTTGAAGACCAGGTGGCGCTCATGGAACGCGGAGACGACGAGGCCATGTACATCGACTATGACTTCCTCCGCGCCCTGGAATACGGGATGCCCCCAACCTCCGGGATCGGGATCGGGATCGACCGGCTGACGATGCTCATGACCAACCAGCCTTCCATCCAGGACGTGCTGTTTTTCCCGCAGATGCGGCCCGAAAAGCAACAAACCGCGGAATAAACGAATGATTTTCAATAGCAAGCCCGGCACCAATGGTGCCGGGCTTTTTTATTCGGGGTTATCCAAAAAAGGGACAGTATTACAAGCAGGTTCGGTTCCGTTGAACAAAAGCCGGGCGGCGTCGTTAACATGTAAACCCTTTTGCTCATGCGTATCCACATACCAACATTCGCTGCCGTCGTTGTATTTTCGCTCGTATGGATGTTTTTCGGAATTGCCCACCTGGTGAACGCTGAGGCCCTCAGGCCCGTGGTAGCCGGGATCCCCGGGGGCGTCTTCTGGGTGTATTTCACAGGGGCGGCCATGTTCCTGGCTGGTTTGGCCATCATTCTCAACAAATGGGCTAAGCCCGCCTGCTACCTGCTCGCGCTCATGCTCTTCGTCTTCATCGTGGTGATCCATGTGCCGGGGCTCATCCGGGGCGACTTCTCCGCCCCCGTCAATATCCTCAAGGATCTCGGCTTCGCCGCCGCCGCCATCACCATCGGCAACATCAGGAATCATATCAGGCAACTGGGCCAGCTGTAGACACATTACCGGCCCGTTGCCTGATGGACCATATCCTATGAAAAACCATACGGTAAGTTACGCGACCCGCATACCGTAAGGCGATTCCATTTCACGGACGAGCGCTCCCGCCGTATATCCGGTCGCTTTCCGTAAACCGCCGGTATAATTGATTGTCATAATTGATAATTGATCTTTATTTTCGCTCCGGACCGGAAATCCCGGCTTTCAACCTGTCAAAAATTATGAGAAATATGCATAAGTCCATTCCGGCATGGACCACCGGCCTGTGTATCCTGGCCGCTTTGCCAACTTTCGCCCAGGAGAAGAAAACGCTCACCTTCGACCAGATCTTTACAAAACCCGTTTCCATCACCGAACCGCTGCCCGGCGTAAGAGCCTGGGCCGACAAAACGCATTACATCGAAATGCGGAACGGCAAACAGGTGCAGGTAGACGTAAAATCCGGCAGCGCCACGCCTTACACGCCGCCTCCGGCTACCGGCAACACCGTAAGCCTGAAGGATAACGATATCTATCTCCAGCGCCCCGACGGCAGCGCGCCCATCCGCCTCACCACGACAGAAGCCGAGGAAAAGAACCCAACGCTTTCGCCCGACGAAAAATATGTCGCTTTCACGCGCAACAATAACCTGTTCGCCATCGAAGTAGCCACGCAGAAAGAAATCCAGTACACCACGGACGGGTCCGACGTGATTTACAACGGCTGGGCTTCCTGGGTGTATTACGAAGAAATCCTGGGCCGCCCCTCGCGCTACCGCGCATTCTGGTGGAGCCCCGACAGCCGGAAGATCGCTTTCATGCGGTTCGACGATTCCCGCGTCCCCGTGTTCCCCATATACAGCGAAAAAGGCCAGCACGGTTACCTCGAGAACACGCGCTACCCGAAAGCCGGTGACCCCAACCCGGAAGTACGCCTGGCCATCGTGCCCGTAACCGGCGGCAACATCACCTGGGCCGATTTCAATGAAAAAGACGACCAGTACTTCGGCCAGCCCTTCTGGACGCCCGACGGCAGCGCGCTCTGGGCCCAGTGGATGCCCCGCGACCAAAACCAGCTCTTCCTGTACGCCATCGACACCCAGACCGGGGCCAAGAAAGTGGTGTATAAAGAAGAACAGAAAACATGGATCGACTGGTTCACCGATATCTACTTCCTGTCCAACAACAAAGGATTTATCGTAAAAAGCGACCGGTCCGGCTGGGACCACCTGTATCACCATAACATGGACGGCAGCCTCAACAAGCAGCTGACCAACGGCAACTGGCGCGTAAAGGAGCTGTTGCAGATCAATGAAAAGAAAGGCGCGATCTACTTCACCGCCCGCAAGGAAGCAACGACCCGTTACGACCTGTATAAAGCCGACCTGAAAGGCGGTGCGCCGCAACGCCTCACTTTTGGCGACTTCAGCCATAATGTGATCCTGGCGCCCGGGGGCGACTGGTTCATCACCACTTACAGCAATCTCAACACCCCGCCGCGCATGGCCCTCGTATCCGACAAAGGGAAAGTAGCCCGCGAGCTTGGCAACGCCCGCGGCACTGCATACGACAGCTACCGCCTGGCGCCTACCGAAATGAAAACCTACACCACCCGCGACGGGCTGGTGCTGCCGGTCACCATCATCTGGCCTTTCGATATGGAAGCCGGGAAAAAGTACCCGGTGCTGATTTCCATTTATGGCGGTCCGGATGCCGGAACGATCTACGACACCTGGAAACCCAACATGCCGGCGCAATGGTTCGCGCAGGAAGGCCTCATCCAGGTGGTGATCGACAATCGCGCAGCAGGGCACCTCGGCAAGGCGGGCATGAATTACATCCACCGCCAGCTCGGCAAGTATGAAATCGAGGATTATATGGATGCCGCCCGCTGGCTGGCTACCCAACCCGGTGTAGACGCTTCCCGCATGGGGATCACCGGCGGCAGCTTTGGTGGCTACATGTCGGCCATGGCGCTGACTTATGGTGCGGATGTATTCACCCACGGCATCGCGAATTTCAGCGTTACCGACTGGGCGCTGTACGACAGCCATTACACCGAGCGCTACATGGACCTCCCGAAAGACAATCCGGAAGGCTACAAGATAACTTCTGTTATGACGCATGCGAACAAGCTGAAAGGCCTGCTCCGGATCGTGCATGGTACGATGGACGACAATGTGCATATGCAGAATTCTATCCAGCTGGTGGATAAGCTGGAAGATCTCGGGAAGCATTTCGAGTTCATGGTGTATCCCGGCGAGCGCCATGGCTGGGGCGGACCGAAGTCCACGCACTCGCGCAACGAGAATTACCGGTTCTTCTATCAAAACCTCCTGCAAAAGCCGCTTCCGGCGCTTTTTAAGGGCACCAACTAATTTGAGGAGTTAATATACCGCCAGGCAACAAAGGCCGTCTCACACGCATGTGACGGCCTTTGCCGTTGATACGGGTGGTGGTATGGAAAAGTGAACGCCGGTTGAGGAAGGCGATAATGTATTGTTGTTGAAATTGAAATCGGGAAAGAAGTGTGTGGGGAAGAAGGAGGTTTGCTTCGGTTAAGGGCAAAAAAACAGGGCTGCAAGAATACAGCCCCGAAAAATTTTAACCATATCTTTATTGAAAAACCTGTTACAAATTTCCATAATTTAGAAACATCTCGCATCTGCAAACTAGCGAACGCTATAATATTTCCAGTAAACGTATAGAAAACTCCCCTGAACGATGGAAGCAGTGAGCGGGAAAATGCATTGCCGGGAACCGGCGCAATAATCAGTAGTGAAAATTTATATATGATGTTGTAACGGGGAAATTCCCGTGAAAGGCAGGCTGGGAAAAGAAAAAAGGCGGTAAGAATACCGCCCTTGTAATAATTTTAACCATATCCTATGAAAAACCTAAGTCAAAGATAGGGCGGGAATTTTCCTTGGCAAGTGCATTTCCGTGAACGCATGGTTTTAGTTCGTGAAGCGCGGAAAACCGTCTTTTTCTTATTACATTAAGTTTTTTCTCATATTAATATTTTTATTACTATGCAATCCTGTGGCCGTTTTTCACGGGGCGGTCGGGTTGCAGTAATACGATTTCCTTTCCTTCCCCCACAACGCCCAGTACAAGGCATTCCGAGAAGAAATTAGCGATTTGCTTGACGGGAAAATTCACGACCGCGACCACTTGTTTGCCGGGAAGATCCGCGGTTGCATATAATTGCGTGATCTGTGCGGAAGATTTCCGGATACCGATCTCGGGGCCAAAGTCGATTTCCAGCTGGTAAGCGGGATTTCGCGCCTTTTCGAAAACAGTTGCGGAAAGAATGGTGCCCACATACATCTGCACCTTTTCGAAGTCATGCCAGGTAATTGTGTCCATGTTGTATGGATTTGAGAAAGATGGGTTAGAGAAAAAGCGGAAGATAAATGCTTTGGGGGAGATCAAAAAAAATTGGGCGGTAAGAATACCGCCCACAATATTTTTAACCATATCCTATGAAAAACCAATACAAAGATACTTGTGTCGGCCATTCCAGGACCTGGCATTTCGTAAACGCAAGATTTTGCCTCGTAAACGCATAGAAATAATGTCTATTAACACCAATTTAACGTAGTTGCAGTCACCCTTTAATGCCTGATCGCCATCGGAGCGTTGCCCATAATGGTATCGATCTCCTTCATGATCTCCGGTGTCAGCAGCGGGTACACCTCCAGGGCTTTGAGCGTTTCCGTCAGCTGCGCTTCCTTCGTTGCCCCCAGGATCGTGCTGGACACGTTCGGGTTCCGGATCGTCCAGGCCACGGCCAGGATCGCCAGCGTAGTGCCCAGGTCTTTAGCCACCTTCTCCAGCTGTTTCACCTTGGCGATATTGGCGTCCAGCAGGTTGCGGTTGCGGAGCCATTCGTAGCCTTCCAGGCTGAGCCGGGAACCCTCGGGCACACCGTTGTTATACTTCCCGGTCAGTATCCCCGACGCCAGCGGACTGAAAATCGTGGTGCCCAGCCCCACACTGCTAAACACGGGCAGGTATTCCAGCTCCAGCTTCTCCCGGCGGAACAGGTTGTATTCCGGCTGCTCCACTACCGGCCCGATCAGGTTGTATTGCCGCGCCACCATATGTGCCTCCATGATCTCGGCGGCCGTCCACTCCGAAGTGCCCCAATACAGGATCTTGCCCTGCTGGATGAGGTGGGTCATCGTCCATACCACCTCCTCGATCGGCACATTCCGGTCGGGACGGTGACAGTAATAAATATCCAGGTAGTCCAGCTGCATGCGTTGCAGCGCTTCGTGACAGGCTTCCACCAGGTGCTTGCGGCTCAGGCCGGTCTGGTTGGGTTTGTTTTCGGTGCCGCGCCACCCGAAGTAGGCTTTGCTGGAAACGATATACGACGTCCGGTCCCATTTCTTGTTTTTCAGGACGCGCCCCATCATTTTCTCGGATTCGCCGAGGGCGTAGATTTCGGCGTTATCGAAGAAGTTGATGCCGTTGTCGTAAGCCAGTCCCATGAGGCGGTCGCCCAGGGTATCGTCGATCTGTGAATGGAAAGTAACCCAGCTCCCATACGACAGGGTGCTGATCTGCAGGCCGGATTTGCCTAATCTTCTGTATTCCATGAGTTATGATTTTACGGGTTTTTCGTGAGGGGAGTAAAATAACACTTTGGCATGGTTGTTGGAACTATAGGCGCAGGAAATTTTAGGTTAAAAAATAGCGTTAGATCTTTCCAGATCGTACAAACAATTAGGTTAAAGCAAAAGAACCCGGTCACATGACCGGGTTCTTTTGTTATGGTAACTTCTGAATTATCTGCTATTCGAGGGAGAAGGTGCTGTCTGGCGGCGCGAAGGTGCCGTAAACATGTACGAACTCCGTCCGGCTGAAATCCTGGTTGGCGCGGAATCCCTGGCCGTAGAGTGTATCCGTAGGCGTAGCGAGGCGGCAGAACCGGTCGGTGATGAACTGGGCCGACTTGGAATCCCAGCGGAGGTCTTTGCAATCGAGGCGCTGGGCGGTGGTGAGGCTGATAAATACCACGGAGTCGCGCAGGTAGATGTCGTTATTCCCTTCATCGAGGCGGCCGAAATTGGCGGTCAGGATGCTTTCTTTGCGGGCGGTGCTGTCGTAGAAGATCACCTGCAGGGTTTTCGGGAAATCGGTATGCGGGGGGTGCGACACATGTCTTTCCATGTATGGAGAAGTGAGCACGCCTTTCACGGTGGCCGACTGGCTGACGATGGTTTCCACATCGAAGGCCTGTTCCACGCCCAGTTTTTTGGTATCGAAAGCGGCAACGGCGTTCATATCGTTTTCACACCCGGCCAGGGCCAGGCATGCGAGGGTGCCGTATGCGAGGATTCGTTTCAAACGGTTAGTCGTATTTGGCCTTGATGAACCAGCGGTCGCTGAGGGTAAAGCCCAGCGTGAGGCGGTAATATGTTTCGCGGAGCTGTTCCACGTTGCCGCGGGAGCCCACTTCGAAGGCGGCGTTGATCATCGTGAACTGGTTCATGGCGGGCATGATCCTTCTTACGGGGAAGCCGGCGCCCACGGAGAAGCCGAGGGTATTCATCTCGCGGCCGTCCAGTTTGATATAATCCTTGCCGAAGTAACCACCGAGGCGGTAGGTCACCCTGTTCCAGTAGCCGGAGAATGCCTGTGCGTTGGGAACGAATTGTCCGCCTACGCTCATGCGCCAGGAGTCCTGCGTGGAGTCTACCGCGCCGAAGTTGCGGAATTTGCTCCATTTGGAGGTGTTATAATCGGCGCCGAAGGCGAATTTATCCGATTTGGAGATCATCAGGCCACCGCCCAGGGACTGGGGGTAGATGAGATCGCCGCGTTCGCCGGTGGTGTATTTAACGGTGTCGCGGGTATAGAATTCGTCGGACGAAGCGTCGTAGTTGAGGGTGGATTGGAGGCGTTCGCGTTTGGCGGAGAGTTTTTGCTCCATGCTGCCGGTAACACCGAACTGCAGGGTCATCTCGTTGCCAAGTTTCACGATCTGCTGGAGGCCCACGGTGTAGAAGAAGGAACCGTAGCTGGTGCGCTTCATGTCGCTGGAGGGGGTGATGGCGTCCAGCGGTTCGGCCGTGGGGAATACGATGCGGGTGGTATTGGTGACGTTGCCGAAGATATATCCGACGTTAACGCCCACGCTGAAACCGCCAAAGCCGATACCGGAGCCCACATAAGCCTGGTAAATGCCGCCGGAACCTTCGAACTGGTTAACGGTGTTCACCTTGAGGGTATCGAAGAAAGTTCTTTCTTCGGGAACGGCGATGTTGTAATTCACGCGGGTGAGTGGGCGGATACCGATGTTGAGGCCCCATTTCGGGCTGAGCGGCATGCCCAGCTGGAGGTAACTGAGGGTCCCGAACCCGGCGCTGGAGCTCGCGTCTTTAGAAGTGAGCCTGCGGGAGCCGCCATGGACGCCTACGTCGAAGGTCACTAACTGAAGCCGGGAATAGCTGGCGGGATTGACGAAGTTGATGGACTGGGCATCGCCATATGCCTGAGCCACGCCTCCCATTCCAAGGTTGACGGCGTTTTCCGAACGGGAAACTTCGCCTAAGCCGAAGCGGGAGTACGGTGAGTTATCCTGTGCAGATGCGCGATTCGCGGATAGCAAAGCAACGCCTGCCAGGCAAAAAAAGCTAGCTTTTGTCCAATACATTGAGTGCAGCGATTGAATTTAAACCTTTATACATTAAATACGGGCTTGCAAATATCTTATTTTTAAGGCGGGAAGCAAAAAAAACCAAAATCCCCCCTGTTAAAAGCACGTTAAAGTTCCGGTACCTCGCGGCATAGGATCTGATCATGCCGTCAACCTCCGCCAGCGCGCCTTCCAGCACTCCGCTGAGGATACTTTGGCGGGTATTATATCCCACAAAACTATAATGTGCTTCCTTTGGCACAAGCGGTAATTTATCGGTGAAAGCATGCAGTGCCCGGAACCGCATGTCGATCCCCGGGCTGATGCCCCCTCCCATGAATTCGCCTTTCTTGTTCACGAAATTGTAGGTAATGGCCGATCCCGCGCCGATAATGAGATTGTGGGAACCAGGGAACATTTCCGCCGCCCCGGCGGCCAGCGCGATCCTGTCGACGCCCAGGGTCTCGGGTTTTTCGTACACGACCTTCACCGGCAACGGCGTATCGTGCCGCAATGGAATGAACCGCGTTTCCCGGGCCAGCAAAGCTTCCAGCGCCGCCGGATGCTCAATCACCGACGAAAGTATGGCGGCTACCGGACGGTATTCCGCCACCAACGCCTCCACTTCCGGCAATAATGCCGCTTCGCTGAAAAACCGCTCTTCCAACAGCGCTCCGCCTTGCATAATGCCGCACTTCAACCGGGTATTGCCCAGGTCGAAACATAAAATCGGGCCGATCATGGCGCCAAGTTAAAAATTATCCACGGATAAATCCCGGAAGTGACCGTTCAGTTTCACCCGGTCCTTCAGCCGCTCCATCTCCGTCATGAGCGGGATCACCTTGCTCAGGTGGCGTTTGAGGTATTCCAGGCGCTGCATTTCCTGGAAAAGATGGAGCATTTCATATTCTTCCTCCAGCGACAACCCCGCATGATGCGCAATGTCGTATGCGCGCAGGCGATGGTCTTCCACCGGGAATTGCTTGGAGACCTGCAAAATATGATGCAGCTCCCGCACCGCCGCCAGCACCTGCTCGCGCAGCTTGTCGCTGGTCCGGTCGTGATTATCGGGGTAATTGACGATAGCGCCGGCATAGAGCTTTTCGGGCACATCGCGGATGACTTCCAGGATACGGAATACTTTGAGCCCGCGCGTCCGCACATCGATCTCACCGTTGTCGTACGTTTTCTCGACCTGCGCTACTTCCACCAGCGTGCCGTATTCATTGACTTTTCTCTCGATCACGGCTGGAATGCCGAATGGTTTGCCTTCGCGGATGCATTCGTCTATCATTTGCTTGTACCGCGGTTCGAATATGTGCAGGTTGAGCATCTCGCCCGGGTAAACAACGATGCCGAGGGGAAATATTGGAATAAAGTTCGTCATAGTAAGGTTTCGGTTCTATCACCTGTTTTAAGTTACGATTTTCCGGTGAAAAATTGGCGGTGCTGCGGGGGCGCGGCTGTTTTCCGGAAGTGAAAAATCATCAATACATTTGTTGCATGTCTGCATTACTTGACCGGCTCCTTTCGGGAGACGCCAGAGCCCTGGCCCGGAGCATTTCCCTGGTGGAGAACGAAGCTCCCGGATATGAGCAGTTGCTGGAATCGCTTCCGGCGCGTGCAGGCACCCGCGTGGTGGGAATTACCGGTCCTCCGGGCGCCGGGAAGAGCACGCTGGTCAACGCCCTTATCACCGCGTTGCTCCAACAGCAACAACGTGTAGCCGTGATCGCGGTAGACCCCTCGTCGCCCTTTAATTTCGGCGCGCTGCTGGGCGACCGTATCCGCATGTCGTCGCACTTCTCCGATCCCAACGTATTTATCCGTTCCATGGCGAGCCGCGGGGCGCTGGGCGGGCTCAGCCCCAAGATCCTCGAAACGGCAGACCTCATCAAAGCCGCGGGGTACGATTACCTGTTCATCGAAACGGTGGGTGTTGGGCAGAGCGAAGTGGAGATCGCCGGCATCGCGGACACGACCGTGGTGGTGGTGGTGCCGGAAGCGGGAGACGAGATACAGACCATGAAAGCCGGGCTCATGGAGATCGCGGCTATCTTCGCCGTAAACAAATCGGACCGCCCCAAGGCCGATGAGTTTGTCCGCAACCTGCGCCTGCTGGCCCATTCGCGGCGTACTACAGGATGGGAAACACCCGTGATCAAGACCGTGGCTTTCCGGGGCGAAGGGATCGGTGAGCTGGTGGCGGCACTCGATCAGCACCGCGATCACATTCACGAGAACCGCGAGCGGAAATCCTTGCTGCTGGCCGAAAAGGCCTGGCAATTGATCCAGTATAAAAGGATGCGGCTGGTGGATCGAAAAGGCCTGCTGGAAGAGATCCGCCGGCATATGGATGAGCCCGGGTTCAACATCTACCGGATCATTCACCGCTATGCCTGAAAAAAAGTTATCTTTGCGCCAAACAACGTAAGCGCAGACATGTTTACCCGCACAAGAGTATTCCGTCTTTTCTTTACTTACGCCGTGTTCAATTACGGCGGATGATGCTGCGCGCGCCCCTTTTCACATTCACATTTCTGTAATATTTTTTCTCATCATCTAAAACAAAGCATTGTTATGGCTTGGTTATTCCTGGTGCTGGGCGGTCTTTTTGAGATCGGCTTTACCATTTCGCTGAAGTATTCCGAGAATTTTTCGAAGCTCTGGCCCTCGGTATCGTTCGTTATTTGTATTTCACTGAGCTTTTTCCTGCTCAATAAAGCGATCAACAACGGTTTGCCGATAGGCACTGCTTATGCGGTGTGGACGGGCATCGGTGCGGCGGGTACCGCCATCGCGGGCATGCTCATCTTCAAAGAGCCGGCAACGGCGATGCGGCTGTTGTTCCTGGTCATGCTGATCGGGTCGATCATCGGTCTGAAATTCGTTTCCGAAGCGCATTAGCAAAGAGGCCCCGTGCCTCTTTTTTTTATTTCGGCCGGGAGGTCTTTTCTGATGAAAAGGTTGCGGATAGTTGTAAATTAGCAGGCAGGTGAAGAAATTCGCCTGCAACGTTATGAACACGCATCCCACACATGTTACATCAGTGCCTGGGGAAGGGGTGCAGGGGATATCACCGGCGCGGGACTGGCAGCGGCCCTATCCGGAAGTTTCTTTTCAACTGAATAGATATTTCAAAATATAGAGATGCAATTCTGCTGGCGGAAAAATCACAATTTTGTTTGCCTCCTTACGTTAAACAAAATGCTGGTGAATCACCATGAAAGTGTGATATCTGCGGTTTAAAAACTTTCGTACTTTACGCCCCCCGTGAAAACCCGCCAGAAGAAACAATTTAGTAAAAGGTAAAACTACTGCGTTACAAACAATACCATGCGAAAGGAATCCACCTTCAACCCGGAGCATCAGGCTACCAACACCGCCAGTAAAGTGGTGGCCGCACTGGAAAGACTATCAGAAGCTTTCCGAGTGTTGCTTTGGCAGGAAGCGAAACAGTACGGGATCAGCCCCATCCAGGTCCAAATCCTGACTTACCTCCTTCATTATCCAGAGAAGCTTAAGACAGTCACCCACCTCGCCGCGCATTTCAATATGACGAAAGCGACGATCAGCGATGCGATCAAGACCATTGAATCCAAAGGATTTGTAAGAAGGAAAGACGATAAAGAAGACAGCCGCAGCCATACCCTGCACCTGACCCGCGAAGGTAAAACGGTAGCCCGCAGGGTGGAACGCTTTGCCGAGCCCATGCAGGAATCCGTGCAGGACATGCCGGCGGAGAAGCAGGCGGGCATGCTGGAGCAATTGCTGGGCCTCATTCAGGACCTCAACAGGAACCTGATCATCACGCCGCAGCGGATGTGCTACAACTGCAGATTTTACGAAAAGAAAGGGAAATTACATTATTGCCACCTCGTGAACGCCATTCTCAAAGCCGCGGAATTGCGGGTAGAGTGCCCCGAATTCAGGAAACCAGCCATATAAAATAAGGGCACGCTTACTACGTCCGCTGGCTTCTCCACCAGCGGAAGCCCAAAAACAGGCCCAGCGCCAGCGGCGCGGCGGCCAGCATCAGGATACCATTGTTAAGGCCTTTGGCCGGACCTTCGCCCAGCTGTTGCGCAGTTTTGGTGCAAAGGGAGCATTGTGCCATTATCTGGCTTCCGGGCAGCAGGAACGCTGCGGTCATCAACAAAAAGAATATCTTTTTCACGATCCGAAATTAGGCAATTTTTATGCGCCTGCACCTGATTTATATCAGGCTCAGGCGTAGTAAGGTGAAATCATGATATACACGATCACGCCGGTGATGGCTACATAGAACCAAACCGGCCAGGTAATGCGCGCAATGCGGCGGTGCCTGGGCCAGTCGGACTGGAAGCCCCGCAGCAGCGTGAACAGTACCAGCGGAACGATCACGATGGCCAGCAGGATATGCGTGAGCAGCAAAAAGAAATACAGGTAACGGATGCTCCCTACCGCCGCGATCTCCGCGGCATCCACCACGCCGTTATGGTCCATATCCCCGAATTTGGTGGAATCGGTGAGGAAGTGGTAGGTAACGTACGACAGGAGGAACAGTACCGAGAGCCCCACGGCGCTGAGATTGGCCCATTTGTGCGCGTTTCGGCGGCCGTTCTTGATGAAAAAGAGGCTTGCCAGCAGCAGTACAGCCGTGGCGGAATTTAGGCAGGCATGGAAGAAGGGCATCACCTTCACATCAAACCCTGCGTCCACATTGGGCTTCGGGATAACGAACAGCACGGCCACCACTACCGGGATAGCGATGGATACGATGGTGATGAAAACGTTCAGGTTCTTTTGCTTCAGATTCATGTTCACAGGTGTTTGTTAGTTGGCGGAAGAAAACAGGCGCTTCAGGAGGCCGGGCTTCTTCTTGTCTTTCGCGATGTGCAGGATGGCGATATCGTTCACCATACGGCGCACGTCGCTGGTATCCATCCCATTGTAATAACCGCGGATAAACCGGTTCTTGTCGATCACCACGAACTTCTCGGTGTGGATGAAATCATCCGGGCCGCCGTTTCCTTCCAGAGCGTTCACGAAGAATTCGTACCTGGCCAGGTCATAGATGGCTTTCTTTTCCCCGGTGAGGAGCCACCAGTTGCGGGGGTCGATGTTCCGCGTGTCTGCATAATGCTTGAGCACGGGCACGGAGTCGCGCACGGGATCTACCGAAAGGGAGAGTATCTGGATAAGGGTGTCGTTCTTGGCGTTGATGTAAGAGTCCTGCACCCTTTTCAGGTTCTTGATCAGGGTGGGGCAAATAGTGGGGCAGCTCGTGAAGAAGAAGTTCACGACGAGGATCTTGCCGTCGAGCTGGCTGAGGCTTACCTGTTCGCCGAGCTGGTTGGTGAGGGTGAAATCCTGTAC
The DNA here is from genome assembly GCF_937874145.1 of uncultured Chitinophaga sp. Lineage (GTDB taxonomy): Bacteria > Bacteroidota > Bacteroidia > Chitinophagales > Chitinophagaceae > Chitinophaga. Next base: position 18,565 of record NZ_CALNBI010000227.1, on the reverse strand, counting down.
CTGGTGGAAGACGGTATCGTAGGAGGTTTTTCCGTCCTTCACAATGGTGTCCACTCTTTCTGCGATGAGAAACGGCGGCACTTCCACGACATTTTTGCCGTAATGGTCCACGATCAGGTACCCTGTGAGGGGAACGAGGATGGCCAGTGCTACGCCGAGTAATGCTTTCCTGTTGATAACCGTAAATTTTAGAAGTGATATAAAAGCGAAAATGTAAAAGCGTTGCTGTATGACGGCATCACTTTTACATTTTCGAGTATCGTGTTACGACCAGTGGTTAGTGATGGTTGCCACCACCGTGCGCGGGAGCCACTTTCTCAGCGGGGAGCGGCGCGCTGGGGGAATTCCTGCGCATATGCTTCCAGCTGTCGCCGTCTGCAAGGAAGGCGATGATGAACCAGATGAACAGCAGCAGCGGCATCAGGATGGTCCAGATAAGGTTTTTGATTTCATGGCCAAGGTGCATGAATTCAGCAACGATATAGAAAGCCTTCACGACGGTCAGGCCGATGAATACGGAGTTCAGCAACAGTTTGCCGGGGAAGCCGGTATACAGGTGCAGGAATGCCAGCCCTACTTCCACCATGGTAACGATCAGGAGTATCCAGAATGTTCTCCAGATGCTCTTGATGGATGCCTGCCTGTCGGATGCGTTATGAGTATGCGCCATGATCTTTAAAATCTTTTCTCTTTATAAAAATGCGTTCAGTCAAAATTCTTGTCCCGGATTACAGGAGGTAGAAGCAGGTGAATACGAATACCCACACCAGGTCTACAAAGTGCCAGTAGAGGCCTACTTTTTCCACCATTTCGTAATGGCCGCGGCGCTCGTAGGTCCCTTTCAGCACGTTAACCAGAACGATGATGTTCAGGATTACGCCGGAAGTTACGTGGAGGCCGTGGAAGCCGGTGATGGTGAAGAAGAAGTCGGTGAAGTTGGTGGAAATGGGAGCGGTTCCGTCTGCATTCGGGAAAGGATTCTGCCCCCACCAGGCGCCTACTTCGTGCAGGTGCATCCATTCCCAGGCCTGGCAGCCAAGGAACATGATACCGCCAACGATGGTCCAGGAAAGCCATTTCACGACGGACTGCTTGTCCATGTATTTTCCTGCATTCACAGCCAGCACCATGGTAACGGAAGACATGATCAGGATGAAGGTCATCAAGCTCACGAATACCAGCGGAAGGTCTGCATGGCCCATGAACGGGAAGGAGTGGAATACGACGTTGGGATCAGGCCATGCTTCGGCCATGAAACGTTGTGTGCCGTAAGCGATCAGCAATGCGCCGAATGTGAAGGCATCGGAAATGAGGAAGTACCACATCATCAGTTTGCCATAGCTCACGTTGAAGGGAGAAGACCCTCCGCTCCACCATTTTTTGTTCGCTGTTACTGCGTTATCCATTGTACGATTTGTGAATTTTATTGGTTCTAAACAGTATCTTTTTCTATTCTTCTTCTATTATCGGGCCAGGCTGAAAAATATCAGCAGGTAAATCCAGAGGCCGTCCACAAAGTGCCAGTAGGTGGATGCTACTTCGATGGGCACGGAGCTGTAAGTGCGTACACGGGTGCGGAATGCCCGGAAGAACATCACCAGCAGTACCGCAACGCCGCCGAGGACGTGCAGGACGTGTGCGCCAACGATCGCGTAGATGAAGGAGGCCGACACCGTGCTGTCGAGCGCGAGGCCGTGGTTCTTCATATCCGCGAAGCCGATAAACTGGCATACCGTGAAGGCAATGCCGAGCAGGGCTGTAAGGGTGATCAGCTGCTTGTAAGCGCCCATGTTGCGCGCTTTGAACTGGCGGCCGGCCAGGTAAATGGTGCCGCTGCTCAGCAGGATCAGTACGGTAGACACGTAAAAGATCGCCGGCAGGTCGAAGCTGAGCCAGTTGGCCTGCGAGCGTTTCACCACATAGGCGCTCGTGAACCCGATGAACATCATGGTGATGCTCGCCATCGCGATCCACATAGAGTACTTATGCGGGTGTATCTTATTTTTAGGTGCGTTCATTGTAATCATCTCCTCACAGTTTTACTTTATCGAACAACAGTGCCAGCAATATCACCGCCAGGTAAATATACGATCCAAACATCAGTTTCCGGGCCGAGGCAACGTCTTCCTTGCGGTACAACTGCACCGCCTTCGAAAGGTACCAGGCGCCGATGATGATGGCCGCGATCGCGGAAATATAACCCGTCAGCCCCAGCAGGTAAGGCGCTACGCCGGCAGGGATCAGCAGTAAGGTATACATCGCAGCCTGCAGGGCGATCATTTTTCCCGGCCCGGCCTCGGTAGGCATCAGGCGGAACCCTGCACGCGTGTAATCCTTATGCGCCACCCAGGCAATCGCCCAGAAGTGCGGGAACTGCCAGAGGAACTGGATCGCAAAGAGCGACCAACCGCCGATGGACAGCGAGTTATCTCCGGCGGTCCACCCGATCAGCATCGGAAAGGCCCCCGGCACCGCGCCCACCAGCACCGCCAGCGAGTTCCACTTCTTCCACGGGGTGTATACGAATCCGTACAGCACCAGCGACAAGAGGCTTAACCCCGCCGACAGCCAGTTGAAAGCGAAGCCCATGATTGCGATGCCCCCCACGCCGGTCAGCGCGCAAAGCACCCAGGCTTCCGGTACAGACACCCTGCCGCCGGGCAGCGGCCTTACAGCCGTGCGCGCCATCAGTTTGTCCGTCTCCCGCTCCAGGATCTGGTTGATGATATTGGCGGATCCGGATACCAGGATGCCGCCGGCAAATAATAAAAGAACTTTGATCAGGCCAAATTCCACACCAGGCACCAGCAAATAGGCGACCACGCAGGAGAACACTACCATAAAGGTGAGCGTGAACTTCATCATCATGAAGTAATCTTTCACCCTGCTTGCAATGGCGTATGATAAAGACAACTTTATGGAATTTTCTTGCAACATAATAAACTACACTATTTCTGTTCCATCATCCTGTTACGGCAGGGTTTGCCCTGCCGGCAGCTTAGTGGCCGGACTCGTCGGGCGAAACCGGTACGGTCTGCGGGATGAAATCTTTTCCGTCTTTGCTGTAATCGTAAGCCCAGCGGTGAACTTCCGGGATCTCACCAGGCCAGTTGCCGTGACCGGGGTTGATCGGGGTGGTCCATTCCAGGGTGGTAGCGTTCCACGGGTTAGGCGTGGTCAGCTTGCGGCCCTTGAAGATGCTGTAGAAGAAGTTGAATACAAACAGCAGCTGTGTTGCGAACACGATGATCACCACAAAGCTGATGAAGGTGTTCAGTTCAGCGAACTGGTTGAAAGACGCCCAGTTGCTGTAGTCGAAGTAACGACGCGGCATACCGGCCATACCTTCGTAGTGCATCGGCCAGAAGATGAGGTAAGCACCGATCAGCGTAATCCAGAAGTGGATGAAGCCGATGGTTTGGTTCATATAACGGCCGTACATTTTCGGGAACCAGTGGTAAATACCGGCGAACATACCGAAGAATGCAGATACACCCATTACGATGTGGAAGTGCGCGATTACGAAATAAGTATCGTGCAGGTGGATGTCGATGGCGGAGTTACCCAGCCAGATACCTGTCAGACCACCGGAGATGAACGTGCTCACGAAACCGATGGAGAACAGGGACGCCGGCGTGAAGCGGATGTTACCGCGCCAGATCGTCGTGATCCAGTTAAATACTTTAATGGCCGAAGGTACCGCGATCAGCAGCGTCAACAGTACGAAGAACGCGCCGAGGAAGGGGTTCAGGCCGGTCACGAACATGTGGTGCGCCCATACCAGGAACGCCAGCAGCGTGATCGCGAACATAGAACCCACCATCGCGAGGTAACCGAAGATCGGCTTGCGGGAATTCACCGCCAGCACTTCAGAAACCATACCCATCGCGGGGAGGATAATGATATATACTTCAGGGTGACCCAGGAACCAGAACAAGTGCTGGTAGAGGATCGCGGAACCGCCTTCGTTAGGCAGCACCTTGCCTGCAACAAAAAGCTCGCTGAGGTAGAAGCTGGTACCACCGTGGCGGTCGAACAGCAGCAGCACGAAACCGGAAAGCAGAACCGGGAACGAAAGCACACCCAGGATAGCAGTGAAGAGGAAGCTCCAAACAGTGAGGGGCATCTTCGTCATGCTCATACCTTTGGTACGCATGTTCAGGATCGTGGAGATATAGTTGAGGCTCCCGAGCAGGGAGGAAACTACGAACAATGCCATGCTGATCAGCCAGAGGTCCATACCGATTTTAGAACCGATAGAAGCATCGCCCAGGGCGCTCAGGGGAGGATAGGAAGTCCAGCCGCCGGAAGCAGGGCCTGTCTGAACGAACAGGGAAGACATCATCACAATGCTGGAGATAAAGAAGAACCAGTAGCTCAGCATGTTCATGAAAGGAGAAGCCATGTCGCGGGCGCCGATCTGCAGGGGAATAAGCAGGTTGGAGAATGTGCCCGAGAGGCCGGCAGTCAATACGAAGAACACGAGGATGGTACCGTGCATCGTCACCAAAGCATAATATGCCTCGGCGGTGATACGGCCGCCTTCAGCCCAGTGGCCCAGGATAGATTCCAGCCAGGGGAAGGTGGCATCCGGGTAACCCAGCTGCAGACGGAACAAAACGGAAAAGAACGCACCAATGATGGCCCAGATAATGCCCGTGATCAGGAATTGCTTCGCGATCATCTTGTGGTCCATGCTGAAAATGTACTTCGAGATGAAGGTCTCTTCATGATGGTGGTCATGACCATGACCGTCATGGCCATTACCATGCCCATGGTCCGCTTCGTGGCCGTGATGGAGAAAATCCTGACTGTGCAATGTTGCTTCGTTACTCATAATAAGTTCTGTTTATGATCAGCCGGAAAACGGGGCAGGCTTGCCGGCTATTTCTTTAATTTTTTACGCTCCTAATTTCTCTTGCTCTACGATGTTTTACTTCGTAACCGTCGCTACGGCTTTGGTAGAATCAGCAGGTGCTGCCGGTGCTGCGGGCGCCGCTTCCTTCGCAGGTTCAACCTGGGAGAATTGCGTTACCTGTTTGGCCAGCCATGCGTCGTACTCAGCCTGTGTTTCCACGACGATGTTCGCCTTCATGGAATAGTGGCCGCTACCGCACATCTGGTCGCAAGCCAGCTCATATACGAACTCGGGATTACCGGTCTTCTTGCGGTATTCCGCAGTAGTGATGGTCGGCGTAAACCACAGCGTGGTCGGGATACCCGGTACCGCGTCCATTTTCAGGCGGAAGTGAGGCAGACCTACGTCATGCACCACGTCACGGGAACCAATGATCAGTTTTACCGGTTTGCCTACCACTACGTGGAGCTCCGGCGCAACAACGTCATCGTGGTTCAGCCCGTCTGCCCAGTCTTGACCCAGCGGGTTATTGGCGTCATTGATCAATTTATAGTTGCGGCGTCCCAGCTGGCCGTCTTTACCGGGGTAACGAACATACCAGTTGAATTGCTTGCCGATCACTTCTACAACCATAGACTCTTTGGGAGCCTCGGACGTCATGCGCAGCCAGTGCCGGATACCGAAAGCTACGAGGATGGTGAGCACGATGGCCGGAATTACCGTCCAGATCACCTCCAGTTTGTTGTTGTGCGGGAAATAGAAGGCTTTACGACCGTCTTTCTCCTGGTACTTCCAGGCGAAAACGAACAGACCGATCTGGGTCAGTACGAATACGATCATGGTGATGATGAAGGTAACCTTGATCAGGCTGTCTACGCCCTCACCGTGGTCCGACGCGGGATCACCCAGCATGCGGTCCTTCAGCAAATCATGGCACCACCAAACGCCGATCAGTCCCAGCACCAGGAATACGATCATCAGGAAACCGTTGATACGGTTGGACTGCTCGCGCGATTTCTTTTCACCTTTCAGAATGGACACATATTCGCTTGCTTTCGCGATCTGGAAGATCACGACGAATATGAGAACAACTACTATAACTGCTAAATATCCTGACATTGCTATTGAATAATAATTAAGTTATCTAATGCTAAACGTTGTTTGTCTTACCATTACGCCACGCATCAGGTGTGGTGTACGATGCTTTCTTTCAGGTACGGATGGTTCTTCGGCGTCAGCGGAGCCTTCGCCAGTTGTTGAGCCGTCAGGTAAATGATCAGCCCTACGAAGCCCAGACCGATACCCAGTTCGAACCAGGGGAAGTGCAGGTGCTTCACGGTAGCCGGCATCACCATCTGGAAGAAGTCGAGCCAGTGACCGAAGATGATCAGTCCGCCCATGAAAGCTACCAGCGTATAGTTACGTTTAGAACTACGTTTCATCAGAATCAGCAGCGGCGCTACGAAGTTGATCACGAGGTTCAGGAAGAATACAGGCCTGAACTCGCCCCAAACGCGCGGCTGGAAGTAAACGGTTTCCTCGGGCATGTTGGCGTACCAGATCAGCATGTACTGGGAGAACCAGAGGTACGTCCAGAATACGCTGAATGCGAACATAAATTTGCCGAGGTCATGCAGGTGCTCTTCGTTCACCATTTCAAGGTAGCCCTTGCTCTTCAGGTAAACTACAAACAGTGCGATGAGCGACAGCCCGGAAACCCAGGTGCTGGCGAATGTGTACCAGCTATACATGGTGGAGAACCAGTGTGCGTCGATGCTCATGAGCCAGATCCACGGTGTGGTGGAACCCATGCTCAGCGCGTATACCACGGCGAAGAGGCCGCACCATACCGTACCTTTCCAGATCAGCGCCTTACGGCCTTCCTGGTCCAGCAGCATGGTATCTTCCGCCAGGGACATTCTCCGCAACTTAATGGTCAGAACGCTCCAGAGGGCGAGGGTAATAACGGTCATGGTAGAAACGAAGCCCGCGTTCAGGAACGGAGACTTGAACTCCAGGATACGGTCGCCTTCGGGGTGGAGCCAGTGGTAAATGTGGCCTTTATTACCGAAGATGAGGAAGCCCAGTACTACCAGCACGATCACGCTCAGCACAGGCACGGTCATGGAGATGGCTTCAGGCACCCGGCGGAACGCCATCTGCCAGCCACCGTGTGCGAGTGTGGTCACACAGATGAAAAAGGTGCTGGCCAGCGCCACCATCAGGAAGAAGGTGCTGTTCTGCAACAGCCCTGCCCAGAATCGGGTGGGCCCGTGTTCGCCGTTGAGTGCAAAAATTCCGATCAACAAAGTCAGCAAGCCAATGCCCAAAAGCACGAAGCTGGTCGTTTTTAATCTTGCTGGTACTACAAATTGGTCCTTCATTACTGTTGTATATTAAAATACGAAGTTGAAATGCGATTTAATCTAATTAATGAGCCGCTGCTACCGCAGGTGCCGCCGCTGTTGCCGAATCCGCTGCAGGTGCTGCCTCCGCAGGCGCCTTGCCGCCGTTCTGCATATTCTTGATATAGCCTACCACTTTCCAACGCTGCTCAATGTCCAGCTGGCTGGCGTAGCTGCCCATCACGTTGTACCCGAAAGTAGCTACGTGGAACATACGGCCCTCGGTGTAACCCAGTACTTTCCCGGTCAGGAATGCCGGGGGAGCTGCAGGGTACGGACCGTCGCCGCCTTTGTACAGCGGACCGTTGCCGTCCAGCTTGGTGCCGTGGCAAACGCCGCAGTAAATATCATACAGGCGCTTCCCTTCTTCCAGACCGGCTTTGTCCAGCACCAGGGGGTTAGCCACCAGGTTCGCCTGCGCAGTGTCTTCCGCTTTCAGGTGATACGGCAGCATCGCTCCGCGCTTCACCGTTCCTTCCACCGGCTTCATGCTCGCAAGGCGGGCACTGTAGAACTCGTATGCACGGGATTCGTACATATCGGGCGCATAAATCTTGCCGGGATTTCTATGGTGCGGCCCCTTGTTACCGCAGGATGCCAGAAAGGCGCCCCCTGCTAAGGCTGCTACAATCAGTATGTTGGAAGTCCTTTTCATCCGATATTTATTGTCTTTTCAGTTGTCCGACAGATACCTTCCGGCTCCGTCCTCCTTTATAATGTCAATAACTGATCTATCTATGTTGCTTCGCGCAGCTATTAATTACGCAAAAACCTTGTCTTCCCTGTCGAAGCGGCCCAGCCACCAGCCGGCCTCAGCCGTCTGCTCGTTGATCTCCTTCGCCCCTACGCTGCTCAGGAAGCCTTTCACCTCCTCCGCATTCGTCTTCTCGCTCACCTCGATTGCCATCACAAACAGGTCATCGGTCTGACGGGGGTGGAAAATGTGCTTCTTCACGAAAGGAGCCATCTGGCACAGGTACATGAACGTCATCACCATCCCTACCGCCGAAAACAGCACCGTCAACTCGAAAGTGATGGGAATGAATGCCGGTAAAGGGAAGTGCGGCTTACCACCGATGTTCATCGGCCAGTCGGTCGTAAATACCCAGCTCATGAAAGAGAGCGCGGTCGTAGTACCGGTGATGGCATAAATGAAGCCGGCCGTGTGCAGGCTCGTCTCTCTCAGGCCCATCGCATGGTCCAGACCATGCACCGGGAACGGGGTGTACACATCATGTATTTTGTAACCGGCCTGGCGTACTTTCTTTACCGCCGGAAACAACACCGCCTCATCATCAAAACTGCCTACTACAAATTTCTTAACAGCCATATGGATAATTATTCTGTATTCCGTTAATCTTGATTCAATTCTTAGTGGTGCGCCGTGTTATCGTGCGCAAATTTCTCAACACTCTGTTCTTCGTACACGTCCATTTTGTCTTTGAAGTTCTTGCCCGAAGTTTTCAGGATCGATTTGATCTCCGCAACAGCAATTACCGGGAAGTATTTCGCAAACAGGAAGTAACAGGTGAAAAACAGGCCGAACGTACCCAGGTAGAAACCAACTTCAGGCCAGGACGGACGGTAGTAGCTCCAGCTGGACGGCAGGTAGTCGCGGTACAGCGAAGTACAGATGATCACGAAACGCTCGAACCACATACCGATGTTCACGATGATGGACATGATGAACGTTACCATGATGTTCCTTCTCATCTTACGGAACCAGAACACCTGCGGGGAGATTACGTTACAGGTCATCATGATCCAGTAAGACCAGCCGAGCGGGCCCGCAGCGCGGAACTTGTAGAAGGTGTCGAATTCGTATTGAACGCCGGAGTACCATGCCATGAAGAGCTCGGTCAGGTAGGCAACGCCCACGATAGAACCGGTCAGTACGATCACCTTGTTCATAGCCTCGATGTGGCCCAGGGTGATGTAATCTTCAAGGCCGAGTATTTTACGGGTGATGATCAGCAGTGTTTGTACCATCGCGAAGCCGGAGAAGATCGCACCCGCTACGAAGTAGGGCGGGAAGATCGTGGTGTGCCAGCCGGGGATTACGGAGGTAGCAAAGTCGAAAGATACGATCGTGTGTACTGAAAGTACCAGCGGGGTGCTCAGACCGGCGAGAACCAGGGAGAGCGACTCGTGGCGCTGCCAGTGCTTGGTGGAACCGGTCCAGCCGAAGGATGCCACACCATACAGCATTTTGCGGAGCTTGGTTTTGGCGCGGTCACGAACCGTTGCGAAGTCGGGGAGCAGACCGGAGTACCAGAACAGCAGTGATACAGTAAAGTAAGTGGAGATCGCGAACACGTCCCAGAGCAGGGGAGAGTTAAAGTTTACCCACAACGGGCCACGGGTGTTCGGATAAGGAAGTACGAAGAAAGCCATCCATACACGGCCCATGTGCCAGATCGGGAACTGGCCCGCGCACATTACCGCAAAGATGGTCATCGCTTCCGCCGCACGGTTTACACCTGTACGCCAGCCCTGGCGGAACAGGAGAAGAATGGCGGAGATCAGGGTACCGGCGTGGCCGATACCTACCCACCATACGAAGTTGGTGATGTCCCAACCCCAACCGATGGTTTTGTTCAGGTTCCACACACCTGTACCGAAGTATACCTCCCAGAAAACGGAGAATACACCGAACAGCAGCAGTAGAATGGAGATGAATAACCCTATGTACCACAGTTTACCAGGCTTCGCTTCAATAGGACTGATAATGTCCTCCGTTACCTGGTGATAATCCTTAACCCCATCTACTAAAGGTTCTCTCAGTGTGGATTCGTACTTCAAATGCATAGTATTTCGAGCTTTGCTCGCCCCGGATTGCTCCGGGGCTATGATGTTTCAAAACTTAAAACAGATTCTTAACTAGTTCTATTCTTCTTGTCCCATCCCCTTTCGGGCAGGAACGCTATCATTAGTGATGAGCTTTCTCTTCAGCTTTAGCACCGTGGCCTGCCGCTACCGGGGCTGCATCCTTGTTACGGATTTTCGCCAGGTAGTTGATGGAGGGCAGTACGTGCGTTTCTTCGAGTACGTAGTACAGGCGGTCGGTCTGCTCTTCGTTACGAACCTTGGAGATGCGGCTGTCCTTGTCATTCACGTTACCGAATACGATAGCGCCGGTAGAGCATGCCTGCTGGCAAGCCGTTTTGGCTTCCCCGTCACGCAGCGGACGGCCTTCTTTCTTCGCGTGGAGTTTCGCATCCTGCAGGCGCTGAACGCAGAAGGAGCATTTCTCCATGGTACCGCGGGAACGAACAACAACATCCGGGTTGAGCACCATACGGGTCAGCGCGTCGTTCATGTCGGCCGTGTCGTGCAGGTTGCCTTCAAAGCTGTCGGCACCGTTCCAGTCTCTCCAGTTGAAGCGACGAACTTTATACGGACAGTTGTTGGCGCAGTAACGGGTACCGATGCAACGGTTGTACGCCATCTGGTTGATACCTTCGGAAGAGTGGTTGGTAGCAGCTACCGGGCAAACGTTTTCGCAGGGCGCGTTATCGCAGTGCTGGCAAAGCATCGGCTGGAACACCACTTCAGGGTTGTTCTCGTCGCCGGCGAAGTAGCGGTCGATACGCAGCCAGTGCATTTCGTGCGCCAGTACCACTTGTTCCTTACCCACAACGGATACGTTGTTTTCAGCAGTACAAGCCACTACGCAGGCGCCGCAACCGAAGCAGGAGTTCAGGTCGATGGACATGCCCCACTTGATGCCGGGATATTCGAACTTCGTACCACCCGTGTAGAGGGTAGCGTCGTTACGGAAGTCGCCGCTCATGTTGCCTTCCTTGGTATATGCTTCGTACAGGTGCTGACGGTCGTGGTTCACCTCTTTCGGGTTCTTGATGAACTCTTCGAGGGTGGTTTCCTTGATGATCGGACGGCCTTCGTAGCTGTTGTGCGTCTGGGTCAGACCTACGGCGTATTTGGCGCCGGTGGCTTCTGCTTTCGCTTCAGGTACGAAGTAGTCGAAAGTCTGGCCGTTGAAGGATACGAACGGATAAGCGTTCGCACCGATTTCGCCGGCAGCCTTACCGATGAATTCTTTCTTGCCGCGGCCATAACCTACTGCAATGGCGATCGTATCTTCCTGGATACCAGGCACGATCAGCAGGGGCAGTTCAACGGTTTTGCCTTTGGCGGTGATTTTCAGTACTTTTTTCTCGGCGTTGATTTCGTAATCGTCGCCCAGTTCCATATTGAAAGTCTTAGCGAGCTTGTTGGATACGCAGGCGTAGTTGTCCCACGTAGAGCGCGTGATCGGGTCGGGCATTTCCTGGAGCCAGGGGTTGTTGGCTTCCTTACCGTTACCGATAGCCACTTTCTCGTATACTACCAGTTCCAGGCCGGAAGCTTTGGGAGCGCCGATCTTCGCAGCAGCGGCAGCAATGTCGGCCGCGAAAGATGCACCACCGATAGCGGGGGCTGCAGCGGGCTCAACGATACCATCCTGAAGGGCTTTGTCCCATGCACCCTGGGAACCCAGGCGCGTGATCCACTCATTCTTCAGGTAGTCTACCCAGGCGGTGGTGTTGCCGCTCCAGGTCAGCAGGGCGTCCTGGAAGGCGCGGGTTTTGAACAGGGGAGCGATGGTGGGCTGGATAAAGCCGTAGTAACCGCTCTTCGGTTCAGCATCACCCCAGCTTTCGAGGTAGTGATGGTCGGGCAGGATGTATTTGCAGAGCTCGGTGGTTTCGTCGTAACGGTCGTTGAAGGAGATCGATACGCCAGCTTTCGCTACACCGGCTTTGAATTTCTCTGCGTCGAAGTAATCATATGCGGGGTTCACGCCGTAAACGATCAGGGCGCCGATGGAACCTGCGTTCAGATCGGATACCAGCTGCTGCATATCGGCGTCGATACCTTGCTTGTAGTTAACGGTGGAAGCCCAGTCGATGGTAGTACCGTTGGAGCCCGCCAGGTTGTTGATGGCGTTTACCAGGATCTGTACGTTCACATCGTTGGAGCCGGATACCACCAGCGATTTGCCGGGGTTGGCCTGGATGGCTTTGGCGGCTTTCGCGATGCCTTCTTTCAGACGGGTGTTGGCAATTGCCGGGGCGGATACCGCACCGCCGAGGGCGGCCAGCAGGGCCTGGGCAACCACACCAGCTTCAGAGGGGCGGTGGGTGAAGCGCTCATCGGCATTGGCACCGGTGAGGCTCATCATGCTTTCGAAATGGATATGCTTGCTCATTTCCGGGTTCTTCGCATTGATCTTGCGACCTTCGCCGTACTGAACGGAGAACTCGGAAGGGTTCAGCCAGGTACCGAGGAAGTCGGCGCCGAGGCTCACCACTACTTTAGCATTTTCGAAATGGTAAGAAGGGATGGCGCGTTTACCGTAGGAAGCCTCGTTGGCGAGGAGCATACCGGAATAGGAAACGGCATCGTATGTAACGTGACGGCTGCCAGGATATTTCGCCAGGAATTCGCCGATCAGTTTCCTGGTGGAGGGGCTGATGATGGTCGAGGTGAGCAGTGCCACGGATTTGCCGGAAATAGCGGCGGCGATCTGCTTGTCCAGCTCGGCATATTGCAGCTCCTGGATGCGCTTGGCCAGTTCGGTTTCCTTGTTCTTGTTGTTGATACCGGGGAAACGGAGGCGGGCCACGTCATATAAAGAAAGAACGGAAGCTTGTACGCGGGCAGTGGTCGAGCCTTTGGTGATGGCCGACATCTCGTTGCCTTCTACCTTGATGGGGCGGCCCTCACGGGTCTTCACCACCAGGGGTACGTACTCACCGTCTACTGTATAAGCGGAAGCATAATAGTTGGGAACACCGGGGGTAATGTCTTCCGGTTTGTTTACGTAGGGGATAGCCTTTTTAACCGGGATATCGCAGCTGGCCGCAATGGTAGCCGCAGCTGTGGTGAACCCGAGGTATTTCAGGAAGTCCCGGCGAGGGGTGGATGCACCCAGGAAACTTTCACTCTCTTCGAAGGGCAAATCTTCCCTGAATTCGTTTTTCACAGTCTCCTGATGCGAAGTGGTATTGTGCAACTCCTCCAAGCCTTTCCAATACTTTTTTTGCTCCATGTGATTATTTATATCGCGTTACGATTTGAAAAATTTGTCTGATCTGTTTGTCTGACCTGTTGATTAGTAGTGGCATTTCTGACACTCGGTGCCGCCCAGCATTTCTACAGTCACGCTGTCTACTTTGCCTTCTTTCACGTCGTTATGCAGCTTTTCGAAGATGCTGTAGTAGTTGTTCTCGGCAAACTGCACTTTCGTGGTACGGTGGCAGTTTACGCACCAGCCCATAGACAGGTCGGCGAACTGTTTTACCTCATCCATGTCCTGGATATCGCCGTGGCAGGTCTGGCATTGTACCTTGCCTGCGCTCACGTGCTGGGAGTGGTTGAAGTAAACGTGGTCGGGCAGGCTGTGGATTTTCTTCCATTCGATCGGCTGGCCCGGCTTGGTGTAACGACCTGCGTCCTTATCCCAGCCTACGTGATCGTACAGTTTCTGGATCTCAGCGGTACCGTTCACTTTCTTGCCTTCAGCCGTGTACAGGTCCGGACCGGTGTATTCGGTTACGGCCTTGTGGCAGTTCATACACACGTTCTCCGAAGGGATCATGGCATGCTTGCTCTTTTCAGCGGAAGAGTGGCAGTAAAGACAGTTGATCTGATTGATGCCCGCGTGCACTTTGTGGGAGTAGAAGATGGGTTGCTCCGGCATGTAGCCATCCTGACGGCCAAGGTTGATAGCACCCTGGATGGTGTAGTAACCGCCAACGATAAAGAGCACCAGAATGCAAAGGGCGATGTAAACTTTGTTTTTGTAGAAGGGAACCGGCTCCGGGGTAGCGTGGCCTTCTTTCTCGGAAGCCAGCTTGTTCAGGTTGCTGTTGATCTGCATGAGGATCACCGCTACGATCGCGAGGATCAGGGTGATAATGCCGAAAAGCAGGCTGTTGTTGCCGGAATCTTTGGAACCTGCGGCAGCGCCTGCAGCAGCGCCGGCATCAGCCTTGGGAGCCGCGGCTTTGGTTTCTTCCTGCTTGATGTACGCCAGCATGTTGTCGATGTCGGCATCAGTCAGCGCAGGGAAAGCAGTCATCGGCAGTTTATTATACGCGTTGAAGAGATCAACGGCATATTTGTCGCCGGAGGCAATTACGGAAGCGGAGTTGCGGATCCACTTGTGAAGCAGCGCCTTATCAGCCCATCTGTCTTCAACACCTGCCAGCGCAGGACCTGTCAGTTTTTTGTGCACATTGTGACATGAAGCACAATTCTGCTGAAATAGCGTCTTACCTGCACCAGGATCTGCTGCCTGCGCGACGGAGATGGAACTAACCAACCCTGCGCATAGGATAAGAACACTCACAAATTGCTTACGCAAACGAATGGAAACACGACGATACACAGCCTATTTAGTTTAGATTTGACCTAAGGTTTCTTAAAAGTGCCAGCAAAAATAAGACAGAATGTTGACAATTTACCAACAATCGAAAAAAAATTGTCCTTGTTTTGAAAGCAATTATTATATAACATCCGCGAAACACCTTTCCGCTGAAATTATTACCTGTGGCTAGTTTCAACCGTTTTACCATCCCTCGCCGGCTATACGCCCGCCGCAATTCCTGATAAAAATCATATTCCCTCACGAAGGATAAACGCCGTTGACTGTAATACTATTTTTGCATGGAGTTTTCAACCAGACTATCGGATAGCGCCTCGCTTTTTTTGTTCCTTACCGGGTAAAGTAATACCTCATCGTACAACAAGATACGTATAAAGAAGGTTGCATCGCCATGATTTTGCGCATTCTCACATCGTGATTCTCGTCATTTTCACCCCCATGGCCCGGGCTTATCCTTAAAATTATGGAAATTTACCGTTACCGGAAATGGTTATCTGCCTATTTTTGCACCTTAATTTATATACAAGCGTGAAAAACATCGCCATTTTCGCCTCAGGCGCCGGCTCAAACGCCAAAAAGATCATCGATCACCTCAAAGGCAACCCCGCCATCCAGGTGGCCGCCATCGTTTCCAACAAACCAGACGCCGGCGTCCTCAAAATCGCCGCCGACGAAAACATACCCTCCTATATTATAGACAAAGAAACCTTCTTCAGGGCAGATAATTATGTTAAACTGATGAAGGACCTCCGCATCGACCTCATCGTCCTCGCCGGCTTCCTCTGGAAAGTTCCCGCCAACCTCGTCCAGGCATTCCCCGACAAAATCATCAACATCCACCCCGCCCTCCTGCCCAAATACGGAGGCAAAGGCATGTACGGCCACTTCGTCCACGAAGCCGTTATCGCCGCAGGAGACCCCGAAAGCGGTATCACCATCCACTTCGTCAACGAAAAATACGACGACGGCGCCACCATCCTCCAGGAAAAATGCGCCATCACGCCCGACGATACGCCCGACACCCTCGCAAAAAAGGTGCAGGCCCTCGAACACCAATGGTTCCCCGTTATTGTGGAACGATTATTGACCTGATTCCGGCAGGCGGGCACCTACACCCGCCGCCCCCACACCTAACCCGGCAAGACGTATGAAAAGAATCTTTACCATTCTTCTCCTCGCAACAGCAGCACATTCCGCCCTCGCGCAGGAAGAACCCTTCCGCAAAAAAACCTACATCAAAGTCAATCCGACCACCATCATCAACGAGCTGGACCTCTACCTCGAACAGGACCTCTCCGAAGCCCTCAGCCTCGAAATCGGCATCACCGGCATCTACACCGATTACCCCGATTACGTATTCTTCAAAAGAATCAACATCGGCAAAGAAAACCCCGGCATCTCCACCGAACAGTTCGTGGAAGGCCGCGGCATCGGCGTAAGGGCAGGCCTCAAATGGTACCTCGTCCGCCAGAACACCGCCATCCGCGCCGCCGGCACCTATTTCGAACCGGTCCTCTTCTTCAAAAAAATCTTCTACCCAAATGAAAAGGTCACGCTCAATGGCGCGACCTACGAAAATTCCGGAGATAAAAACGTCTATGGCCTCCAGTTCCTCCTGGGCAGGCAGATGCAGCGCGGCCGGTTCATCCTCGACCCCTACCTGGGAGTCGGGTTCCGCGCCAAAACATACACCGCCAACAACTTCCGGGTCGGACCGGCAGACGCCATCGAGCAACATGCCGGCCAGGCCACCAAGTACCTCCCCAGCCTCCACCTCGGCCTCAAAGTAGGCCTCAGCCTGTAAAACCGGCTACAGCCGCGTAAACCGCAGCCCCAGGAATCCACGGATGCCCTGGTTCGGCGCAAACACGTAAGTAGGGTCGAACGTCAGGTTGTAGGGATCCACCGAACCATCGGCATTGAAACCCGGCCGCTTGTCGAACGGGTCATGCGCATGCGCAATGCTGTTCTTCGGCGGCAGGAAATTCAATAAATTCTTCACGCCGCCATATATTTCCCATTCCTTCCCCAGCTTCTTCGTCAGCTGCACGTTCTGGATACTCCATACCGGCGATTTATCCGGCCGGGGGTCGTTCGGCTGCACCGGCAACAACATGGGTCCATATATATTACCGGTATAATCCACCGTAAGCCCCGCCCGGCGGAAAGCATAACTTACCGACCAGGTGCCCGTGAACCGCTCCGTGAGCATGGGCCGCTCCCGCACCCCGTGCTCCTTCTGGAACACCTCCATCACCGTAGCCCCCGCCATGATCTTCAGCGGAAAGGCAAACGCCACATCGGCATTCAAACTGAAACCCTCCGACACCGCGTACCCATCCAGGTTATCGTACAAAATGGAATCAGGCCGCGAATAATCCGGCATGATGCGGTTTGAAAAGTGCGTATAGAAGGCTGTCGCATCCAAACCCAGAAAGGCGCTTCCCAACGGTATCTTCTTCGTATAGTTCAGATTGACGTTCCAGCTGCGCTCGGGCTTCAGCTCCGATTCTATCACCACTTCCCGCGCCCCGCTCAACGCCGCATGGTCTTCCGTGAATATCGACACCACCCTGTACCCCGTACCCGCATTCAGCCGCAGCACGTTCTTATAGTTGGGCGACCATTTATAGGCCAGCCGCGGCGTAACGATATTGCCGTGCAGCGAGTTGTAATCGTACCGCATCCCCAGCAACAGGTTGTGCGCCGTGGCCAGCTTGATCTCGTCCTGCACGAAAATCCCCGGCAAAAAGGTCCGCTGCGGCTTGTTCACGTCCTTATCGGCCGTTACTACCGTATTGTCGTCGTAAAATGTGTACCGGAACGGCAAGCCCGCCAGCAGCGTGTGCTTCCCGATTTCCTTGTCAAAAGTCAGCTGGGCAAAGGCGATCGACTGCTTCGCGAGGAACCAGGTAGTGCCGTACACCGAATTCTGGTTGTGGTAGTTAAAGGATCCCTGCAGCATCAGGTGGGGCCGCGTCGGCAGCTGGTACTGCCCGAGCACCTCCACGCGGCTGGTGTAAATGCTCTCGCCGTAAACACTGTCCGTTCCGCGGAACTGCTTATCCCACTGCGTTTGCCCGCCCCAGCGGTCTTCATAGAAATACCTCGCCGCCAGCGAAGCTACGCGGTCGTTCTTCCGGTTGAAAGACCATTTATTGAATACGCTGATCCGGTGCTGCTGCGTCACGTCGGTAAAACCGTCGCCGTTATGGTCCGCCGGATCCTGGTAATTATAGTAATTCACGCCCAGCAGCGACTGCGCCCGGGTCCCCGCCTTGAAGCGCCAGCCCAGGTCCGCATTGTATTCCTGCCAGGTGGTCGCCATCACGTCCGCCGAAAAAACCGGCGCGGTGGTGGGTGATTTGGTGATAATATTGATGAGGCCCGCCACGGCTTCGGAGCCGTACAAGGTGGATGCCGGTCCTTTCACCACTTCCACCCGCTCCACCAGCGAATTCGGAATACCGGAAAGGCCATACACGGTGGACAAGGCGCTGACGATCGGCATCCCGTCGATCATCACCATTGTATACGGGCCTTCCAGCCCGTTGATATGGATGTCGCCCGTGTTGCAGACGTTGCAGTTCAGCTGCGGGCGCACGCCGTTCACGTTCTGCAGCGCGTCGAATATGCTGGGCGTGGGGTTCTTGCGGAAGAAGACGGGGGAATAGACTTCCACGGGCACCGGGCTTTCCATTTTGGTTACCGGCCGCAGGGTGCCGCTCACCACCACTTCCCCGAGATTGGAAGCGGAGGGCTCCAGCCTGACCAATACATTGGTAGTGCCGGAGGATTTAATGACAACGTTTTGGGTCGTGGTCATGTAACCGACCGCACTCACCTGCAGTTCGTGTTTGCCGGCGGGTATGTTGGGGATGATGAACTGACCGGTCTCATCGGTCACCA
>NZ_CALNBI010000226.1 GCF_937874145.1 uncultured Chitinophaga sp. | reverse complement strand
TGGTGTGTTCGTATTTCGTTTCACAGGTTTCGTATTCCCAAAAGCTGTGGATGAAATCCGTCAAAAATCCTTTTGGTTTAATTTCCCGGTATTTCATTGTGATGGAGTCGCAGACTAAATTACAAAATAAAGTGGCGCCGGATAAATTGTAGTGAGCTGGGAATGACCGTTGATTTTCTTGCTATTTGATTGAAGCCGCGGATGGAATCGAACCATCGTAGAAGGCGGGAAGCCTCTGCCTGTCCTCTCGGCCACGCGGCAAGATTTTTAGGGCTGAAACAGCCATCGCTGAACGGATTCCCTGATCCGGGTAAAGTAAAAAGTTAGCAGCGTTGCTGCCGATAAAATACTTACATACACATACAGGTGCCGGAAGTAGAACATGCAGGCGAAAGCCAGCAGCATGACGCGGGCATATTCAAGGTAGAAGAACCATTTTTTCTGTTCGAGGATGGCGCCGGTGTTGACCAGGCTCAGCAGCACGAAAAGCACGGCGAAAACCGCCAGTCCCGCGGGCACCCAGGCTTCCAGCAGCATCACCGTAAACAGGACTGTAATACTGAAAATCGTTTGGATAACGATATACACCCGCTGCCCCCGCGTCTGCTCCCGCGCATGCGCTTTTCGCAGCCAGCGCGCCTCCAGCTCACCCCGGATGTTGGGGTCAATGTCGTCGGGTTTGCCGAAGATGACTTTCCACCGGGCCCTGAAGCCCCGCGCCCTCGCAAAAGCGGTAGCCAGTTCCAGCATGAAATGAAATTGCTGCCACAGGAAACTGTAACTCCCCAGCGGTTTGGTGAGGCCGTACACAGGAGGTATTTCTTTCTTTTCTTCGACGAACGTCCCGAATATTTTGTCCCAGATGATGAGCACGTCGCCATAATTTTTATCGAGGTACGCTTCGTTGGACGAATGGTGCACGCGGTGGTGGCTCGGTGTCACCATGAAATACTCCAGCCAGCCCAGCTTGCCGATGGTGCGCGTATGGATGAAAAACGGGTACAATCCATGCACGAGCAGGAGGGAAGTGATCATCGCCGGCGGAAACCCCGCGAGCGGCAATACCGACCAAAACAAGGAGCGCGCCGCCGACTGGAAGACCGTTATCCTGGCAGACACGGTGTAGTTGAAATCCTCACTCTGGTGATGCACCACATGCGCCGCCCACAGCACATTCACTTCATGCGCCAGCCGGTGATACCAATACCACACGAAATCCGTAACGAAAAACAACAAAACCCAGGTATACCACGCCGGACTGATCTCCCATATCGCGAAATTCCGGTAGATCCAATCGAAGAAGAAGTAAAACAATCCCGTCACAAACACGTCCAGCAAACGCTCCGCAATGCCGGTATTGAGGTTGGCGACAGATTCTGCAAAATGGAAATAATTGCGCCCGGTACGGCGGCTTACCAGGTACTCCAGGCCGATAAACAGCAGGAATCCGGCAATGGACAGGGCGATCCAGTTGAGATGTTGCATAAGGTCTGTTAATTAGTATGGCATGTCTATAAAAACAGTAGACAAATAAACCTAAAAAAAGCGAAACGGCAAAATCCGTTTCGCTTTGATGTATCTTATCGGAGAACGATCTCTTCGAAATTACGCGGCAGCTGGATCTCGACGATGGCAGCCTGCAGCGCCTCGGCGGGAAGCTCATGCGCCACGCCATCCACCACGCAATTCGTGGGACGGAAAGGCAGCCCGTGGATCTTCAGGCGGTGGTGGCGGTAATCCGCTTCAAAACGGCCCACGAACTTTTTCTTCAGGCGGAAAAGCCCTGGTTCAGACGCCTGCTTGAACCGCACCAGGTTATACTGGCCGGTTTTATACGCGTAATGGTCGCCCGCATCCTCGTACAGGATGCTGTGCGTTATCCCTTCACCGTAATACACCTGCAAAATCATCTCCTCCACCTTGCGCTGGCCCACCCATTCCATATCGGGGTACTGGGGCACCACGGCGCCGGCTTTCACGAAAATAGGCATTTCAGACAGCGGAGTAGGGATCGTTACCGCCTGTTTGCCGGCATAACGCGCATCATTGAAATAGTAATACCAATTCCCCTCGGGCAGGTACACCGATTTCTCCTGCATGCCTGCTTCGCTGACATGGCTGATCAGGATGCTGTCGCCCAGCAGGAACTCATGGTTGAGGTCATGCGTATTGGCATCGTCCTGCGCTACGAAGGCGAGGGGCCGCAGCATCGGCGTACCATATGCCGCATATTGCCAGAAAGTGGTGTAGATGTAGGGGAGAAGCCTGTACCGGAGCTGGATGAACGATTTGATCACCGCTTCAAATTCAGGGCCGAAGCTCCAGGGCTCCTGGTCGAAGCCGGTATCGTTACTGGCCGAATGGGTCCTCATCAGCGGATGGAACGCTCCCAGCTGTATCCAGCGGGTGTACAGCTCGCCGGAAGGCTCGCCGATAAAACCGCCGATATCACTGCCCGCAAACGAAAGCCCGGATACGCTTAACCGCTGGCATTGCACGGAGGCCAGCCAGAGATGCTCCCAGGTGCTCATGTTATCGCCGGTCCAGACGCTGCTCCAGCGCTGCGTGCCGGAATAAGCCGAGCGCGTGATGACGAAGGGGCGCCTCGGCATGAGGTGCTTCTTCAATCCCGCCGCGGTAGCCTTGCTCATGAGGTGACCGTAAACGTTATGGGCCTTGCGGTGGCTCACGTTTTCGCCATCGTAGTCGTGCCGCACGTCTTCCGGGAAAGTCCCCAGTTCAAACACCGCCGGTTCGTTCATATCGTTCCATACGCCCCGAACGCCGTAAGCCGTCAGGTCCTGGAACAGCCCTGCCCACCACTCGCGCACTTTGGGATCGGTGAAATCCGGGAACGCGCATTTGCCGGGCCATACATCGCCTTCCATAAGGGCGCCGTCGGCCCGCTTGCAGGCGTAGCCTTTCTGCACCAGCTCCTGGTAAATGGGATATTCCGGGTCCACCTTAATCCCCGGGTCGATGATCACGACGGTTTTAAAACCATCATCGGCCAGGTCTTTCAGCAGTTTTTTCGGGTCGGGGAAGCCCTCGTTGCTCCAGGTGAAGCAACGGAAGCCGTCCATATAATCGATATCGAGGTAGAGCGCGTCGCAGGGGATGCCGCGCTGGCGGAACTCTTTGCCGATCTCGCGGACGCGGGTATCGGGGAAGTAGCTCCAGCGGCACTGGTGGTAGCCAAGGGCCCAGAGGGGCGGTAATTCGGCCGTTCCGGTGATGCGGGCGTAGGATTCTGCTACTTTAAGCAGTTCGGGGCCGTAAATGAAGTAATAGTTCATCTCGCCGCCGCGTGCCCAGAAGCTGGAAGCGTCTTCGCGCTCGCTGCCGAAGTCGAACAGCGTGCGGAAGGTATTGTCGAAGAAGATGCCGTACCCTATGCCGTTGTGCAACCCGTAATAGAACGGGATATTCCGGTAGAGGGGGTCTGTGTCTTTGGCATAACCATAGGCATCCGTCCCGAAGTTTTCCACGCGTTTGCCGCGCAGGTTGAGGTCGGTGGGCTTGTCGCCCAGCCCGTAAAATGCTTCCCCTTCCTGGATGAGCTTGGTGCAATACACGATTTTTCCGCCTTTCTGGAGGTAATACTGCCAGTGGAAGCCCGTTTCATCCTGGTTGATGATCCGGCCTTCGGTGTCGGTGATGGTGATCCGGAGGTTTTCCCGGGCCACGAACACCCTGATGGCGGTAGTGTAGATTTCGAAGGACTCCTGCCATTCGCGGATATCGAAGCTTTCGGGGGATTCTTCCAGTTTTTCGCTGAGCGCGTAGGAAAAATCCCGCTGAAACTGGCCGTCGGCCGCATACCGGAACCGCACGATCTTGTCTGATATCACCCTGATTTCCAGGATAGTGGCGGAGGTATAGAAGTAGAAATAGTTGCCTTCCTTTTTCCAGGACTGAATGTTGTCTGGGTAATGTTTGACCGAGTATTTACCCGAAGATGTTGCCACTTGCATCGTGCCGATCTGTTTCTTTTACTGATAAATGCCGCGGCCGCTCTGGCGGGCCGCATTCCATCTAAATTAATTAAAAATTGCTTTTTACCTGCATTAAACAGGGCAATTCCCGCTTTTACAAAAAAAATCCCTGTATTGGCGAGATTGTCCGGAATAATTGCAGTGGGATGGTTTAACTTGTAGTAAATGTACTTTTTGCTTTAACCTATTGTTCCGGTTGTGATACAATAAGCGTATTGTAACAGGGCGTCCTTTCCAGGGCGCCCTTTGCATACCGGCTACATCCCCCTCAATATCGCGATCCTGCCGTTCGACCCGGCCAGGTACACCGCTTTCCCGTTTTTCGCCTTCCGTACCGCATGGTATCCCTCGCCGGGGAGCGCCCGCCAGGTCTGGCCACCGTCGGCCGACCAGTCGGTACCTGCCGGACCGGTACATACCAATGTCTTCCTATCTATGTATTCCACCGCGGAGCGGTAACCCCTTGGTGGCGCCTGCACGGGCGACCAGGTAAGCCCGCCGTCGGCCGTAATGAGGCAATTGCCCTTCACTACTTCCGGCTTGAGATAATCGCCGCCTACGGCAATGCCTTGTTTATCAGTGACAAATGCGAAGGAGAAGATACCGGTGGATGATTGGCCCTGTGTGGCCGGCCACTCCGTTTCCCGCCATTTGCGCCCCTGCAGCCGGTAGAACCTGCTGTGGGTACCCCCGGTCGCGAAAGCCGGCTGCCCTCCCGGGAGTGCCCGCAAAGTGGTGCCGCTGGCCGCAAAAATAGCCTCCGCGGAGTCGGCAGCGGGCATGGGGAGGTTGTACCAGGTTTTCCCGCCGTCGGGCGTTACCAGGCCTTTAAAGCTGCCGCCCAGCGGGTCGCCGGCGATGTATCCCTTGCGGTCGCCGTAAAAGTCCATGGCATCCAGGAAAATGGCGGAATCGGCGTTGAAATAGACCTGTTCCCAGTTTTTCCCGCCGTCTTCCGTCAGCATCACCTTCGCCGGGGAGGCGATCCCCATCACGATGGCCCTGCTGCCGGAGAACCCTTCCACGTCCCGGAAATCCACCGAGTCGCAGCCGGGAATGGAGAACCAGGTCCAGGTTTTGCCCCCGTCCGCCGTGCGCCCCGCTTTACCCTGTGTGCCAGACACCCACGCCACGCTGTCGTCTACTACGCTCAGCCCCCGGATGCTCCCGATCGGCGCCGTCACCAGCGCTTCGATCCTGGGCTCGCGGGGCGCTTCCGCCAAAGCCGGGGCCTGGGCGGAAAGGGAGTGGCTCAACGTCGTTGTCGCGGCCAGGATGGCCAGCATTCGAAATCTCATACAAGCTGCTTTTCCGGCAATAATAATGAAGAAAAATGCAAATTCGTTACAAAGTGCAGATGAGAATTATATATTTGCAAACCTCGTAAGACATATTTATATAACCCGATGCGATTATTTCATCAGACCGGCATCCTTGTATTCTGCACTATCCTGGCATACCTGACTTCGGCTTCCGCCCAGGAGCGCAGTTATAATTTCGATGCCTACAGCGTCGATAACGGTCTTTCGCAGAACAGCATCGGCAGCATCATCCAGGGGCCGGAAGGTTTTCTCTGGATCTCCACTTTCGACGGCGTGAACCGGTTCGACGGATACGTTTTCAACGAATTCCGTACCAATCCCGCGCAGGAGCGGCCCGAAAAACTCACCGAGCGCGTCGTGTACCCATCTTCCGCCTTCCTCGGCAGGGCGGTGGTGAAGAGCTTCGGGCTCCACGGCACCAGGAACCACCTCTTTTACCTCGACCAGCACGACCGGATGTTTATCGCGCACAACGGCGGTATCAGCCTTTATGACAGCTACAAAGGTAATTTCACGCTGGTATTCGCCGACAGCATGTACGTCAACGAAGCGGAGCGCGACTTCCTCCACAAGTTTAAAATCCTCGGCGAAGACCCCGCCACGCAAACGCTCTGGGTCTGGCGCCCGGCCAAAGGGCTCTACCAGCTCAACAGCAACACTTTCGAGCTGAAGAAGATCATCCACTATCCGCCGGCATACGCCAAAGCCAACAAGATCCCCCAGGCCGTGGTGATGCAGGATAGTTACATCTGGCTCTGCTTCGACGACGAGCAGCTCTACCGGATGGACATCCACACGGCCCGCCTCACTACCTACTGCCTGCCCACGCTCAGCGGCAAGCCCGCCATCCGCCCCCTCAACAGCGATTCGCTTTTGGTGGTCAGCAACGGCCATATCACCATATTCGACACGAAGCGCAACCGCTATTCCGATACTAAGTTTTCCATCTTCAATGAGCTCCAGGAGCCCTTCCTGCCCACGGCCATCGAGCTGGACGAGCGCGGCAACGCCTGGATCGGCGGGAATAACGGGGTGCTCGTGTACAGTATCGATAACCACGAGATCATCAATCACATCACCAGTTTCAACGCATTCGAAACCAATTCTTTCAACAAGATCGTAGCGCTTTACCGCGACCGCGGCAATAACATGTGGGTGGGCACCGACGGCGACGGGCTCAAGAAATACGCTCCCAACAAAAAGGTGTTCAGCCTTTACCGCTCGCCGCGCATCTCGCACAACATCGTCAAATCCGTATACAAGCACGACGACGGCCGCCTGTACGTAGGGCTGCTGCAGGACGGGCTGGATATCTACGAAAAAGGAGGGAAGTACCTCAAGCGCATCTCCAACGAAGACATGCCCGGGCGCTTCCCCGCCAATAACCTCCACGCCATTTGCCGGGAAGATTATGAAAGCCTGTGGTTCCACTTCGTGAAGGGCGCCATCGGGTTGTTCGACGTTAAAACCGAACATTTCCAGGACCTCACGCCCAAAGTGGGGGCACTCGGCCTGCCGGACCAGCTGGTGATCTATCCCTTCGTCAACAAGCGGCCGAACGGGGAAACGTATTTCAACTACGGAGAATACCTCCTCAAATTCAGCAGTGCCGACAAGGGAATGACCGCCGCGATCGTGCACCGGTTCGATAGCGAGCAGCTGACCTGCTTCTTCGAGGATTTCTGGGGGAACCAGTACGTGGGCACCAAATCTTCCGTCTACTGCCGGAAAGCGGACGGCGTGAAATGGGAAAAGATCAACCTGTGGATTAAGGACGTGGAGATCAAATCCATCAACAAAAACGCGCATAAACAGCTGCTGCTGGCCACCAACAAAGGATTGCTGGTGCTGGACGAAGCCAACCGCAAGCTGAAGCATTATAACAGTTACGACTATCCCGGCATGGTGAGCGATTACGTCTACGCCGTGTTGCTCGACGATAAAGACAATATGTGGATCAGCCACAACCGCGGGCTGACGCACATCCGCCAGAACGGCGATAACCTCGTGACCTACAATTTCGAAGACGGGTTGCAGAGCAACGAATTCAATACGGGAGCATATTTCAAGTCGATGGACGGCGAGTTGTTCTTCGGCGGGATACGCGGGGTCACGGGCTTCTATCCCCGCAACTTCCGCAATAACCCCTGGGTGCCGAAGGTCATCATCAAGCGGCTGGAGGTGCTGGATAAGCCGTACCAGTCGGATACGGTGATTTCCCTGATGAAGCAGGTGGAGCTGCCGTACAACCAGAACACGATCGCCATCGAATACGTACCCCTGGAATTCACCAATCCGTTGAAGAACAAGGTGCAGTACATGCTGGAAGGGGCGGATGAGGATTGGCTGATGGCGGGTAACCAGAGCATGGCGCGGTATACCAACCTCGCGCCCGGCACATATTTGTTCAAGGTGAAAGCCTGCAACAACGATGAAGTCTGGAATACGGAGCCTACGACGTTGCAGATCGTGATCAGGATCCCGTTCTGGCAGTCGCTGTGGTTCCGGTTTCTGCTATTGTTACTGGTATTAGGTATAGCTTACTATTTCTCCGCGCTGTACCTTGATTACAAGATCCGGAACGAGAAACTGAAGCTGGAAAAGGAACAGGCGGTAGACCAGGAGCGGGCGCGCATATCGAGCGATATGCACGACGATCTGGGGTCGGGGCTGTCGACCATCCGGCTGCTCAGCGAGATCGCGAAACGGAAGATCAAGGATACGGGGCAGACGAAGGAGATCGAAAGGATTTCCGAAGCGGCGGGCGAGCTGGTGGACAAGATGAGCGAGATCATCTGGGCCATGAATTCCTCCAACGATTCGCTGGCCAATCTCATCGCTTACATGCGGAGCTTTGCGGCCGATTTCCTGGAGCATGCGCACATCCAGCACCACTTTATCATTCCCGAAAGCATACCCAACGTGAAACTGAGCGGCGGCACCAGGAGGCATATTTACCTGGCCGTGAAAGAATCGTTGCACAACGTCGTGAAGCATTCGCAGGCCACGGAAGTGATCATCGAAGTGAAAGTGTTTAAAAATATGACGATCATGATCAAGGACAACGGGAAGGGCTTCGACCCTGAAAAGGTGCGCCTGTTCGGCAACGGACTGAAAAATATCGAGAAGCGGATGCAGCAGGTGGGCGGGCAGGCCGACATCATTTCCCAAAACGGGACGACAGTTTTCTTAGATATACCATTAAATTAATCTACATTTACTTTTTATAACATTTTGGTGTTATGACATTAAAACGAAATGATGGTATATTCGAAAAAAAAGCTACAAAATAGCATGGATATCATCTCTGTGGCTATTGTTGAAGACAATCACGATATCAGGTCGGCCATGGAGTTGTTGATCAATGGTTCTGAAGGATATGCGTGTATTGGAGCTTTCAACAATGCGGAAAATGCGCTTGAAAAGATTCCTCAGTTGTTACCCAACGTGGTGTTGATGGACTTTAACCTGCCGGGCATGAACGGCATCGAATGCATCACCCGGCTGAAGGGGGAATACCCCGATATGCAGTTCATGATGCTGACCGTGTATGAAGACGACGACAAGATCTTCATGGCCCTGGAAGCGGGCGCCAGCGGTTACATCCTGAAGAAGACCTCGCCCGGCGAATTGCTCGATGCCATCCGCGACCTCCACGAAGGGGGCTCGCCCATGAGCTCGCAGATCGCCAGGAGGGTGGTGGCTTACTTCCAGAAGCAGGCCAAACCCAATCCCGCCCTGGAAGCGCTGACTTCCCGCGAGAAAGAGATCCTTGACCAGCTGTCCAAAGGCTTCCTCTACAAGGAAATCGCCGGAAACCTCTTTATCAGTATCGAAACCGTGCGCCGCCACGTCCACAATATTTATGAAAAGCTGCATGTTCGCAGCCGGACGGACGCGGTGAATAAATATTTTAACCGTTAAAGGTTGACTATTGCCATTTTTGAAGGGCCCCCTGCACCAGGGGGCCCTTTTTCTTATCCAGCCTAAAAAGCATGAAGGAATGACACGATAGTATTAGGAAAAAAACAACTATTGTCTTACATTCATGTTCTATTTCCCCCTCTGTTTGAGCGCATTAGACCACGATATGGATTGGATCCGGATGAAAAGCGGCGACCTCTCCGCGTTTGAACGCATCTATCGTGCGCACGTCAGGCCCATGATGCGGTACGGCCTCAAAATCACCGACGATCCCGCACTGGTACAGGATTGCATCCAGGACCTCTTCGAGGAAATATGGAACACCCGCCAGCATCTTTCCGACACGCCCTACCCTAAATTTTACCTCCTCCGCGCCCTGCGCAATAAACTTTTGCGCCATCTGTCGAAACAATCCTTCGTCCGCAACGGCGAACTGAACCTGGCTGCCGGCGAGCTCATGTCCGGCTACGTGGAACTGGATATCGTGGCCCGTGAAACGGAAAACCACAACCGCCAGACCCTCCGCGAACTGCTCGACGGGCTGCCCCTCCGCCAGCAGGAAGCCATCCACCTCCGTTTTTACCATAATATCCCCTACGAAAACATCGCCGAAATGATGGACATGAATTACCAGTCGGTCCTCAACCTCGTGCAGCGCGCCCTGAAATCCCTCCGCAAAGGCTTCTCCCTGAAATCTCCGCGCACTTAAAAAATATTTCTCCAAAAGTGAGTATCCCGCACCGGAAATCTCCATTACTGGTTATACACGCTCCGCATGGAACCACAGGAAGATAAACTGGAAGCGCTTTTGCTCGATAACCGCTTTGTGGACTGGGTGACAGACCCGGGCAGCAGGTATGCGTCGTATTGGGAAGCCTGGGCCGCGGAAAGCGCCGAAAACGCCGCCGCTGTAGCCAGCGCCCGCGCGATGGTGCTGGAGATCGGGGTGGAAGAAGAGTTTGAAGGGGAAGAAATGTCGGAAGACAATGTAGATGCACTCTTTGGCAGAATACGCGAAGGCATCGGCGCGGAAGAGAAGATCGCCCGCATAAAGCCCCTGGGCTGGATGGCCGTCGCCGCGTCCATCGCCCTGCTGCTGGCCGCCGGAGGATGGTTGCTGCTCAGGAACGGGAATGCGCCTTCGAAACAAACGGCCGCCGGCAGCACGGAAAGGCATTCCCCGGAAGTGGTCCGCTTTAACGGCAACTCAGGCAGCCAGGCGCTGTTTTTACCCGACGGGTCCAAAGTGGTCCTGGGCAAAGGGGCGCGCATTGCCTACAGTTTATTGATGGATGGCAGCAAAAGGGAAGTGAAACTGAGCGGTGAAGCGTTTTTTGACGTAGTCCCCAACCCGCAGCAGCCCTTTTATATTTATACAGACAAGATGGTGGTGAAGGTGCTGGGCACCAGCTTTATGGTGAAGGCTTCCGGGAAAGAGGAATCCGTTGCCGTGAACACGGGTAAAGTATCGGTGTACCTGAAAGGGCAGGACCTTGAGCAATCCGCCGCCAGCATCGTGATGCCGCGGCAGGTGTGCCGCTACGAAGCCAGCCTGCAGGAGCTGGTGACGGAAAGCTACGAAGGCGCCTTCGCGCATGTGGCCGAACTGGAGAAACTGAAGCTCCTGGCCTTTGAAGAAGCACCCGTAGCCGATGTGCTCCGCGCACTCGAAACGCATTACGCCATCCCCATCAAATTCGATCCGGAGACGTTTAAAGATTGCTATATAACGCTGACGCTTGGAAATGAAAGCCTGGAAGAGATTTTAAAAGTAATTACCAGGACTATCGACGCTTCGTATACCTTGAGCACTTACGGCATATTCGTCGAAGGCGGCGGATGCCACGAACAATGAAATAGATTATAAACCACAAATTAACAAAGACAACCAAAACGAAAGCATGCGGCTGACCGGAGCCTCCGGCACGGCTATGCCCTGCAGCAGAATCCCCTGCAGGCCCGGCATGCACCTTTAATTACTCGCTAAATCGTTTAATGTTATGAAAGAGAGCTATTCCACTTCGAGGATGCGCGCATGCCTGCTGGGCTTGCTTGCCATCACCACCGCCTTGCCGGCAACGGCGGAGCCGGGCAGGGAACAAGGCGTGCTGGACAGGAAGCTGACCCTGTCCGTAGAGCACGAAGCCTTCCGCGGTGTACTGGAGAAGATCAGCCGCAAGGCCGATGTCAAATTCTCCTATACCCGCAACACCATTCCCGAAAAAGAAAAAGTAACCATCAAGGCGAAAGACGAAGCGCTGTCGAAAGTGTTCGACGAGCTGTTCCAGCCTTATAATATCAATTACGAAGCCATCGGCAGCCAGATCGTGCTGAAACGCCAGCGTATCGGCGCCATGGCCGGCGGCATGGATGAGATGGACGAGGCCATCGCTTCCATGGCGTTCAAGCAGGTGACGGGCGTTATCCGCGACGCGGCTACCAACGCATCTATCCCCGG
This sequence comes from uncultured Chitinophaga sp., assembly GCF_937874145.1. Classification (GTDB taxonomy): domain Bacteria; phylum Bacteroidota; class Bacteroidia; order Chitinophagales; family Chitinophagaceae; genus Chitinophaga. The sequence goes on along the minus strand of NZ_CALNBI010000226.1, from coordinate 9,782 downwards.
GGTGACCGTAATGGTAAGGGGGACGGCGAAAGGTACGACCTCCAACGCGGAAGGGCGGTTTTCGCTCGAAGCCAACGAAGGCGATGTGCTCGTGTTTTCAGCCATCGGCTTCAAGGCGAAGGATATCACCGTTGGCGCCGAGAACTCCTATACCATCTTGCTGGAAACCGACGAAAAGGGGCTCGGCGAAGTGGTGGTGACGGCCCTCGGCGTAAAGCGTTCGCCGCGCTCGCTCGGCTATGCCGTGCAGAGCGTGAAAGGCAACGAGATCACCATCGCCCAGGCGCCCAACATCGCGCAGGGCCTGCAGGGTAAGGTGGCCGGCCTCCAGATCAGCTCCGCTTCCGGCGGCGTGGAAGGCGGCTCCTCCCGCGTGGTGGTGCGCGGCAATACCACCCTCACCGGCGATAACCGGGCGATGATCGTGGTAGACGGCGTTCCCATCAACAACGATCCCATCAACTCCAACGGCAACAACAGCGGCGGCGGCGGCCTCGGCCTGAAGCCCGGGGCGGACATCTCCAGCTATAACGACTGGGGCACCGGCCTCAACTTCATCAACCCCGAAGACATCGAAAGCGTAACGGTGCTGAAAGGCCCCGCTGCGGCGGCGCTGTACGGCGCGCGCGGCGGTAACGGCGTGATCATGGTGACCCGCAAAAAAGGCACCCAGCGCAAAGGGCTCGGGCTGGATTATTCCTTCTCCTCCCGCAAAACGCAGGTGTATGAATACCTGGATTTCCAGAACGACTTCGGCTCAGGGCTCGTAGGTTCGCTGTGGACCGCCGACCAGCAGAAACAATTCCCCGTAACCGGTGCCGGCAAACGCTACCAGATCGGTACGTATTCCGGCACAACGCAGGCAGGCGATTATAAAACCGGCGCATACGGCATGCTGCCTTACAACAACAGCACCCAGGCCTGGGACCTGTTTTCGTTCCCCAGCGGCCTGTCCTGGGGCCCTAAATTCGACAACCAGCCCATCCTCTGGTACGACGGCGTGGAGCGCCCATATTCAGCCCAGCCCGACAACTGGAGGGACTTCCTGCCCGACGGTTATGTGAACCAGCATAACGTATCGCTTTCCGGCGGCGGGGATTACGGGACCGTCCGCCTGTCGTACACACGCGACGACAGTAAGGCCAATATTCCCAACTCCAAGTACAACACCAACACCTTCAACCTCGGTTCCAGCATTAAGGTGAGCAAGATGCTGACGGCGGATGTGACGGCCAGCTATATCAGCTATTACCGCCTGAATACGCCTCCCGTAGGCTCCGGCAGTTACCTGGCGGGGATGAGCTATGCAGCTACCCGCGATTACCGGTCGGACGTGGAGAAAATGAACAACTTCACGCCCCAGGGCGCCCGCCGCGACGTTACCAACTCCAGCAACTTCCCGGCGCTGGGCACCCGCGGTTATCCTTTCTATTCCTACATGGCCAACGCCTGGTGGAATATTGAGAAGAACAACACCGAACTCCGCCGCAATCAATTGCTGGGCGGTATCAAACTGACGGCGGAACTTACCGACTGGCTGACTTTAACCGGCCAGGGAAGCATCGATAATTCCAGCGACGGGATCGAGGTGCGGGAGTATCCCAAAAACATCCAGGGAACAGACGGGGCGTATAAAGAAGCCAATTCCCGCAACCTCAGCCGCAACCTCACGGCCATGCTGCGGCTGCATAAGCAAAGCCTGTGGCACCCGGATTTCAATGCCAGCCTGACCGGTGGCGTGGAACAATATTACCGTAACGATTATACGGTGAGCGCGGCCACCAAAGGGCAGTTCCTGTCGCCGTTCGTATTTGCGCTGAAAAATGGTTCCGAACAACCTGATCCTTCGCAGGAAGACCGTTACACGAGAAAGCTGAACTCCGCCTTCGGGTTCCTGGATCTTTCCTTCCGAAATTACCTTTACCTGCAGGTGACGGCGCGTAACGACTGGTCGTCGACCCTCGCCAAGGAGTACAACTCTTACTTCTATCCTTCCGTGAACCTCAGTTATATATTCTCCGACGGGATCAGCGCCATCCGGGAATCCATGCCCTGGCTCAGCTTCGGTAAACTAAGCCTGTCGTATGCCGAAACAGGCAGCGACACGCAGCCCGCTTCTATCTTCAACCTGTTGTCGGTTAACAACGTAAACGGCCAGGCTTCCCAGACTTACCGTCCGGAGCTGAAACTACCCGACGTTAGGCCGCAACGCAGCCGCCAGTACGAACTCGGGCTGCAGTTAGGATTTATGGAGAACAGGCTGAACGTGGAACTGACGGCGTATACGATGAAGACTTACGACCAGATCCTGACGGGTACGATTCCGCAGTCTTCGGGCTTTACTTCCGTGGTGCTGAACCGCGGTTCGATGGGCAATAAGGGGCTGGAGCTCGTGATCAACGCAACGCCGGTGAGCACGAAAGATTTTAGCTGGACCATCGGGCTGAACGGTGCGCATAACACCAACAAGATCCTCGACCTGGACGAAGGCGTGGATAATATTCCCATCGGTAACTTCTTCGGCGGCAGCGGCGTTTCCACCCGTTTGAAGGTAGGGGAGAAGTACGGAACGCTGTATGGCAAAGACTTTACCTATCTGAATGGCCGGAAGGTGGTGAAGACGGCGGTGAACCCCCAATCCCAGCTGCCCCTCACGTATACGGTGAACGGCACTACCTACAACGCTGGTACGCAATGGGTGCTCACGCCTTCGGAAGTGCCCATCGGCAATGCCACTCCCTGGATGACAGGCGGTATTTCGAATACCTTCCGTTATAAGAACTTCTCGCTGTATGTACTGGCGGATGCCAAGCTGGGCGGAGATACTTACTTCGGCACTTACGCCGCGGCCATGGGCAACGGCCTGCTGCAGGAAACCGTGAAAGAGCGCAATGGCGGCGGTGTGCCGCTGGTTTATCCTGATGGCACGCAATCCAACACCGGTATCATTTTCGATGGCGTGTTCGCAGACGGGAAGGAAAATACCAACGTAGTGGCGGCTCCCTGGTATTACCTCATGACATACACTTCCTGGAACCACCTGGGCGTTCCGCGTTCCGCTTCCGTGTTCGAGAATTCTTGGATGAAGCTGCGGGAAACGGCGCTGACATACCAGCTGCCGCAAAGCGTGGTACGCAAGACGAGAGTGTTCCAGAACCTGAGCCTGTCATTGATCGGCCGCGACCTGTTCTACATTTTCACCACCATTCCGAAAGGGCTTAACCCCGAAGGCGTAAACGGTATTGGTAACCAGCAGGGCATCGAATACTCTTCCATGCCGCGGATCCGTTCCTTTGGTTTTACCGTTAAAGCCTCTCTCTAATCTCAAAACGAACCGAACATGAAAAGAATCATATATAGTTTGCTGTGCTGCGGCGTCCTGATCGGGAGCGCCTCCTGCAGAAAAGGTTTCGAAGAAATGAACAGGCCTTTCAGCGACGCAGACGAAAGCAGGGCCAGCATTCCGGGGATGTACAACGGGATGGTGGAATCCTTTACCAAATACGGCGACGATGCACTGAACGTGAGCTTGCTGTATCCCATCACCAACCAGCAGGCCTACCAGAACACCCTGGCGCCGTATGTCAACTACGCCGGCGGGTACTGGGGCCTCTATTACCCGGTGCTGCAGAACTACCGGAAGCTGATCAGCCTGATCGACCAGCAGCCCGATGCGGCGTCGTTCAGCAATGTGCGCCATATGGCGACCATCCTGCTGGCGTCGCGCACGCTGCGGATGCTGGATTACTACGGCGATATCCCTTACAGCCAGGCGGTGAAAGCCCAGGATGGCGCGATCAACTTCCGCCCCGTTTACGATAAGCAGGCCGATGTGTACAAAAGCGTGCTTGGCGATCTGAAAACCGCTGTGGACGGGCTGACCACCGCCGCGGGCCAAACCAGCATCGGGGCTTCCGAAAGCTTTTTGAAAGGCGATATAGATGCCTGGCGCAAGTTCGGCAACGCATTGCGCCTGCGTTACGCGGTACGTTTGTTCAATAAGGAAACTGCGCTAAGCTCGCAAATCATCACGGAGATCGTAGGCGGCAACCAGCCGCTGCCGGATAACCAGAATGTGGGTGTGGACGATATCTGGAAAGATAACTTCGGCCTGTGGCCCTCCAACTTCACCAACACCAACATTTTCGGAGCGCTCGACGCGAAGTGGAATTCCTACGCGGAACTGTCCATTTCCAATATGCGGATGAGCAGCAACGTATGGCAGCAGCTTTCTTCCAGCAACGACTCCAGCGGCGCGGGGATCTTCGATCCGCGTACCTACGTGTGGTTTATGACCAGCAACCGCGATAAATGGGCCCCCCAGCCGCAGGACGGCTCGCAGCCGGAAGGCGGACGGCCGTACGAAGGGGGGATGACGGCACGGAGAGCCATCGGGGCAGATGTGGGTAATAAATTCTCCGCCGTGAACTTCAACCTGGCGGCAGACCGCGTGTATTACCCGATACTTATCATTACCGAGGCAGACGTGCATTTCCTGAAAGCGGAGATCTACCAGCGTGGCATGGGCGTGGCCAAAGACATCGCCAAAGCTAAACTGGAGTATGAAGACGGCCTGCGTTCTTCCACGGAGTTCTGGTACGGCTATGCGAAGAATTCGGCTTTCTGGGCCACAAAGCCCACGCCGCAGGCATCGTGTTCGGCCGAGCCACGGTAGAGACCCTGCTCTTGCAGGTGCTGAATTTCCGACGCCTGGGTCATGGCGTACAACGGCGCCAACGACGCCGATGCGCTCCGCAAGATCGCTACGCAGGCCTGGCTCGCCACACTGTTCCAGCCCTGGGAAGCCTGGGCGATCGTGAGAAGGACCGGCCTCACGCCGAAAGATCCCAACTATGCGCCCAGCGTAGTGAACAAACTGCCGTACCCCGACGACGAGAATATCAATAACCACGAAAACTGGCAGGCGGCCACCAACGGCGCCAGTCCCGGCCAGCAGGTATTACAAAAAATCTACTGGATGCCTTAGTGCAATTCGGTCGAAATGGAGCACGATCGGGCTGCCTGCGTTTTGCGGGCAGCCTTTTTTGTGGGGGGAGGAAGAGTGGAAATAAAAGATCCGCCAGTTTCCGGGCGGATCAATTCTTTTTGCGTTTGTTTCGGGTTGTGCAGTGATCAGCGTGCTACGGGCACTTTCTGGGTGCGGACGCGCTGCATGTACTTACGGGCAAAATGTGCCAGTAATACCACGGAAGCAATGCATAGACATGCGAGTTTGAATAGTAAGCCGGTTTTCATAGGTATAGGGATTATAAGTTTACAAAAAGTTGGAAATCAAATGTGTGAGTGGTGCTCAGGATATGATCCGCCAGGATTCGAGGTGGCGGGAAAATCCGATGCAGGTGTCTCTCAGCCGGCGCATATCGCGCTGCTCACGTCTAACCAATAAGACTACTACCATTGCAATCAGCAAAACAGATACGACGATACCAATAAATACGATAGTTTTCATCAGGATATCTATTTAATAATAACAGGACAGATTAGCCGTATTCCGGGTGTAAATATAGATATTTTAATCATATAAAATATTATTCGCATAGAAATTTTATTGATTCAGAAGCCAGCCGGAAAACGGTTCATAAAATATGCATTTTTTTATACAGCGTTATGCTACGAATGGGGGATTTTGGGGCTGCGGTGAAGCGTTGGTACGGTTACAGTACGGTATCCCTACTGAATCACTACTGAGCTATTATGCATGCCGGGTGTAAACCTATTTTAGGACGTGACCGACCGGCCACCACCGCCGATCATGAATCGCTTTCTCGCGCACATGCTTCCCATTTCCTGGAAGTTACCCCGTGGATAAAACTGTTGTGGGTTGAAAATCAATGCCGAAGGTATAGTGCATAAAATCTACTTGGCATTTTCCGCGAATCCTTTATTTTTGCCAACGACCGGGTTTTGCTAAAAGATTTAGTAAGGGGCCGGGGTCAACCCCACCCCAACGGTTTAATCATCAACAGGTTAACAGTCAGACTTATGGCAGAAAACAAAGAGTTGTTCAACACCTATACGGAGGATTCCATCCGCTCGCTCGACTGGCGCGAGCACATCCGCCTCCGTCCGGGTATGTATATCGGCAAGCTGGGAGACGGGAGCAGTCAGGACGATGGGATTTACATCCTCATCAAGGAGGTCGTGGATAACAGTATCGACGAGCATATGATGGGCCACGGCAAGCAGATCGACATCAAGGTGACCGAGCACAGCGTTACGGTGCGCGACTATGGCCGGGGCGTGCCCCTGGGCAAAGTGGTGGATGTGGTGAGCAAGATCAATACCGGCGCCAAATACGACAGCAAAGCCTTCAAAAAATCGGTGGGTCTGAACGGGGTAGGAACCAAAGCGGTAAACGCCCTGTCGAGCTACTTCAAAATCACTTCCGTGCGGGAAGGGAGGATGAAAGTGGCGGAATTCGAGCGCGGGGTGCTGACGAAAGAACATAAAGAAGCGGATACGAAAGATAACAACGGTACCATCGTGACCTTCACGCCGGATGACACCGTATTCAAAAATTACCACTTCATCCCCGACTACCTGGAAAACCAGATCTGGAACTATTGTTTCCTAAACGCGGGGCTGACCATTCACTTCAACGGCCAGAAATACCTGTCCAAAAACGGCCTGCTCGACCTGTTGCAGCGCCGCACCAATCCGGACGACCTCCGTTACCCGATCATCCACCTGAAAGGGGAAGACATCGAGGTGGCCATTACGCACGAAAACCAATACGGCGAAGAGTATTACTCCTTCGTGAACGGCCAGCACACCACGCAGGGCGGTACCCACCTTGCGGCTTTCCGCGAAGCGTTCGTGAAAACCGTGCGCGACTTCTATAAGAAAGATTACGACGCCACCGATATCCGCGCATCCATCTGCGCGGCCATAGCCGTGCGCGTGCAGGAACCGGTGTTCGAAAGCCAGACCAAAACCAAGCTGGGATCGCTGACGGTCTCGGAAGGCGGGCAGTCGATGAAAGCCTTCGTGCTGGAGTTCCTCAGCAAGCAGCTCGACGATTACCTGCACCGCAACCCTGCCGTCGCCGAATCTTTAAAGAAGCGGATCGAGCAGAGCGAACGGGAGCGCAAGGAACTGGCGGGCATCAAGAAGCTGGCCAACGAGCGCGCCAAGAAGGCGAACCTCCATAACCGCAAACTGCGCGACTGCCGCTTCCACCTGAACGAGGACGCGACGGGCAAACAGAAAGAGGAACAGGAAGCCAAACAGAAAGAAACCACCATCTTTATTACGGAGGGCGACTCCGCGAGCGGATCAATCACCAAATCCCGGAACGTGGAAACGCAGGCGGTATTCAGCCTGCGGGGTAAACCGCTGAACTGTTACGGCCTGTCCAAAAAGATCGTATACGAAAACGAGGAGTTCAACCTGCTGCAGCACGCCCTCAATATCGAGGAAGGGCTGGAAGGGCTACGCTACAACAATATCGTGATCGCTACCGATGCCGACGTGGATGGTATGCACATCCGCCTGCTCATGCTCACCTTCTTCCTCCAGTTCTTCCCCGACCTGGTGAAGAACGGGCATATCTACATCCTGGAAACGCCCCTGTTCCGTGTGCGCAACAAGCAGCAGACGATCTATTGCTATAGCGAGGAAGAGAAACAGAAAGCGGTGAAGAAACTGGGCGGGAAGCCGGAGATCACACGATTTAAAGGGTTGGGAGAGATCAGTCCGGACGAGTTCGGGCAGTTTATCGGCGACGATATGCGCAAGTCGCCCATCATTCCTTCGCAGGAAATGCCGGTGCCCAAGATGCTGGAATATTACATGGGCAAGAACACCCAGCACCGCCAGGATTTCATCATCAGCAATCTCCGGTACGAGAAAGACCTGGTGGAAGAAACGGCGGAAGCTTAACGTATAAGAAGAAGACGAATACCGACAATGATATTGCATATTGTATTCGGGCAGTCGAGCATCGCCAACCTGAAGGCGGCTTTTGAACTGGACCCGCAACTGGAAGGGGAGATATTGTGTTATGAAGACGATCTGGCCGTGGGCCCGCTCTTCATCCTCGATACGCCGGACGGCCGGGCGGCACGCCGCGACTGGTGGAACGCCGTGCAGGACATTACCGTGCCGCCGCCCGCGGAAGGGGAAGTAGTTCCGCCGCCGGAAGATCCTGTCCGCAGCCTGAAAGCCCGCCTGCGGGAGGAAGAGGAACTGGTGATCTGGATCTGGGCGGGGCAGAACCCAACCGATGTTTGCGGGTATTTCTGGCTGGTGAGCCAGCTCGACCGCTTCTCGGGCCGCATCCACCTCATCTATCTCAACAACCTGCCTTTCCTGAACGAAAAGAATGGTGTATTCTATCCCACGCATCTCAGCCAGATCCTTCCGAAGGAATACCTGAAGGCGAAGAAGCTGGCGCGGGAAGTGTCATTGGCGGAATTCGAGCTCGACGGCGACGAATGGCGCCGGCTGATGAACGAGAACGCGGGCGTACGCCTGCTGGAAGGGGGTAAGAAGATCCGCGGCGAAGCGGCGACATATTATGATAAAGACCTGCTGGCCGCTACCGGCAAGGAATTCGCGAAAGCGAGCAAATCCTCGTCGGCGGTGATCGGCAAGATGAAATATCCCGTGATGGACCATTACCTGAACTGGCGGTTGAAAGAACTCGTGAAAGAAGGAAAGCTGGAAGCGCGGGGAGAATTGAAATCATTGAAAGATTACGAAATCAGGCAGCCTGGCGGCCCGGCGGAAGCTGAAGCGCCTGCCGCCGCAGAAAATGCATAACCGATGGCACAGCCAGATATCCGTCCGTTGCAGCTGGTAGGGGAAGACGACCGCGGCCGCAATTTCGAGTGGGAGTGCTTCCGTACAGGAACATTCATCCTCTGCTACCGCAACGCCGGCAGCAGCAGCGGGCAGCATTACCACCAGGGCAATTCCGATTACAAGAACCCCGAGATCCTGTATCTCCTCAGCGGCATGGCGGAGCTTCATTGGTGCCCGCTCAGCGAATCGGAAATACGGGTGGATACGGTGACGGCCCCCGCCCGCGTGGAAATCCCCGTCAATATCTGGCACCAGCTGATCGCCGTTACAGACTGTTCTTTTATGGAACTGAACACGATGGACGACGTGCACGTCGATTCCGTACGTATCTGGCGCGAGGATTTCGAAGCAGGGAAACGATAGTTTTTACTTTTTCTGAACTAAGTATATGAGTAACACACAAGAAACACCGGACGAATCACTGCATGGCGCAGCGCACGTAGACGAGAAATACAAGGACTGGTTCCTGGACTACGCCTCCTACGTTATACTGGAGCGCGCGGTGCCCGGCGTGGAAGACGGCCTCAAACCCGTACAGCGCCGCATCATGCACGCCATGAAGGAAATGGACGACGGGCGTTTCAATAAAGTGGCCAACGTGATCGGGCAAACCATGCAGTACCACCCGCATGGCGATGCTTCCATTTCAGATGCGATCGTCAACCTCGGCCAGAAAGAACTGCTGATAGACATGCAGGGCAACTGGGGCGATGTGCGCACCGGCGACGATGCGGCGGCGGCCAGGTACATCGAGGCGCGCCTGTCTAAGTTCGCGCTGGATGTGGCCTTCAACAATAAAACCACCGAATGGCAACTGAGCTACGACGGCCGTAAGAACGAGCCGCTTTCGCTGCCCATGAAGTTCCCGCTGCTGCTGGCACAAGGCGCGGAGGGCATCGCCGTGGGCCTCAGCACCAAAATCCTTCCCCATAACTTCAATGAACTGATCGACGCGT
>NZ_CALNBI010000225.1 GCF_937874145.1 uncultured Chitinophaga sp. | reverse complement strand
CCTTCCCCCTCCTCCACGTAGACACCGGCCACAACTTCCCCGAAACCATCCAGTTCCGTGACTGGCTCGTGGAATCCCTGGGCCTCGAGCTCATCGTTCGCAACGTGCAGGACTCCATCGACCAGGGAAAGGCCAAAGAAGAAACCGGCAAATACGCCTCCCGCAACGCCCTGCAAACCGTCACCCTCCTCGACGCCATCGAAGAGCTCAAGTTTGACGCCTGCATCGGCGGCGCCCGCCGCGACGAAGAGAAAGCCCGCGCCAAGGAACGCATCTTCTCCGTTCGTGACGAATTCGGACAATGGAACGCTAAAATGCAGCGCCCCGAACTGTTCGATATGCTCAACGGCAAAATCAACATCGGCGAAAACGTACGCGTGTTCCCCATCTCCAACTGGACGGAACTCGACGTATGGAATTATATCCGTGAAGAAGAGCTCCAGATCCCCTCGATCTACTTCTCGCACGAACGCGAGATCATCGAGCGCGACGGCATGTACTGGCCCTTCTCGCCCTACCTCAACACCACCGAGGAAGAGGTCCCCTTCCGCTCCAAAGTGCGCTTCCGCACCGTGGGCGATATGACCTGTACCGCGGCCGTATTGTCGGAAGCCGATAAGCTGGAAGACATCATCGAGGAAATCCTCGCGGCCAAAATCTCCGAGCGCGGCGCGCGTATCGACGACAAGCGATCCGAAGCCGCCATGGAAAAACGCAAACAGGCAGGATATTTCTAACCATCACCGATAACCGCAACGCAACATATGGACGTTTTACGTATCACCACATCCGGCAGTGTAGACGACGGCAAAAGCACCCTCATCGGGCGCCTCCTGTACGATACCAAATCCATCACGCAGGATAAAATGGAAGCCCTACAGGCGGCCAGCAAAAGGAAAGGGCTCGACTTCACCGACCTTTCGCTCCTCACCGACGGCCTCATCGCCGAGCGCGAGCAGGGCATCACCATCGATGTGGCGCACATCTATTTCAGCACACCCAACCGCAAATATATCATCGCCGACACCCCGGGGCACTTCGAGTACACCCGCAACATGGTGACCGGCGCCAGCACCGCGCAGGTATCCCTCATCCTCATCGACGCGCGCAAGGGCATCGTTGAGCAAACCTACCGGCACTTCTTCATCGCCTGCATGCTCCGCATCCCCCACCTGGTGGTCTGCATCAACAAGATGGACCTCGTGGAATATGATGAAGCGCGCTACAACCAGATCGTGGAAGATTTCCAGCAACTGCTGCCCGGCTCTTTCTACGACGGTACGGAGGTGAAATTCATCCCCATTTCTTCGCTGTACGGCGAAAACGTGGTGACGGCTACCGAGAAGATCGGCTGGTACAAAGGGCTTCCCCTGCTGGAATTCCTTGAGCAGATCGAGTTTGACCGCAACGACCGCAACCATCCTGCCCGCTTTCCCATCCAGTACGTGATCCGCCCTAAAACGGAGCAGTTCCACGACTTCCGGGGTTTTGCCGGCAAGATCGCCAGCGGGAGCTTTGCGGTGGGAGACACCATCGTTTCCCTCCCCAACGAACAAAAAAGCAAGATCAAATCCATCGAGAAGTTCGGTGAACTGCTGCTGGAAGCCCATGCGGGTGAAAGCGTGGTGATCACCCTCGAAGATGAAATAGACATCAGCCGCGGCAACCTCCTCGTGAAAGAAGGCCAGGCCCGGCCCGAAGGCTTCCGGGAAGTGAAAGCGCAGATCTGCTGGATGGACCAAAACAAACTGACGACCGGTAAAACTTACCTGTTGCAGCACGGTCCTACCCGCATCAAATCCAAGGTGCAGCAGATCAGCAGCGTAACGGAAGTGACCACCAACCGCATCGAAGAAAAGAGCGAAATGGGGCTAAACGATATCGGCCGCATCGTGCTGAAAACCGCTTCGCCCGTTTTCGCCGACACTTATCAAAGCAATCCCGCCAACGGCACGTTCATCCTCGTCGACGAGTTCTCGAACGCTACCGTGGCCGTGGGTTTCGTGGAATAACCGTTTCTGCGCACCATCTGTCAACTAAAATAAAAAGCCGGAGCCTCAGTGCTCCGGCTTTACCGTTTATAGCAACTCAGCGTTTCATTTCATGCGGTTAGCCGGCGTACCTGCCATGTCCTGCGGGATGGAAGGGTGTTCCGGCACCTGCAGCCATACCAGCTTCACTTCTTTCCGGTTCCCAGGATTTCGTTTCAACGTCACCAGCATGCGTTTGGACGCGTCGTAATTGGAAAACGCGAAGAGCGCCACCTGGCGGTCGGTTTCTTCATTGAAAACGAAGTCGCGCCGGGGCACGGGGGCTTTCCCGTCCAGCGTGTAATAAAACCCGTGGCAGTCGCGGATATCGCGGATGGCGGCCTGCCGGGCGGGGTCCTGCGCTTTGCGGCGGGCGTCGAGGTCGTTGATGAGGATATAGCCGGGGATGTAGGTGAAAAGCTTGTACTGGTCGCCCCATTGGAAGGGCGCGTTTACGTTCTCGCGGGCTTTGAGGTAGAAGGGTTTCATGATGACGCCCTGGTTGATGTGGCGCCGCGGGATGATCCAGCTGTTGGTTTCCTTGCCATCGCGGTCGTAATCCACCACGGCTACGTTCGCCAGCACGGTGCTCACCACGGTGGGTGTATTGTTCATCATGCGCACGTGGTTATCGAGCTCCTCGAATACGATGCTGTAGGTACCATCGGGCCGGAAGAATACATTCTGCGGTACGCCGTTGTATTCCGTTTCGTGGCCAAAGGCTTCGAGTTGTTTTTGGTTGATGCCCCAGAAGTGGATATCCCTGGCGAAGGCGACGTCCAGTTTCGGCAACTGCACCACCGAGCTGCGGGTGATGATCCGGTCGGATTTCTTTTCGGTTTTCTTCACGGCCTGCAGCAAGAGGAGCTGGCGGGTGAAGGGGTTGTATTTGATCACGGCCCCGGTAACGGCAGCTTCTGCCGGGAAGCGGAGGTCGTGGAATTTGAAGAACACCATCCCGCTGTCGAGCGTGGCGAGTTTCATGACGGCGCTGTCGCCCAGCTGGCCTTTATTCTCTTCCATGCCCAGGATACAGAGGCGTTCTTCCCCGATCACGGCCATGTCCCAATAGCGGAAAGGGGCGCCGTTGTCGAAGCTTTTGAACCGGGCGCGGGAGATTTCGCGGTGGCTGGCGGAGAAGTGGGCCACCTGGTAACCGGCGTCGGCTTCTTCGGTATTGAAATACATCCATACGGCATAGCTGCCGGAATGGGGGTCGCGGATGATGAGGAAGTCGGAGCTGGCGAGGGATTTCTTCCGCAGGTCCACTTTATCCTGTTCTGCCACTACGGTATCTTCCCGGAGGAGGCCGGTTTCGGCGCTGATGGTGAGGCGCCGGAGCAGGGGGTGTTTGCGGGAGCG
>NZ_CALNBI010000224.1 GCF_937874145.1 uncultured Chitinophaga sp. | reverse complement strand
TCCGCATACCCTACGACCTGGTTTCCGGCGAAGGCAAAACCGTTGTGCCCGTGCATGTCGTTCCCGCTCAGGCTAAATCGCCCGACGACCGCGCGCCCCGGAAGGGCAAGCGCAAACCCACGATCCTGCTGGTGGAAGACACGGAAGATTTCCGTTTTTACCTCAAGGAAAACCTCCAGGAATATTACAACGTACTGGAAGCCTCCAACGGGGAAGCCGGATGGCAGGCGGCACTGTCGGCCCAGCCCGATCTCGTGGTAAGCGATATCAATATGCCGGGGATGGACGGCCTGGCGCTTTGCCGCAAGATCCGCAGCAATGCCCGCACCCGCCAGATCCCGGTGATCCTGCTCACCGCCATGGGAGAGGAGGCCGTGCAGCTGGAAGGGCTCGATGCCGGGGCGGATGACTATCTCGTCAAACCCTTCAGCTTCGAAATCATGCTTTCCCGCGTGCGCAACCTCCTGGAACGGAAGGCGCCGGTCCAATATCTCATCCCGAAAGATGCGGAGCCTGCACAGCTCTCGGCCGACGAGAAATTTATGCAGCGCGCCCTCGAAATCGTGGAAACGCATTTATCCGATGCCGACTTCTCCGTGGAAGCCCTCAGCCGGGAGCTGCACATGAACAGGGTTTCTGTTTACAAACGGGTTTACGCCCTTACCGGACAGCCGCCCATCGAATTCATCCGTTCGGTGCGCTTGCGCAGGGCTGCCGACCTCCTTTTGAAAACGGAAATGAACATAGCGGAAGTGGCTTATGAAGTCGGATTCAACAACCCGAAATATTTCGCGCGTTACTTCAAAATGGCGTACCACATGCTGCCATCAGCCTATGCCACAGCTATGCGCAAGGAGTGAAGGCAACAAATCGTACCTATGGAATTAACATTTTGACCCTCCTGCGGCAACATTCCTTACCTGTATTTTAAACAATGCGGTACCCTGTGTCTGGGGTAATCGGGATACTTTTATCCCGGGCTTGAGAATTCAGCCCAATGTTTACAAAGTCAACCAAAAGTGTAACGCGCATTTCATTCCACAAACTAACATTCTACGTATGAAAAAAATCAGTTTATCGGGCAAGTCCGGCCCGGCCTGGTGGATGTTCCTCTGCCTATGGCTGGCGCAGGCTACGGTGCTTGCCCAGAATCCCCCTGACCAAAGGCGCACCATAACCGGCATCGTGACCGACCGCGAATCGAGGCAACCTATACCCGGCGCCACCGTAGCTATCAAAGGCACCTCCCAGGGCGTAGCCACCGATGCCGAAGGGAAATACTCCATCCAGGCGAAGGCGGGAGACATCATCGGCATTTCTTTCGTTGGGATGACTTCCCAGGAAATCAGGGTAGGCAACGCATCTGTTTATAACGTATCCCTCGTAGTCGACAGCAAAACGCTCAGCGACGTGGTGGTGGTAGGTTATGGCAAGATGAAGAAAACCGACCAGAGCAGCGCCCAGGTGTCCGTTTCGGCGGCTGAAATCGGGCGGACGGTCAATACCACCATCGACCAGGCGCTCCAGGGCCGTGCCGCCGGCGTGTATGTAACCCAAAACTCGGGTCAGCCGGGCGGCGGCGTTTCCGTTGTGATCCGCGGGGTGAACACCCTGACCGGGTCCAACGAACCGCTGTACGTGATCGACGGGGTGCAGATCCAGCCGTCTACCGTTTCGTATGGTAATACAAGTTCCACAAACCCGCTGGCGGGGATCAACTCGAACGACATCGAATCCATGGAGTTGCTCCAGGGGCCGTCCGCAACCGCGATCTACGGTTCCCGCGCCACCAACGGCGTGGTGCTGGTAACGACCAAGCGCGGCCGGCAGGGACAGGTGAAAGTGGGATATAACTATTTATATACGCTGCAGGATAAGCCTGATGATGTTCCGGTACTCAGCCTGCAGCAGTTCGCCATCATGAACAATGAAATAGCGGCGCAGCTCAACCGCACGCCCACCGCGGAATTCAAGAATCCTTCCGTATTGGGAGAAGGCACCCGGTGGCAGCAGGAGCTCTTCCGTACTGCACCGCTGCAACGGCACCAGCTTACTGTAAGCGGCGGAACGGAGCGTACCGGTTATTACCTTTCTGGCGAATATTTCGACCAGGAAGGCGTGGCCGCGGGATCCGATTTCAAACGCTACAGCTTCCGGCTGAATATGGACAACAAGTTGTTCAAATGGCTTACGGTTAACACCAATGTCAATTTTTACCAGATAAAGGAGAAACTTTCTTCCACCAGTGAAGACGTGATCCGCAATGCCATCAACCTGGCCCCGAACGTGGCCGTGAAGAACGCCGACGGCACCTGGGGCGGCGCTACCAGCCGCGAATTCGGGGGGAATGCGATGTATGCGCCCCTCAACCCTGTAGCCATCGCAAACCTCGTGACCAACAACCTGAAAAGAACAGGCGGCATGGGCGGCGTTGCCGCAGAAGTAACGCTGCTGAAAGGCCTTACCTTCCGGACCAGCTTCAACGGCAACTTCGAGTTTTCGGATGGGATGAAGTTTACGCCCAGTTATCGCCTCGGTGTCGTTAACAGGGAAGACGCGACGATGTCCGTGAACAACAGCCGGAACTTTTACTGGAACCTGAACGAGCTCCTGCAATACAACACTTCCATCGGCAAGCATAGTATCAATGCGATGGTGAGCCACGAAGCGCAGGCCTGGAACTATGAGGGTTCCAACATTCAGCGTATCGGGTTTGCCAGCAACGATATACCGTCCATCAACCTGGGCGACACGGAAGGCGAGACGACAGGCGGCGGGAAAAGCTCCGGTGCGCTGGAGTCCTGGCTCGGCCGTGCTGTTTATACGTACGACGATAAGTACATCCTGCAGGTGGCGGGCCGCGCAGATGGTTCCTCAAACTTCGGTGCGAACAACCGCTGGGGGTACTTCCCCTCGGTTTCCGCAGCCTGGCGCATTATCCGCGAACCCTGGATGCAGCAGCAAGACATTATCAGCGATCTGAAACTGCGCGCGGAATGGGGGACTACCGGCAATAGCGGCAGCGGTGGCGCGCAGTACAGCTCCCTGGCATCAGTGACAACCCCCTGGGGCGCAGGTTTCCGTACAGGCCAATACGGTAATGCCGACTTGAAATGGGAATCTACCGAAACACGGAATATCGGCCTGAACATCGGTTTGCTGAAAGACAGGATCCAGCTGGAAGCAGATTTCTATGTCCGCAATACGGACAACCTGCTCCTGTCCAACCCAATGCCGGCTTACATGGGAACAAAGGGCGAGGGCGCCATCAATGCGCCGGTGGTAAATATCGGCGCGATGGAAAACAAAGGTTTTGGCATTACGCTCAATACGACCAATATCAACCGTAATGGCCTGACCTGGAAAACCAATTTCAATATCTCTTCTTTTAAGACGAAGATCACGAAGTTCTATACCGAAACCGCCGTTATCAACCGCTCGGCCTGGTATATGGATAATTTTACGGCGCGTTCCGCAATCGGCATGGCGCCCTGGATGTTTTGGGGCTATGTGGCTGACGGGGTATTCGAATCTGAAGCTGAGATCCGTAAAAGTGCCATCCCCACGCAATCCGGCGGCAGCCCGCTGCCTATTCAAAAGGATGGCGGCGTATGGGTAGGCGATATCAAATATAAAGACCTGAACGGCGACGGCCTCATCGATTCCCAGGACCAGACTTTCATCGGCAACCCCTGGCCCAAGCTCACATTCGGGCTTACCAATACCGTTTCCTGGAAAGGGTTTGACCTCAGTGTGCTGGTAACCGGCGCTTCGGGGAATGAGATCTATAACTATTTACGCTACACGAACGCCAATCCCAACAACATTAACCTTGGCCGCAACCTGATGTCGGACGCATTTAACTATGCGCGCATCCGAACCGACGCCAATGGGAACGATGTCCTGGCGAATCCGGGGACGCAGGTGCCGAGAATTGTAGGGAACGATGTGAATGGCAATGGCAACCGGTTTACGGATGTGTTCGTGGAAGACGGTTCGTACATCCGCATCAAGAACGTTTCGCTGGGATATATCATTCCTGCCGAATGGATCAGCCGCCAGCGCGTGGTGCGCTCCATCCGCCTGACGATAGGTGCGCAAAACCTGCACACTTTCACGAAATACTCCGGCTTCGACCCCGAAGTAGGTGCGTATGTGGGTAAAGAAGTACAACTCAACAGCCAGCTTATCGCTGTAGACGCTGGCCGCTATCCGCTCACCCGTATGTATAACGCTGCCGTGGCGGTGGATTTCTAAGCACCCTTAAATTCCGAATCATGAAAAAACAATTCATCCGATATATATATTCCCTTTGCTGCATTACAATGTTTGCATCGTGCAGCAAGGATTTCCTGAACCGTCCGCCAGAAGATGCGATCGTGGACGTCAACTTCTATCAGACGAGCCAGCAGGTGCTGGCCAGTACCGCGCCATTGTACAATATCGTTTGGTTTGCCTATAACGATAAGGCCTCGCACGGCATCGGCGACGGGCGTGCGGGCGTTCTCACTTCCGGTTCTTACCAGGTGGTGAACATCCGCCTGGAAACCAACGACGTTACACCGGAGGTGTACAGCTCCTGGTCGGCGTTCTTCAACGTGGTGGCGCAGGCCAATATGGCTATCTACAACGTGAATAAATACACCGGGCCCGCCGTTCCCTCGAACATTAAACAAATGGCGATCGCCGAGGCGCGCTTCATGCGCGGGGTGGCTTATTCCTTCCTCGTGCAGAACTGGGGAGCGGTGCCGATTATTACGGATAACAATACTTTGCTGACAGATACGTCTATCACGCGCAATACCGTGGAAAGCGTATGGGAATTCATTGTCCGGGATCTTCAGTTCGCCGTCGATAATTTACCTCCCACGCCTGCTCAGCCCGGGCGTTTGACCAGCTGGGCCGCAAAAGGGATGCTGGCCAAAGCGTACCTCACCCGCGCGGGGCTCGGCGGTACCGGCCAGCGCAAGCAGGAAGACCTTGACAAAGCCAAAGAATTCTCCCTCGACGTAATCGAGAACAGCGGGGCGAGGTTGATGGAGAATTATGAAGACCTCTTCATGATGAAGAACAACAACAATTCCGAAAGCCTTTTTGCTTTGCAATGGAAATATGATGGTGACTGGGGTGCGCAGAACAGCGTGCAGGCATTCCTGGCGTACAGCGGTGATATCACCGGGTTCAACGACGGATGGGGCGGTGATCTTGGCGCTTCATGGGACCAGCTGTTGTTGTACGCGAATAACGATAAACGGTTGAAAGCTACATTCATGTTGCCGGGTATGCATTATGCCTATATCCACCAGTCTGTAGACGATCCCGCCAACCCCGGCCGCAAGATGGTTCAGGAGTTACAGGTGCCCTGGCTGAACAGGGACGCCGGTGAACGCTGGAACGACCGCGCCTGGGTGAAAAAATATGTGGTCGGCAGACCGGAAGACAATAACGGGAAGATCGGCGAAATGAGGACGGAAATGAATACTTACATGCTTCGCCTTGCAGATGTGTACCTGATTTATGCGGAAGCCGTATTGGGTAACAGCGCCACTACCAACGACGGGAAGGCATTGCAGTATTTTAATGCAGTGCGCCGGCGAGCCGGGGTTGCAGAGAAAGACGCGATCAATGGAAATGATATTTATATTGAGAGAAGACTGGAGCTTGCAGTTGAAGGCCAGGCATGGTACGACCTGGTGAGGATGTATTATCACTCGCCACAACAGGCGGTTAACCTGATCAATGCCCAAAACCGCGGCGATTACCACATCATTCCGAATGCCGAGAAGTTCGCAACCAGCTGGACTATTACGGCGGACACAGAAATCAAAGTTACTGTGAGCCAGGGTAATTTCTTCCTTCCGATCCCCGCCGTAGAACTGACCACAGCGCCGAATCTCCGGAAACCTCCTGTTCCTTACCAGTTCTAATTCATCCTGTAAAACGTACTCTCATGACTAAAAATATTCGCATACTGCTGGCCGGATTTCTCCTGTTGCTGGCGGCGGCTTGTACAAAAGACGATGCCGGCGTGTCGGGCCCGCCGGTCATCCACCGCGTAACGATGCTGGATTCTGCTAAAATGGATAGCGCATTTGTAGAAGCTTTCCCCGGAACGCTGATCCTTATCACGGGCGAAAACCTGAAAGGGGCCACCAGCGTCAAGTTCAATAATTTCGAATCTTACTTTAATCCTGCGTACAACACAAATACGCACATTATCATGACGATCCCGCGGGATGCAACTACCGAAGCAACCGATCCGGACGTACCCAACCAAATCCGCATCACTACCCCGCGCGGCGAGGCGGTGCATGGTTTTACGCTCAATATTCCGCCGCCTTCCATTTCCGGGATCGAAAACGAGAACGCATTTGCCGGAGATTCCATGATCGTGCACGGCGCCGCCTTGTGGCTGGTAGAAAAAGTAATTCTGCCTGGTGGAAGGGAGATTACGGAAACAAAAGGCAATTTCGCCGGCGACCGGCTGGCATTCCTGCTGCCTGACCTGCAGGGAGATACCGGCCGCATCACGATCGTAGGGAAAATCGGCACCGCTTACAGCGATGGTCCGATCAATAACCACCAGGAAACGAATGTGATCAGCAACTTCACGAATAGTGGCGAAGCCGGTGAGCAGCCACGTTTTAACTGGCCGTATTGGGGCGCTATCCGAACCAATGATCCCGTGAAATTCCCCGGCACAAGAGGGTTCTACCTCGAGCACATTTTCGGGGATATTCCGCATGGAAACTGGAATTGGTGGGAGTCCAACCGGACAGGTCAATTCAACACCGTTGTACTCTTCACCCCGGAGGAGCGTAATAACAAAACAGAGCAATACGCACTGAAGTTCGAGATCAATACCAAGGAACCCTGGACGGCAGGTGTGTGCCTGTTCCGCTTCAACAACCTCGTTATCCGCTGGAAACCCTGGGATGGTTTGCCCGGCAGCGTTTTCCACACCGGTAACAAATGGAGGACCGTCACGATTCCGCTTGACAATATCCGGAAATCGGGTCCGGAAGGTGACGGAACGGGTGATGTAGTGACCTCGATGGCAGACATCGTACTGGAAGATGGCGGATTGCCTTTTGTATACTGGCTGGGCCCTTCCGACGATAAGCCCATCACATTCTTCCACGCAGCATTCGACAATTTCAGGATCGTCAAGATAAAATAGGAATGAAAAATACGGTAAGAGGGATCTGTTTACTGAGCATGATAGTTTGCGCGCTGATTGGCTGCAACAAGAAATCCGGCGACCGTGTGAACGGAAACAGCGATGTTGACGGCGGCGATACTACCGGTCCGGTAGTGTCGCCGCAAGATCCGGCCACAGCGGCAACTATAGGTTTTTTTATGGATGGCTGGAAGGAAAAGACATTCACGGCGCCAGCCTTCGACGAGAAGGCTCTCCCGGCATCCGCGCAGGTTACGGTCACGGCGGATGCGTCTAAAATCCTTACGAAAATTCCGCCCACATTACTGGGCAACAACACCAATATTTACATGACGCAAATGGTGACGGAGCCGAAGCTGCTGCAACAAATCCAGCAACTCCAGCCGCGCCTTCTGCGCTTTCCCGGGGGCAACCTCAGCAGTGTTTACTTTTGGAATGCGGCTCCGGGAAATTCCCCAGCCGATGCGCCTTTGCAGCTCACCGATGCAGACGGTAAAACCATGCCCGCAGGCTACTGGTTCGGCGGCAATACCGACGGCTGGACGATGAGCATCGCCAATTATTACAAGATGCTGCAGCAAACCGGCACCGAAGGCGTGATCACCGTCAATTACGCTTATGCGCGTTATGGCACGGGGCCGGACCCTGTTGCCGCCGCGGCGCACCTGGCGGCAGAGTGGGTGCGGTACGACAAAGGCAGGACAAAGTATTGGGAGATCGGCAACGAAAGCAATGGCACCTGGCAGGCGGGGTATCGCATCGATCCCTCCGCCAACCGCGACGGACAGCCGGAATTCGTTACTGGCGAACTGTATGGCCGGCACTGGAAAATATTTGCGGATTCCATGCGGAAAGCGGCGGCGGCCATCGGCCATACGATCCAGATCGGCGCCCAATTGCTGGAACACGACCCGCCCACCTGGGCCACGGCTACGGATAAAAGCTGGAATGCGGGTGTGTTGAAGGAAGCGGGCGCTGCCGCCGATTTTTTCATCGTACACAGTTATTTCACGCCGTACAACACCAATTCCAACCCGCCGGAAGTGCTTGCTTCCGCGGAAGCCGTTTCCAAAGCGATGATGGAACACCTGAAAACAACGGTGCAACGCAATGGCTGACGGAATTGAACATTTTTGCGGTGGGTTCTCAGCAAATGGTGTCGCAGGTGGCGGGCATGCATGCCGTGCTCGTGATCGGCGAGTTGCTGAAGAACGGATTTGGAATGGCCTGCAGATGGGATCTCGCCAACGCCTGGGAGAACGGGAACGACCATGGATTATTCAGCCAGGGCGAAGCCGCTTCCGGCGAGGATAAATGGAGCGCGCGCCCGGCGTTTTACTATCTCTATTATTTGCAGCAATGCGTGGGCAACCGGTTGTTGGAAACTACGCTGCCGGCTTCCAATCATAATATTAACGCTTACGCCACCACGTTCAGCAGCGGCCATGCAGGCATCACGTTGGTGAACCGCGCCGCCACCGCTCAAACGGTTTCGCTGGACCTGAAGAACTTCAAAGCAGGGGAGCGGTGTTACTGGTACGAGCTGACGGGCGGAGAGGGCGTAAGCCATTTTTCCCGAAAGGTATTTGTCAATGGCAACGGGCCTTCCGGCATAGCCGGCGGACCGGCGGACCTGGGGCGCGTGCGTGCTTTCTCCGCCAAAACGAAGGACGGACTTCGCTTCGCGCTGCCGCCGATGTCTGTAGTGTTCATCGTGGTTGAGCGTCAGTAGTATAACTTGATGCTACGTGTTATGTAATCATATACGCCGCTGTTTTCAGCGGCGTTTTGATTTTTGATACTTCCATAACTGCATTTGAATGAAAATAGTAGTTGCAGATTGAATAAGGAAATTCAATAAATAATTCCATAGAGGGCTCCCCCAAATAACAGGGATATTCGTTAGAAGTGTATGCACGAACATTGCAGCAAGCATAAGAACCAGAAAAATAATGTAGTAGGCAGTGATGCTTTCATTTGTATGTGCATTTTTTTTCAAAAAAACTACCTCGAAAAATATTATCGGTATAAGAATAAGGTATATTCCAACTGAAGAAATTATTAACAAATAAAATCTTTTATGGAGTCCTTTGTTATGTCTTTTATTATTGTTGGTACGATAGTAGGTGTCTGGTCCTTTTCCTGGCATTGGGATAGATTTCCTTTTGTGCGTTGGCGTTCAAGGAAAACGAAAGAATAAGACTCCCTTTCTAATAGTCTTTCCCTTAGTGCTATCGCATGCATTCTTCCTGTACTATCGGTTTCAGGATCTTTGATGATAGCGGTTAGTTTAGTCATTTGCTCAACTTTCCGCAGTGAATTATAATAAAAAGTAAATCCAAAGATGTCGTTCAACATAATTGATCCAGTGAAAACAGTAAGGAACAATGCTGCTTTCTGCATTGGAGTCCGTTTGGCATTTAAAGCCCATTCGGCAATTTGATCGTAGATGTTCATTTTAATCTGAATTGGGTCAACAAATATGAACCAGGCTATGGCCGGGTTTCAAGGAACAAACAAAAATGCGGTTGGATCGACGAATTCATTCATCAATCCAACCGCATTCAATGTACGGAAAAGAAGCACGTAAAAATTTTATCAGGATGCGAAAATCCAGCCGGAAATTTCTTCGAGATAACGTTTGTCCGTTTCGTCGAAAGTATTAAGATCGGTGCTGTCCACATCCAGCACACCTTTCACTTCTCCATGATGGATAAGCGGCACCACGATCTCAGAGCGGGAGAGGCTGCTGCAGGCAATATGCTCCGGGAATGCCTCCACATCCGGGACCACCAGCGTTTCCGCCCGATCCCAGGCCGTACCGCATACCCCGCGGCCTTTCCGTATCCGCGTGCAGGCCACCGGCCCCTGGAAAGGCCCCAGCACGAGCTCACCATCTTTCACCAGGTAAAATCCCACCCAGAGCCAGCCGAACTGTTCTTTCAGCGCGGCGGAAATATTGGCCAGGTTGGCCGTCTGGTCAGGCTCCCCGGTAATCAGCGCTTTGATCTGGGGAAGGAGCGCTTCGTATTGTTCGGCTTTCGTGCCTTTGATGATCGCTATATCTTCTGCCATATTTTTCGGGTATAAAAAAAGACGCCGCTTTGCAGGGGCGTCTTTCAACATTTTTACAAAAATCCTAGTTCGAGTTTCGCTTCTTCGCTCATCATGTCTTTCGTCCAGGGCGGATCGAAAGTGAGGCGCACATCCGCATCCGTAACGCCGGGGATGGCGGATACTTTCTGGTTCACCTCCTCCATGATCGAACCTGCCACGGGGCAACCGGGGGCGGTAAGGGTCATGATGACCAGCACTTTGCCTTCTTCCTTCACCTCGATCTGGTACACCAGTCCAAGGTCGAAAATGTTCACGGGGATCTCGGGATCATACACCGTGCGCAGCGCTTCTTCCACCTGGTCTCTCATCGTTATTTCCATGTTGCGTCAGTTTTGCATTGATTTCGCCTGAAAGGCAACGGCATACAGCTTGATCTGTTTCAGCATCGACAACAGGCCGTTGGAACGGGTGGGGGAGAGATGGCTGGTTAAACCGATGGCGTCGATGAAGTAAATGTCTGCTTCCGCGATGTCTTTCGGCGAATGGCCGCTCAGTACCTGGACCACCAGGCTCACGAGCCCTTTGGTGATCACGGCGTCGCTGTCGGCCGTAAAAACAAGCTTTCCATCCTTCAGTTCCGCATGAAGCCATACTTTACTTTGGCATCCACGGATCAGGTTGTCGTCTGTCTTATACTGCGGGTCAATGAGCGGCAGGTCTTTGCCTAGCTGAATGATGTACTCGTACTTCTCCATCCAGTCGCCAAACACTTCGAAATCTTCAATGATCCTGTCCTGTTGCTCTTTGATTGTCATGTCGTCTTGATTTATCCCAACAAAGTTACGGCTTTCCGCAGACCTTCCACCAGCTTGTCGATATCAGCAGTGGTATTGTATACGGCCAGCGATGCGCGCACCGTCCCAGGGATGCCGAAGCGGTCGCAGAGTGGCTGGGTGCAATGGTGGCCCGTCCGCACGGCGATGCCCTGCTGGTCGAGCAGTACGCCTACATCCGAAGGATGGGTATCGCCCACCAGGAACGAAATGGCGCCGCTGCGGTGTTTGGCTTCCCCGATAAAGCGGAGGCCTTCCACTTGTTTCAGCGCAGCCACAGCGTATTCGGTCAGCTGGTGCTCATATGCCTGGATCTTATGGATGCCGATCTTGTTCACCCAGGCAACGGCGGCGCCGAGACCGATGGCTTCACAGATAGCGGGCGTTCCGGCCTCGAATTTCAGGGGAACGTCGGCATAAGTCGTTTTTTCGAAAGTAACGTGCTTGATCATATCGCCGCCGCCCTGGTAGGGGGGCAGCTTCTCCAGCCAGCTTTCCTTTCCGTAGAGGATGCCGATGCCGGTGGGACCAAACAGTTTGTGCCCCGAAAGTGCGAGAAAATCCACGTCCAGCTCGTGCACTTTAATGGGAATGTGCGCGGCTGCCTGCGCGGCGTCGAGCAGCACGGGGATGCCCTGTTCATGCGCGAGGGAAATGATCTCTTTCACGGGGTTCACGGTGCCCATGGTGTTAGACACCCAGGCGATG
>NZ_CALNBI010000223.1 GCF_937874145.1 uncultured Chitinophaga sp. | reverse complement strand
GTCGTACAGATTCCATGTTTGTGCCCCAACCTCCCGGACTCGCGTTCGGGAGGTTTTTTTTAGGGTGTAAGGGCAGTTACAGGACGTCTAGCCCCAGGTAAACGGGCGTCTGGAGGACGGCTAAAGGACGGTTAGAGGAATGTAACAACGCAATGACTGTACAATGAGCATACGATTACAATACAATTTGCATACGATTACAACGTGATTAGCGTGCGATTACAACGCGATGGCAAATTTTCTAATCTGACTGGCAATGAAGCCGGTTCTTCCTCTTTCGGAGATACGAATAATCTGTTCGCGATTCGCGAACAGCGAACAAAGTAGCCCTGAGTGAAAGAAAAAACGCCGGGGCCTCAGTGCCCTGGCGTTTCTTTACGGTAGGATATGACCGAAACTAACGGAGCAGGGCCGTAGCGCACCACAGCAGCGGGGCCTGACCATGCAGGTCGCCGGTAAGGCGCTTGCGGTCGAGGTAATATTGATGATCGTTTTTCATGTTCGTGCCCTCGCAGACGTTGCGGATATCGGCGTTTTCATCGAGGTAGGTGATGAGCGACAGCCAGGCTTTGCGGGCGGCAGGGCCGTAGGTTTTTGCCTCCAGCCAGCCGTTTTTGACGCCGGTGATCATGGCGAAAGCGAACATCCCCGTGCAGGAGGTCTCTTTCCAGGAATCGGGATCGTCGACCAGCTGGTGCCACATACCGTCGGCCGACTGGTACTTCAGCAACGAAGCCATCATGTTGCGGTAGGCCTGGAGGATGCGGGGGCGGTTGGGATTGTTTTTCGGGACGGATCGCAGCAGCTCGGCCATCCCGGCGGCCATCCAGCCGTTGCCGCGGCCCCAGTAGAAGGGGGCGGAAGGGGCATGGTAAAACAGGCCGTTGGGTTGCTGGAGGGAATCCAGGTAGAGGATCATTTCATTGGCGGCGCGGTCGATGTAGGAGCGGTCGCCCGTGGCGCGGGTTGCCTGCGACTGCACCGCGGTAATCATGAACATATCGTCGATCCAGAGGCGTGTTTGCCAGGTGTAGCCCTGGCTGTAAAATCGGTGGCTGGCGGGCACTACCCTTTTCCCTTCCGGCGGGCCCCATTGCTTGTCGGCGATGTGTTTGCCTAGCCGGAGGTAGCGGTCTTCTTTCGTTTGGAGATAGAGCTCGAGGGGCACGGAGCCGAAAACGGTGTAGTCTACGTGGTCCGGAACGGGGATGAGGGTATCCCGGGCGCCGAAGAGCGGCTCGAAGCGGCGGGCCAGTTGCTGGCGGAGTTCCGTATTGCCGGTGATCTGCGCGAAAGTAAGCGCGCCGTACCAGGTGCAGGTTTCGGGATAAGTGATGACCCTGGGCGGATAGGGCCGGCCGAAGTTGGTGTGCGGTGTGGCGATGAACCGGGCGGCTACCTTGTTGCCGATTTCTTCCGGCGTGGCGCCGGCGGGAAAATTGCGGAGGGCGTTCTTGCCCGACTGTGCCGACAGGGCCGCCGGAAGCATCAGCAGCCCGGCGATACCCTTCAAAAGGCTCATTTTCATAACATGCGGAATTTGAATGCATCACAATGTATGCAAACGTTTGCAAAACCACAAATGCGCGTTGCGTAGAAATACGGTATTTCAGGAATCAGCGGTTGTACTCGTGTTTTTCTTGGGGGAGGGGCCTACTTTTGTATCGCTAGTCTGATAACTACTGTTTGTTTTCCCCCAATCCCCTCTGCGAAAGCGCATCTCCCCCGGATGTGCTTTCTTTTTTTTGTACATCGCCCATCCGGAGTGGATATAAAATCCGGGTTGCGTATATTGGGTGCGGAACCTTTATCATCCTACCATGCGTACACGAATTCTCATTTTCCTCCTGCTGGCATTCCACGCAGCGTCGGCACAGTATTTCAAGAACGGCGACCGTGTTGTTTTCTCCGGCAACAGCATCACCCATAATGGCGATTACTGGCATAACGTAGCCTTGTATTACGCCACCCGCTTCCCAACGCAAAACGTGCAGTTCTTCAACGGAGGGATCAGCGGGGATGTGGCTTCGGGCATGATCCGCCGATTGCAGCACGATATCCTTTCCCATAAGCCCACGCATGTGGTGGTGATGATAGGGATGAACGACATCAACCGCCCGCTGTACGACCCGCGCCGTAAAAGCGAACCGGGCATCCGCGAAAAGCAACAGGAAGCCATTTCTGCCTACAAACGCAACCTCGACAGCCTCGTTACCCTGCTGCTCGCCGCGAAGGTGAAGGTCATCCTGCAAACGCCTTCCATCTACGACCAGACTTCCAAAATGGCCGGCACCAATAACTTCGGGGCCAACGACGCGCTGAAGGAATGCGGCGAATTCGTGAAAAGCGTAGCGAAAAAGCATCAGCTGCCGCTGGTGGATTATTGGGGGATGATGGTGGAGAAAAACAAACTGGCGCAGTCGACCGATTCCACGGCCACAATCGTGAGTAAAGACCGCATCCATCCCGCCGGTCCTGGACATCTGCTCATGGGTTGGGACTGGTTGAAAACCATGAAATCGGAACCGTTTGTGTCGTATATGGTAATCGATAAAACGACTGCTTCCAGTCAGGGAAAAAGCAAATTCTGCAAGATCTCCGGCCTGAAGCGCGATAAAAAGGAAATTTCATTCACCATGCTGGAATCGGCACTGCCGTTCCCGCTTCGGGCCGACCAGCAGGCAGCCCTGCAGCTGGCGCCCATCATCAACGACATCAGCCGTGAGATGCTGTTCGTGCATTATATCGAACCGGGCAATTATGCTTTATATATAGATGATGAAAAGATCGGGTCCTATTTTTCCGGCGCCCTGGAAAGAGGGTTAAACCTCGCCGAAATAACAAGCACTCCGCAATACAGGCAAGCACTGGAGGTGCAGAAGCATATGGCCGAAGCCTGGAAACTGGAAAAACTCCTCCGCGATATAAAACTGGTGGAGCACCGGTTCTCCAAAGACCTCGATGCGTTCACGGCCAACCCCGGCGCTTCGGGCCTGGATTCCACCAATATCAAACGCGTGATCGCATACCGGAAAAACAAGCCCCGCGAAGCGGAGATCGTGAAGGAATTCGCGGAAGCCTCGGTGATCCCGGCGGCGTTGCGCACACCGGTTCCCCACCGGTTCCGGCTCGTGAAGGAGTAAAGGCTACTCCCTGGCGTCGTTCACTTCGATCCAATACCCGTCGGGGTCCTGGAGATAGATTTGCTGCACGCCATCTACCCGTTTGGTGACTTTCCCTTTTTCGCCGGCCCAGTTGATGAACGGGATGCCGGCTTTCGCCAGTTTACCGATGAACGCCTCTACGGAGGGCACGCTGAAGCAGATATGCGAGTTGCGGTCGCCCGTGTAGGGCGCCGTGGCCCCGGCAATGAGATGCAAGTGGCTTTTGGGGCCTACGGAAAACCAGGTGTGCTTGCCGTCGTGGAAGGGTTCGGGAATGGTGTCGAGACCCACC
Source organism: uncultured Chitinophaga sp. (assembly GCF_937874145.1). Taxonomy (GTDB): domain Bacteria; phylum Bacteroidota; class Bacteroidia; order Chitinophagales; family Chitinophagaceae; genus Chitinophaga. Next base: position 8,323 of record NZ_CALNBI010000223.1, on the reverse strand, counting down.
AGGTCGCGGTAGAAAACCGTGGATTTCTCCAGGTGCTGGACGTAAAGGGCCAGGTGGTTGAGGGTGGCCTTAGTTTTCTGCTGGGCCGAAACAGCGGTAGCGATACCGGCGAGCAGGCAGGTGAGGAGCGCTTTTTTCATAACGGAGACAAGATAAAAAATTCTGCGGCACGGGAGTTGTTATAGTAGAACGACCGTTTACCCAAATTGGGTTACCGATTAACAATCAGCTGGTTAGGCATCGCCTGCCGGTAAGTTGGCAGTGCCTGTTCCGGTTGATGAGGAGATTGGTAAGACTGTTATCCATAAACCCCATAACCGGCTGCCGGCTTGTCTGGTGGCTGGTTTTCGTCGTTCCTATACATCCTCCGCCCGTTTTTCCTTTTCCTGATGCTTTTTTGTACCTATTTTTGCCGCGTTGATGTTCGAACTGCAAACCACATGAGTACCAACGTACATATTGCGGGTCTTTCCGGTAGTCTCCGGAAAGGCTCATACAACACGGCGCTGCTGCGCGCCGCCCTGGCCAATCTCCCGGCGGGGATGACTTCCGAAATCGTCACATTTGATGAAGTTCCATTATATAACGCCGACCTCGACGCAGGGGAGCGGCCGCCGTCGGTCGTAGCGATGCGTGAGGCGCTGGCGCGGGCGGATGCGTTCCTGATCGTGTCTCCCGAGTATAATTATTCTATTCCGGGTGGATTGAAGAACGCCATCGACTGGGCGAGCCGGGGCACGGATGCACCGTTGATGCACAAACCGGTGGCCCTGATGGGCGCTACGCCGGGGATGTGGGGAACGGTGAGGATGCAGCTGGCATTCAAGCCCGTTTTCCAGTTCCTGGACATGAAGCAGATCGCGAAGCCGGAGGGGCTTGTGGCCGCCGCGCCGTCAAAGTTCGACGAGCAGGGCAACCTGACCGACGAGAAGGTGAAGGAGCTGGCGCACCGGGCGCTGGAAGCGCTGCGCGATCTCACCCTGCAACTCCGCAAATAATTAATGGGGGCAAAAGGCTAATTTCGCCCCTTCAATCCTGATAACTGAATATATGTCAAACAGCTTGTATGAATTCGGCATGATCGGCCTGGGGGTAATGGGGCGCAACCTGTTGCTCAACATGGCGGACCATGGATTTGCCGTGATCGGCTTCGACAAGGACACGGAGAAGGCTAAGGCCTTCGAGAGCTCCGCCACTGCAGGCACGCGTGTAAAAGGCGTGGTGTCGCTGGAAGAAATGGTGGGGCAATTGCAAAGCCCCCGCAGGATCATGATGCTCGTTCCGGCAGGCAAGCCGGTAGACGATGTGCTGGAATCGCTGCGGCCGCTCCTGGCGCCTGGCGATATCGTGATCGACGGCGGCAACTCCCATTTCACCGACACCCTTCGCCGGGTGGAGAGCATGAAAGCAGCGGGGTTCCATTTCATGGGCGTGGGCGTGTCCGGCGGAGAGCAGGGCGCACGCACGGGGCCCAGCATCATGCCGGGCGGCGACAAGGAAGCCTACGATCACGTGAAACCCATGCTGGAAGCCATCGCGGCCAAAGTGAACGGGGAGCCCTGCGTGGCTTACCTGGGCAAAGGCGCGGCCGGCCAGTATGTGAAAATGGTGCACAACGGCATCGAGTACGCCATCATGCAGCTGATCAGCGAAAGCTACCGGCTCCTTAAATCCGCCGGCCTCAACAACGACCAGCTCCACGAAGTATATAAAAACTGGAACGCGGGCGAAATGCAGTCTTTCCTCCTGGAAATCACCGCCGACATCTTCCTGCAGCCCGACGATAAATCAGGCCAGCGCCTCATCGACGTCATCCTCGACAAGGCGGGTTCCAAAGGCACCGGCAAATGGACTTCCCAGGAAGCCATGGACCTCGCCGTTCCGGTGACCATCATCGACACGGCGGTGTCCATGCGCAGCATTTCGGCTTATAAAGACGAAAGGGTGCAGGCATCCAAAGTGTACGCCGAGCCGAAGATCCCCGTTTCCGCGGAAACGAAGCTGTTCATCGACCAGGTGAAAGACGCGCTGCAGTTCGCCACGGTGATGTGTTATGCACAGGGCATGGCCATGCTGCACACCGCGTCCGAAGCGCATGACATGCAAATCCCGCTGCCCGAAGCCGTGAAGGTATGGCGCGGCGGCTGCATCATCCGTTCGGCCCTGTTGGGCACATTCTACGAGGCGCTGAAATCCGCCCCGGAAGTTCCCAACCTGTTATTGAACAAAGCGGTGTCTGAAATTGTCAAATCTAAAGAACATAACATGCGCGCCGTGATCGTGCAGGCGGCCCAGGCGGGACTGCCGGCCGCGGGCTTCATGGCCGCGCTGTCATATTTCGATGCGTACCGCAGCGAAGTGCTGCCCACCAACATGGTGCAGGCGCAACGCGATTACTTCGGCGCGCATACTTATCAGCGTATAGACATGCCAGGCAGTTTTCACACCAACTGGCAACACCATTAATCTTTTACTTTTTTTATGCAACATCATAAGCGCCCTCCTGCTTCCATCCTCTTTATCTTCGGCGGCAGCGGCGACCTGAACTACCGGAAACTGACACCCGCGCTGTACAACCTCTTCCTCGACGAGTGGATGCCGGACCAGTTCGCCATCGTGGGCATCGGCCGTACGGAATATTCCGACGATAAATACCGCGGCCACCTGCAGGAAGGCCTGGATAAGTTTTCGCGCCGCAAAGCGGAAACCGAAAGCCATTACCAGGAATTCTTCCAGCACGTCAATTACCTGCAGCTGGATGCGGGCGACATTGCTTCGTACCAGCGCATCGCGGATTACGTCTGCAAAAAAGAGGAAGAATGGGGCGTGCATCCCAACGTGATCTTCTACCTCGCCGTGGCGCCCCAGCTGGTGCCGTCCATCGCGCAGGAGCTGGGCACGCTCAATCTTTGCAAAGAGAAGAATACCACCCGCATCGTGATCGAAAAACCCTTCGGCCACGACCTCGAAAGCGCGCATGAGCTGAACGACCTGCTGACAGGGCTCTTCGCGGAGGAGCAGATCTTCCGTATCGACCATTACCTCGGCAAGGAAACCGTGCAGAACATCCTGGCGCTCCGCTTCGCCAACGCGCTCTTCGAACCGGTATGGAACCGTCATTACATCGACCACATTCAGATCACCGCCGCCGAAAGCGTGGGGCTGGAAGGCCGCGGCGGTTACTACGAGCATTCCGGCGCCCTCCGCGACATGGTGCAGAACCACATCCTGCAGCTCATGTGCATGGTAGCCATGGAAGCCCCCGTTTCCTTCGACGCCAACGAAATCCGTAATAAGAAAGTAGATGTGCTCAACGCCATCCGTCCCCTCCGGAAAGAAGATGTGCATGAGTACGCCGTGCGCGGCCAGTATGGCGCCGGCTGGATGAAAGGGAAAGAGATGACGGGGTACCGCGAGGAAAAAGGCGTGAACCCGCAGTCGGCCACCGAAACTTACGCGGCGGTGAAGTTCTTCATCGACAACTGGCGCTGGCAGGGCGTACCGTTCTACGTGCGCACCGGCAAGCTGATGCACCAGAAGTCCACCCACATCACCATCCAGTTCAAAGATGCGCCCACCTTCGCGTTCCCGTCGGAAGCGGCGGAATCCTGGCGCAGCAACCGGCTGACGATCAGCATTCAGCCTGAAATGGACATCCGCATCCGCTTCCAGGCCAAGCGCCCGGGGCAAACGATGAGCCTCGACCCGGTGAACATGACCTTCACTTACGACAACAGCGACGATCATACCCCCGAAGCGTATGAAACCCTGCTGCTCGACGTAATGGAAGGCGACGCCACGCTCTTCATGCGCGCCGACCAGGTGGAATCCGCCTGGAAAGTGATCATGCCCATCCTGGAAACATGGGAAAACCGCCACCCGGTCGACTTCCCGAACTACGTTCCGGATTCCTGGGGCCCTGAAGACGCCGACGCCCTCATCGCCCGCGACGGCCACGCCTGGATCAATCTGCCACCGGAAAAAAAGTAAAGCATGGAATTACACATCGCCAATAATCCGCAACAGCTCAGCGAAAACCTGGCCGCGTTCCTGACGCAGTATATCCAGGAAACGCTTCAGCAAAAGGAAATCTTCACCTTCGTGCTGTCTGGCGGCAACACCCCGAAAAGCCTGTACGCGCTGCTCGCCAAGGAGCCTTACGTGAACATGATCGAGTGGAACCGCGTACATTTCTTCTGGGGCGACGAGCGCGCCGTGCCTTTCGAGGACCCGCGCAACAACGCCCGCATGGCGTACGACGTGCTGCTCGACAAAGTGGGCGCCCTTCCCGAAAACATCCATGTGATGCGGACGGACATCGAGCCGGAGGCTTCCGCAAAGGAATACGAAAACATCTTGCACAAATATTTTAAAGGAAAGGAAAACACCTTCGACCTGGTGCTGCTCGGCATGGGCGACGATGGCCACACGCTCTCGCTCTTCCCCGGCCTGCCGATCGTTCAGGAGAAAAAAGCGTGGGCCAAAGCCTTCTGGCTGGAAGCGCAGGATATGTACCGCATCACCCTCACCGCTCCCGTTACCAACCTCGCTTCCTGCGTGGTGTTTATGGCGACGGGTGAAGGAAAGGCGCTGACGCTGAAGGCGGTGCTCGACGGCAATCCGGACCCTGATACTTATCCTTCCCAGCTCATCCGCCCCGAAAACGGCCAGCTGCACTGGTTCGTGGACGAAGCGGCGGCGGGAGCCCTGCAGATATAAGGATACCTTACTACTTACGAATGTGCATTGGAGTGGAATAAAATCTTAACTTCAATGCACATTTGTAATTTATAGCCGATTGAAAATTCTCATTCTGTTCGCCCATCCGGCATTCGAGCGCTCGCGCGTGCATGCCCGGCTCCTGAAGGCGGTGCGCACGCTGCCCGGCATCACGCTGCGCGATCTCTACGAGGAATATCCCGATTTCGACGTGTTGCCCGGGCAGGAACAGCCCATCCTCGAAAAACATGATCTTATCATTTTTCAGCATCCTTTTTATTGGTACAGCGGTCCTGCCCTCCTGAAGCAATGGATGGACCTCGTGCTGGAACATGGCTGGGCGTATGGGAAGGACGGTGTTGCGCTGCAGGGCAAATACCTCATGCAGGTGATCTCCACCGGCGGCAATGCGCAGGCCTACACGGCGGAAGGGCACCACGGCCACGCGGTACACGACTTTCTGCTGCCCTACCGGCAATCGGCGCTGTTGTGCCACATGCATTACCTTCCGCCTTACATCGTTCCGGGTTCCGCACACATCGCGGACGAAGACCTGGCGCGCTATGCAGACGGATTTGTACAGCTGCTGCAGGGGCTGTCCAATAACTCGATTGATCTGAAGATGCTGATGCGCCAGCCCGAGGCCAATATGCTGACGGGCTTGCCGGGCCTGTTGCCGGCGCCTCCCCGTTGAACCCAGTAAATCCAACATATGTCGAACGAATCCTTTTTTTATCAGGCACTTGTGTATCTGGCGACCATGGTGGTGTTCGTGCCGCTGGCCAAGAAACTGAACCTCGGTTCCGTACTGGGTTACCTGCTCGGCGGGATCATTATCGGTCCGGCCCTGCTGGGGCTGATCGGCCAGAGCGGGCAGGACCTCATGCATTTCGCGGAGTTCGGGGTGGTGATGATGCTATTTTTGATAGGCATGGAGCTGGAGCCTTCGCTGCTGTGGAAGCTGCGCGCACCCATCCTCGGGCTTGGCGGGTTGCAGGTGGTGGTGACGGCCATGCTGATCGGCGGGCTGGCGATGGCCTGCGGGCTGCCCTGGAACCAGGCGCTCGTGATCGGGATGATCCTGTCGCTTTCTTCTACCGCCATCGTATTGCAGGTGTTGACCGAAAAGGGACAGATGGGCTCCGCCGCGGGGCAGAGCGCCTTTTCCGTGCTGCTGTTCCAGGATATCGCCGTGATCCCTATGCTGGCGATCTTCCCGCTGCTGGCGCCTGCCGGTGCAACCGTGACGGCCGAGGAAACCGGTTCGCTGATCGAACATCAGCCGGCCTGGGTGAAGACGATCGTGGTGTTGGGGGCCGTGGTGGGCCTGGTGGTAGGAGGGCGCTATGTAGTGAAGCCGGTACTCCACATCGTGGCGCGCACCCGGCTGCGGGAGCTGTTTACGGCTTCGGCTTTGCTCCTGGTAGTGGGGATTGCCGTACTGATGACGTTGGTAGGGCTCAGCCCGGCGCTGGGGGCCTTCCTGGGCGGCGTGCTGCTCGCCAACAGCGAATACCGGCACGAACTGGAAAGCGATATCGAGCCGTTCAAGGGATTGCTGCTCGGGCTGTTCTTCATCGGCGTGGGCGCTACCATCAACTTCGACCTGATCGAACATTCGCCCTGGATCGTTGCCGGGTTGGTAGCAGGCATCATGATCGTGAAGTTCCTTGTGCTGGCGGCGCTCGGTAAACTCTTCCGGCTCAGCCGCGACCAGAACCTGCTCTTCTCCTTCGCGCTGCCGCAGGTGGGCGAGTTCGCTTTTGTATTGTTTTCTTTCTCTGCGGGGGCGAAGCTGCTGCCGCAGCAATTGGTGGATATGATGATGGCCGTGGTGGCGATTTCGATGGCGCTCACGCCGCTGGTGATGCTGGCTTTCGAAAAATGGGTACAGCCCAGGTTTGGAAATGCAGGGCAGGAAAAAGAAAGGGAAGATGACAAGATCGACGAGCGCAATGCCGTGATCATCGCCGGGTTCGATCATTTTGGAACGGTGATCGGCCGCTTCCTGCGCGCCAGCGGCGTTCCCGCGACCGTGCTGGACCTGGATTCCGACCGGGTGGACCTCCTCCGCCGGATGGGCCTGAAAGTGCATTACGGAGATGCTTCGCGGTTCGAATTGCTGAAGTCCGCCGGGGCGGAACAAGCGGCCATTATCGTGATCGCCATGGCCACGCCGGAAAAGAACCTGGAGGTGGTGCAGGCCGTGAAGAAACATTTTCCGCACCTGCGCATGCTGGTGCGTGCCGTGGATAACGCCGACGCCTTCGACCTCATGAACGCGGGCGTTCTTCATATTTACCGCGAAACCATCGATACCTCGTTGCGCCTGGGCACGGATGTGCTCGAAATGCTGGGCAGGAGAGCATACCAGTCGCAGCGCGCCGCCAGGATGTTCCGCCGGTTCGACGAAAAATCCCTCAAAGGCCTCGCCGCTTTCCGCGACGACAAGCAATACGTAAACGCGGCAAAAGAAAGGATCGAAGAATTGCAGAAATTCATACAGGCCGATGCCTATACGAACATGATGATCCGCGACACCGGGTGGGAGCGCGACAATGCCGAAGAACGGAATTAGTGATGGCCAGGCTGGTTGGCCGGATTATCTTTCCCCTCCTCTTCCCGCTGCGCCAGCTTTTTCTTGCCATACGCCAGCCGCGTGATCAGCACGTACAATACCGGCACGGCGAAAATCCCCAGCAAAGTGGCCGCCAGCATCCCGCCTACCACCGTAAACCCGATGTTCACGCGCGACGCCGCGCCCGCGCCCTGGGAAAACACCAGTGGCATCACCCCGAGAATAAATGCGAACGACGTCATAAGGATCGGCCGGAAACGAAGGCTCACTGCTTCCAGCGTAGCCTGGATCAACGGCATCCCCCTGTCTACACGCTCCTTGCAGAATTCAACGATCAGGATAGCATTCTTGGCGGACAAACCAATCAACGTTATAAGCCCGATCTGGCTATAAACGCTATTGGCTTGCCCGGTAAGCCAAAGTGCAAGAATGCTTCCAAACAAGGCTACAGGGACGGCCAGGAGAACCGAAAATGGGACAGACCAACTTTCATATAAGGCAGTCAATAACAGGAAAACGAAGAGGATGGACAACATGAAAATGAGGAAACTCTTGTTGCCCGCTTCAATTTCCTGGCGGGATATATTGGACCAGTCGTATCCGAAATTGGCAGGGAGCACTTCCGCCGAAACCTCTTCCATGGCCCGTATCGCGTCGCCGGAAGAATAGCCGGCATTGCTCGTGCCGCTGATTTCCGCGGAGCGGTACAGGTTGAAGTGGTTGATCACGGGAGCGCCCGCGCCCATCTTATAATTAATCAGCGTGCTCAGCGGCACCATCGTGCCGGCGGAATTCCGGACATAATAGTACTGCAGCTGGCTGATGTTTTTACGGTAAGTGGTATCGGCCTGCAGCACCACGCGGAAGCTTCTCCCGAAACGCGTGAAATCATTCACGTACATCCCCCCCAAAAATGTCTGCAATGCGCTGAACACATCATTCACCGCCACACCCATCTGCTTACACCTTTCCCTGTCTACCTCCACGTCGTATTCCGGCGTGGAAGCGCTGAAGAAGGCATACGCC
>NZ_CALNBI010000222.1 GCF_937874145.1 uncultured Chitinophaga sp. | reverse complement strand
GTGTTCGAGCATGTTCCGCAGAACGCGTACATGTATTTCGTGCACAGCTACTTCGTGGAGCTGGGCCCGGAAACCACCGCCATTGCGAATTACGTGATCAATTACAGCGCGGCGCTGCAGAAAGATAATTTCTATGCCGTGCAGTTTCACCCGGAGAAGTCGGCGGACGCAGGGCAGTGCCTCATCGAAAGCTTCCTGAAACTGTGAGCGTGACGATCCGGCATATCACTACGCAAGACACGCTGCAGCTGCGGCGCGACGTGATGTATCCTGAGTGGTCGCTCGACCAGGTGACGCTTCCGCATGATGCGGGCGCGTTGCATTTCGGTTTGTACGACGGTAACCGGCAGGTGGCCGTCGTGTCCCTGTTTGTCGACGGCGCCAGCGCGCAGTTCCGTAAGCTGGCGACGGCTACGGACCAGCAGGGGAAAGGGTTCGGGAAGATCATGATGGCGCATTTGGAGAAGGTCTGCCGCGAAAAAGGCGTGACCCGGCTCTGGTGCAATGCCCGCGCCTCGGCAACGGGATTTTATGAAGCGCTGGGATACCGTATCACCAGCGGGATGTTTTACAAAGACAATATCGCATTCTATACAATGGAAATAAACCTCAACCCTCCGTCCGTCAACACTTTCACCATCATTCCCGCCATCGATATCATCGACGGGAAGTGCGTGCGGCTGACGCAGGGCGATTACGAACAGAAGAAGATTTACAACGAGAACCCGCTGGAAGTCGCGAAGGAATTCGAAGACGCCGGCGTGAAACGCCTCCACCTGGTAGACCTTGACGGCGCGAAAAAAGGCCAGGTTGTGAATTGGAAAGTGCTGGAAGCCGTGGCCGGGAAAACGGGCATGGTCGTGGATTTTGGCGGCGGCATCAAGCGGGACGAAGATATTCGCGTGGTGTTTGAAGCCGGAGCGAAGCTGGCGACAATCGGGAGCGTAGCCGTGAAGCAGCCGGAATTGTTTTTTAGCTGGGTGGAGAAATACGGGGCCGAAAAAATTTTTCTCGGCGCGGACGTGAAGGAAGAAATGATCGCGGTAGGCGGATGGCTGGAAACCACCGGCGTCAGCGTATTCGACTTCCTCCGCGGCAACATGGAGAAAGGCGTGAAGGAAATTTTCTGCACGGATATTGCGAAAGACGGGCTGTTGCAAGGGCCCAGCACCGAGCTGTATAAAAAGATCATCGCCGAACTGCCGGGCATCCGCCTGACGGCCAGCGGCGGTGTAAGCGAAATGGCCGACGTGGAAGCGCTCCGCGATGCGGGGCTTGCCGGTGTCATCATCGGGAAAGCCATTTATGAAGGCCGAATTCAAATGTCTGAACTGAAGAAACTGCTGTAGCTATGCTCACGAAAAGAATCATACCCTGCCTGGACATCAAGGACGGGCGCACCGTGAAGGGCGTTAACTTCGAAAACATCCGCGACGCCGGCGACCCCGTGGAACTGGGCGCGCTGTACGCCGCGCAGGGCGCCGATGAACTGGTGTTCCTGGACATCACCGCTACCAACGAGCGCCGCAAGACTTTGCACGCACTGGTGACCGACATCGCACGGCATATCAATATCCCGTTTACGGTAGGCGGCGGCATCGCGGCGGTCGACGATGTGAGCGTACTGCTTGGCGCGGGGGCGGATAAAGTGTCTGTCAACACCGCGGCATACCGCAATCCGCAGCTGCTCAACGACCTGGCGAAGGAGTTCGGGTCACAATGCGTGGTACTGGCGATCGATACGCGCTTCGAGGACGGCGACTGGTTCGTGTACCTCAATGGCGGCCGTGTGAAGACCGATACCCGCACCGAAGACTGGGCGCGCGAAGCGGTGGAGCGCGGGGCGGGGGAGATCCTGCTGACCTCCATGAACAACGACGGCACCAAGCAGGGATTTGCGCTGGATATCACCGGCCGTTTGTCGCGCAACTTCAACGTGCCCGTCATTGCTTCCGGCGGTGCGGGAACGATGGAGCATTTCGCCGACGTGTTTGAGAAAGCAGGGGCCGACGCGGCGCTGGCGGCCAGCATCTTCCACTACAAAGAAATGGAAATCCCCGATCTGAAGAACTACCTGTATCAGCGGGGCATCCAGATCCGGTTTTAATATTATAATATTTAGTTATCTTTAAATATGATTTACCCATGGAGGTGAATTTTTCAAAATCGCCCGACGGGCTGGTGCCGGCAATCGTGCAGGACGCTATCACCCGGAAGGTGCTGATGCTCGGGTATATGAACCGGGAAGCGCTGGATAAAACGCTGGCCGACAAGAAAGTGACGTTCTTCAGCCGGTCTAAAAACCGGTTGTGGACCAAAGGCGAGGAGAGCGGGAACTTCCTGCAACTGGTGAGCATGGCGGTAGACTGCGACCAGGACACAATCCTGCTGAAAGCCAATCCCGTTGGTCCCGTTTGCCATACCGGCGCGGACACCTGCTGGAACGAGGTGAATGAAGACGACGGCGGATTCCTCAACCGGCTGGAAGGTGTGATCCGCCAGCGGAAAGACAATCCGACGGAGAAATCCTACACGGCTTCCCTGTTTGCCAAAGGCATCAACAAGGTGGCGCAGAAGGTGGGGGAAGAAGCGGTGGAACTGGTCATTGAGGCGAAAGACGACAACCGGGACCTGTTCCTGGGCGAAGCGGCCGATCTGCTGTTCCATTACCTGATCCTGTTGCAGGCAAAGGGATTCACCCTCGAAGACGTAACTTCGATACTGAAAGAAAGACATAAAAAATGAAACGAGTTTTTTTCCTGCTGGCGATGACGGCCGCAACGGCCACCCAGGCGCAATTGAAAGTGAACGGCACCCTTTCGGGGGCTGAGGGCCGGAAGTTGTATTTCCTGAGTGAAGACGGTAAATATACCGATTCCACGGTGCTGGGCGCAGCGGGAAAATTCGCGTTTGTACCGCCGGGAAAGCCTGCTCCGGAAGCGATGTACGCGCTGTTCCTGGAAGGCGTGGGATTGCCATCGCTGCTGGTGAGCGACCAGCCGGAAGTAGTGATCGACCTGGAAGCGAAGGATTTCCCCGTGGCCAAAAGCCTCAAATCCGGCCAGCAAACCCGCTGGATGCAGGATTATCATAAGGTGATGCAGCCGCTGCAGCAGGAAGTACAGGCTTTGAACGCCGAAGCCCAGCAGATCGGGCAGGACGAAACGGCCAAACAGGAAGCTTTCCGCCTGAAGGCTGCCGCATTCGATACGAAGCTCCAGGCGGAAGGGAAAAACTTCATTAAAGCGCACCCCAAAGCCATGGCGAGCCTGTTCCTCCTTTACGGCGATATGCAGAAGCGGCTTACCAAACATGAGTTCGCCAACCTGTTCAACGGGCTGGACCAGAGCGTGCGGAGCACGCCGTTCGGCAAAACGGTGGCCATGACCATCGCGCAGGAAACAACCGGCAACAGCAAGCCGGTGCCCGCGCCCGATTTTTCGCAGGCGGATCCGAACGGGAAGATGATCAGCCTGTCGTCGTTCCGCGGCAAATACGTGCTGATCGATTTCTGGGCCAGCTGGTGCGGGCCCTGCCGGATGGAGAACCCCAACGTGGTTGCGGCGTATAACCGGTTCAAAGACAAGAACTTCACTATTTTCGGCGTCAGCCTCGACGAGGATAAATCCCGCTGGCTGCAGGCCATCAAACAGGATAAACTGACCTGGCCGCAGGTATCCGACCTGAAGGGCTGGGGCAACGAAGTGGCGGCGATGTACGGCGTGAAGGGCATTCCGCAGAACTTCCTCCTCGACCCCCAGGGCAATATTATCGCCGCCAATCTGCGCGGGGAAGCCCTGGAACTGAAGCTCGCGGAGATCCTGAAGTGACCGCTTATCAATTAGGGCTTGCTTTTGGGGCCCGGATTGGAGAAATTTGCGGTAGATCTAAACAGTCAATATCATGAAGAAATGGATACTTGCAGCCATGCTTTTCAGCCCGGCTGCAATGTTGTTTGCACAGGATAAGCCCGACGAAAAGATAAAGACCTACCCGTTCACCGTTTCAGGCACAGTGGGAGAGCAGCCTTCTCCGACCAAATTCTACCTCAGGATGCGCATTTCCGGTCAGTTTGTGATCGACAGCGCCGTGGCCGATGATGGCAAATTCACCTTCAGGGGCCGGATTCCCGAGCCGCAGCAGGCACAACTGTTTTCCGTGCTTCCGGTCTCGAAAGAAAATCCCGGCGGCAGGAAAGAAGTAGCGATGCTTTTCATAGGGAAAGGCACCACCAAAGTGCATGTTCCGGCGCCGGATCAAAAGGCGTCTGCCGACGGTACATCGGAACAGGAGGCGTTCAACGACCTGAACGTGCTGTTGCGCGCGGTGGAAAAAGACCAGGAAAACGCTTACAACGAATACCGCAAAGCGCGGGAAGCCAAAAACGACGCGAAGGTGCGCAAGGCGGAAACACGCCTGGAGCAGATCGACGCATCGCGGACGGCTATCATGCAGAAATACCTGAAAGACAATCCTTCTTCGCCCATCGGGATGTTTGTGCTGAACCAGGTAGCGGGGTATGAGCTGGACCCGGAAACGGCGGAACCGTTGTTCCGGTCGTTGTCCAAAGCCGTGCGCCGGTATCCTTCTGCAAAGGAATTTGAATACCGGGTTGAGTTGGCGAAAAAGCTGGCGGTAGGGAACCCTGCGCTGGAATTTTCGCAGAACGATACGACCGGTGCGCCGGTGACGCTGGCATCTTTCCGCGGGAAGTACGTGCTGGTGGATTTCTGGGCGAGCTGGTGCGGCCCCTGCCGTGCGGAGAACCCTAATGTGGTGAAGGCTTTCGAGTTGTATAAGGATAAAGGGTTCACCATCCTGGGTGTTTCGTTCGATGAAAAGCAGGACCGCTGGAAGCAGGCGATCCGTCAGGATAAGCTTACCTGGACGCATGTTTCGGATTTGAAGGGTTGGAAGAACGAGGTGGGAAAGCTGTATGGGATCCGTGCGATTCCGCAGAACCTGCTGATCGACCCGGAGGGTAAGATTATTGCGAAGAACCTCCGCGCGGAGGAGCTGGGCAGGAAATTGGAGGAATTGCTTCCTTAATAAGATTTCGATATGTTTTTTGAAGGACGGCCGGGAGTGATACCTGGCCGTTTTTTTATTTTTTATGCCGTGCGGGCTAATTTCAACAAATTAATTTTGTTCTTCTACGAATCTTTCGTAGATTTACGATAGTGTCGTAATTATGAAGAGAATTCTCTTATTCGCTATACTAATTTGTTTGGCTGGCTATGTTTGTGCGCAAACGGGAATTGTCCTGCAGGGGACGGTGAAAGACGGTAATGGCAAGCCGCTTCCTTTTGCGAGTGTTTTTTTGAACCAGACGACGATGGGTGCGCGATCGGATGAATCGGGCGGGTATGTCATCCGGAATATACCGCCGGGTTGGTATGAGGTGATTGTTTCGTATTTGGGTTATGAATCGCAGGTGCATCCGGTGCAGTTGGAAGAGGGGCAAACATTGCAATTTGTATTGAAGGAGAAGCCCGGGATGTTGAAGGAGCAGGTGGTGCGGCCGGATAAGGACCGGGAGTTTTACCTGGCGATGTTTAAGAAAATATTTATTGGTGAGGGTGCGTTTGCGAAGGAATGTAAGCTGATGAACCCGGATATTGTGGAGTTTGAGCCGGATATTGCGCGGGAGATATTACGGGCGAAGGCGGGTGATTTCCTGGAGATCAGGAATGAAGCGTTGGGATATAACATCCGGTTTCTGTTGCAGCATTTCGAGTACAATCCGCGTTCCGGTTACTCGATGTATTATGGGAACCCATTGTTTTTGCCGATGCAGCCGCGCAATAAGGTGCAGCGCAAGCGGTGGGAGCAGAACCGGAGAGATGCGTACAGAGGCTCGTCGCTCCAGTTTTTCCGCAGCCTGATTGCGGGAACGCAGCGGGAGGATGGTTATACGATGCGCAGGCTCAAGCGGGTGCAGAAGGATAAAGGTGTAGTTATAGATGCGCCGCCGGATTCGGTGATGCAGATCATCAAAAGCCCGATGTTTTCGCGGAACGTGAGTTTCCTGTCGCGGCAGGAGTGGCCGGCGGACAGTGTGTTGCATAAGCGGGCGGATGGATATGTGCTGCGGTTCCCGGATTTGTTGTACGTAGTGTACAGCAAGGAGAAAGAGGAGCAATTGTACATCCAGAAGTACCTGCGATCGAACGAAAGGGCGGGCCCGCAGACGTCGATCATGCGGCTGCTGGAGCCGGAAGTGCGGGTCGACCGTAATGGCAACCTGGAAGCGCCAATGAACGTGATATTTGAGAATTACTGGGGCTGGGAAAAGCTGGCCGTTATGTTGCCGCTGGATTACCGGCTGTGAGGCAGCTGGGAGCGCATTATAGCCAACGGGTATAGCGAAGGATAAACAGAGCATCAACACAAATACGACAAGTGAACAGATCACTGCGACGTCGCATTCGTAGTACAAGTCGTCGCATCAAATGGAAAATGTATGGAAAAGTTGACCAAACAAGAAGAAGCCGCAATGCAGGCTATCTGGAAGGCGGGGAAGGGATTCGTCAAGGATTTCCTGGAATCGCATGCGGAACCGATTCCGCCGTATACTACACTCGCCTCTACCATCAAGAACCTGGAGAAGAAGGGTTTTGTGGACGCGAAGAAGATCGGAAATGTGTATGAGTATTCGCCGACCATCGCGGAAGACGAATATGCCAAGAAGTTTATGAACAGTTTCGTGAAAGATTATTTCGAGAATTCTTACAAAGACCTCGTAACGTTTTTCGCGAAGGATAAAAAAATCAGCCCGGATGACTTAAAGGAAATCATCCGCATGATCGAAGAAAAATAATTGCAGCAACTATAAATCGCTCTTATGTCAGCACTATTTATTTATCTGCTGAAGGCCAATATTGCGCTTTGCCTGTTTTACCTCGCCTACCGGCTGGGGCTCCGCAGGATGACGTTTTACACGTTGAACCGTTTCTTCCTGCTGGGAGGGATCGCTTTTTCGTCCATGTTCCCGCTGGTGGATGTGAACGATTTTTTTTCGCGGAATGAAAAGCTCGCCCAGCAGGTGGTCACCTACGTTCCGGATTGGACCACCCTGCAACAGGTGCAATCTTTCACCGTGTGGACGCTCGTGGAATGGACGTTCTGGGCCGGCGTGGCCGTGATGGCTATCCGTTTGCTCGTGCAGCTGGTTTCGTTGCTGGTGCTGCACCTTCGCACGGTGCCGGACCGCCTGTACGGCCAGGAGGTACGCAGGATGAAGGGGTCGCTGACGCCGTTTTCCTTCTTCCGTAAAATCTATATCAATCCTGAGCTGCATTCGGCTTCCGAACTATATTCCATCGTGCGCCACGAGCAGGTGCATGTAAAGGAATGGCATACCGCCGATATCATGATGGGTGAGGTCAACAATGTATTTTACTGGTTCAACCCAGGTGCATGGCTCATGAAGAGCGCCATCCGCGAGAACCTGGAGTTCCTGGCCGACAGGTCCATCCTCCGCAGCGGCATCAACCGGAAAGAATACCAATACAGCCTCATCCAGGTGAACGCGGCACAATACGCGGCCGGCATCACCAACAGCTTCAATTTATCCCACATCAAAAATCGCATTTTTATGATGAATAAGTCCCGTACCTCCGGCATCCAGCTGTATCGTTACGGCGTTTTGTGCAGCATCGTCTGCGGGCTGCTCCTCACGCTCAACTATACCAAAGCCGGCGCCGTCGTTACCGATGCCATCCAGGAGGTGAGAACTGTACTGGTGCCCGAAAAGCCGGAAAAGCGGGATACCGTTCCCGCTGAAAAAACGGCGGTTGTGGAAAAAGCAGCTGCCCGGAAAGATACGTTCAAAATCGTTAATGGGAAGTTCGGGCAGGCAGATACATTCAGAAGATCAAGCGGTTCAGTTATTCCGGCTTATGACGTGATGATCGCACAGCGGGAGCCTGCTACAACGACCGGGACTTACGCCGGTGTGGTGGTATCAGATAGGCAAAAAAGCAACACATCTGCCAGCACTACACCCAATATCATCATCGGAAGGCCTACGGAGAATCCGCCGTTAATCGTAGTGGACGGCAATGTGATGCCCCGATCAGCCAATGTCCTTGCCAAAATGAATGCCAGTGATATCGAATCAGTTACCGTGCTGAAAGACCAGGGAGCTACCGCCATTTACGGAAAAGCCGCTGAGCACGGTGTGATCATCATCACCACCAAAACCGGCAAGCCCACCTGGCAGCGAGGCGCCAGAACGGTGGAAGGTAGACTTATCCACAAACCAGACTCCCTGAAAGTGGTAACCGTTACCGGGTTTCGTGGCTCGCCGGCTGAATACCGCACGATTACAGTAGTTACCGATACGACTGATAAGCTAAGAAGAATGTATGAAAAGGCTGGTGACATGGAATCCGCGCTGGATGAACATTTAAATCAACATCAGTCGGCCGTGAGGAAAAACCAGGCCCGGTCGCCGTACACTCCCGAGGAGTATACCAGGATGTTTGAGGAAAAAGTAGCGGAAATGACCCGGCGTGACAGCGTGCTGGTTATGAGGGGCTATTCGAAAACCGGCCAGACGATCGGCCAGAGCGTTCAGACGGAACACTATCCCAACCCGACAGACGGACAGGTGAACTTCGCCTACAGCCTCAGCAGGCCCGGTAAAGGCGCCATCCGCGTTACCGATATGAACGGCAAGGTGATCTGGTATAAATCCATCAACGGGCTGAGCGGTAGCCAGAAAGAGCAGATCAACCTGGCGAACCAACCCGCGGGCACCTACATCATCAACTTAACGCACGATCGTTCCACCATGACATCCCGTATCGTGAAACAATAAAAAAAGACAGGCCTCCGCGTTACACGGAAGCCTGCTTTGATATCTGGAAAGCAGCCTGCGGGCTGCTTTTTATTTCTTTACGCTTCGCGCACAACGGAAGCCGAGGTTCGAAAGGCCGGAAGAAGGGGTCGTTTTCATCCGGGCAGTCACACGGTAGCCGCGGCAATACACGTCGCTGCACATAAATGATCCCCCGCGGATCACGCGTTTGGGATTGGAAGGATCGTCGGGGTCGTTGGGCGTATTGGAGCCGGAGGGATTGTGCGCTTCTGCAGGTTCGGCAGAGTACGAGCGCGCGTCGTACCAGTCGGCCGTCCATTCCCAGACGTTGCCCGACATATCGAACAACTGATAGCCGTTGGCCGGGAAAGACTTGACGGGAGCGGTGGCGTAGAATCCGTCGGTTTCCGTGTTTTCGTACGGGAACCGGCCGTTCCAGATGTTGGCTTTCGGTTTGCCGGTCTGGGGTTCTTCCGTCCCCCAGGGATAAGGTTCCCCTTTCCTGCCGCCGCGCGCGGCGTATTCCCATTCCGCTTCAGTAGGGAGGCGCTTGCCGGCCCATTTGGCGTATGCCTGCGCATCTTCCCAGGAAACATGCACTACCGGGTGGTTGTCGAGGCCTTTGATATCGCTTTCCGGGCCTTTGGGGTGCTTCCAGTCGGCGTACAGTTCAAAGCTCCACCACTGGCGGACGTCGCGGAGGTCGACCGGCCCGGTGGTGGGCACAAACACGAGCGAGCCGGGGATCAGCATCGAGCTGTCGGGCTCCTCGGCGCCGGGAGGTAGCGAAGCCATCAGCTCCTCTTTCGAAATCGGGCGCTCGGCCGTGGTCACATACCCGGTGGCAGCCACGAACGCGGCGAACTCGGCATTGGTGACTTCGTGGGAGTCGAGGTAAAAAGAATCTAGTTTGACGGTATGCACCGGGTATTCGTCCGGCATGCCGGTCTCGTCTTCGGCGCCCATGCTGAACGTTCCGCCGGGGATGAGTACCATGGGATTGAGCGCTTCAATGGCGGGGGGGACGTTAGGCCGTTTTGGTTGTTTGGCGGCGGGCGCCTGGCAGGAGGCCAGCAGGGCGCAGCCGATGATAATGGCTGATGTCTGATTCCGGATCATAATGACTGCAAAATTAGGCATTCTGCATTGTGAAATTGTTAAATTCCTTCACAAACCTTTCCAATGGCCGTTTTGCCGTAAATTGTACGATATGTCTATCCACCGCGCTGATTTCGGGCCA
>NZ_CALNBI010000221.1 GCF_937874145.1 uncultured Chitinophaga sp. | reverse complement strand
ACTTTCGCGATGGCGGTGTCGGGGATATCGTAGGTGATTTTACGGATAACGAAATTCTTTCCGGTGTTGACGTCGTAGGTCACGGAGGCTTTCTGGCCGCTTACATCCTGCCGCGATTGTACGTTGGCGTAGAAATAGCCCTGGTTATTGAGGTAAGCGACCATCCTTTCCATGGATTCCTTGGTTTTGACGGAATCGTAAATGACGGGGGCTTCGAGGTTCCTTTCACTGAGCATGAGGTTCCAGAACCAGTTGCTTTTCTTTTCGTAATTCTTTTGATTATAGAGCCAGACTTTGAGCCGCGATCCCAGGAATTTCTGGTTGGGCTGCTGAAGCATGAGGGAACGGGAGGTGAGGTCGTTTTTCAGGTCGGTCTTTTCCGCGGAGGTGAGCGTTCCTTTGATATCGACGTCGGTATCCACGAGGAGGCTTTGATTTTCCTGGAGGTAGCGGGTGTTGGAGCAGGCGGCAAGAAACAGGCATACCATCAGCCAGAGCATGTGCTGGCGGGGCAATCCGGATGAGGATGGGTATGTCGGTTTCTTCACTGTCAGATTGAATTAACGGGTAAGTGCCGGGCCCGCCGGGGCGGGATGTGTTGGCTGAATGCCGGAATTCACGTAGGTTTGACCCTATGTTATCAAAGGCGCAAATTAAATATATTACTGGATTACAGCACAAAAAATACCGTCAAAAATTTGGCCAGTTTATCGCCGAGGGGGATAAGATCGTGCAGGAATTACTGGAAACGGGTTCCGGCGTGAAAACCGTTTTCGCTACCCGCGAGTGGCTGCTAGACCACCGCGAGCTGGCCGAGAAGGCCGCCGGTATTGAAGTGCTGGAAGTTGCGCCCGAGGTACTGAAGCAGTTATCGTCGCTCTCCACCCCCAACCGGGCATTGGCGCTGGCCGACATCCCGCCCGCCCGCGACTTTGTTCCGGAAGGCGTTTCCCTCGCGCTGGAAACCATCCAGGACCCCGGCAACCTGGGCACCATCATTCGTATAGCCGACTGGTTTGGCATCCGGCAGGTGGTGTGCTCGCCCGACTGCGTGGACGCCTACAACGCCAAAACCATCCAGTCGACCATGGGCAGCTTCCAGCGGGTGACCGTCGTTATCCGCGACATCCCGCAGTTCCTGGAAAAATACGCCTCTCTCCCCTCCTACGCCGCCACCCTTCATGGCAACGACATAACACAGACGCAGAAAGTGTCTGCAGGCATCATTCTCATCGGCAACGAGTCGCGCGGGCTGAGCGAGGAAACCCTCCGCCGCAGCAGCCATCACATCACCATCCCGCGCCTTGGCCAGGCCGAATCGCTGAATGCCGCCGTGGCCACAGGGATCATTTGCGGAAGGCTCCTTATTTAAACTGGATCGCCCGCACCGGCAGTATCCGCCGGATGAGCAAAGATGGGATGATGAGGACCAATACGCATATCACCAGCGTTCCCACATTAATCAACGCCACCTTCCACCACTGGATGGCGATAGGCGCCACCGACATGTAATACGCCTCTTCCGGGAGGCGCAGCAGGCCCGTGGATTGCTGGAGGAACGCCAGGCCCAGGCCCAGCGCGTTGCCGATCAGGATGCCCGCGATCACGATGTAACCCGCCTGGTAGAGGAATATGCCCTGGATGGAAGTGTTCCGCATGCCGAGGGCTTTCAATATGCCCACCATGTTGGTCCGTTCCAGTATCAGGATCAGCATCGCCGTAATCATGTTGATCACCGCCACGATGGTCATGATGATGAGGATGATCGTTTCGTTTTTGTTTTGCAATCCCAGCCAGTCGAAGATATTTGGATAGATTTCCTGCATGCTGCGCAGGCCCAGTTCGGCGTTGATGATTTCGTCGCTGATGGGGCCCGCGGCGGCGTCCATGTCGCTGAAACGGTGCAGGTGTACTTCGTAGCCGCCGATTTCGTCGGGCGCCCAGTCGTTGAGGCGCCGGATGAGGTTGATGTCGCCGATGACGTAGGTTTTATCGTATTCTTCGATGCCGGTTTTGTAGATGCCGCAGACGGTCAGCTTGCGAACGCGCGGCGGGAGGCCGTCGCCCCGCATGAAATACATGAACATGGCGTCGTTCAGCTTAAGCCCCAGTGCGGCGGCCGTGCTGGCGGAAACCACCACCTCGGAGGCGTATCCGCTGTCCTGCACCGTAGTGGCGCGGCCCTCGATGAGGAACGGGAGGGGCTGGCCGGCGGGTGAGCCTTTAAAGATCATCCCTTCGGTTTCGCGGCCTTTCTTGACGATGACGGATTTGGTGGCGAAGGGGCTGACCGTTTTCACCTGCGCAATGGCGGAAAGGCGTTTTACGAGGGAGGCATCTTCGGGGAAGGGGTCCTGTTCGGTGAGCGCTCCCCCGGCCGCGCGATACTCCGTAATATGGTAATGCCCCCAGAAACTGAATATCTTCTCCGATATCACCTGCTGGAACCCGTTGATCATTGCCGTGGCGATAATCATCACCGCCACGCTGAAAGCGGTAGCCGCCATCGAGATATTGATGATAGACGGCAATAAACATGGAGATGCGCATCCGCGAATTTATACATTTTAGAAATTCATTGTAAATTACAGCTATGAGGATAGTTGCTTTTGTTTGCTGCTCCCTGGCAGCCCTATTGTTTTTCCCCGGCGCAAAAGGTCAGGTCAACACCATCACGCCCGACCATATCTACCACCAGAACATCGCCACGGTAAAACTGACGCCCCCGGGAGAAATGCTCGGCCTGCCCATCATCGCCCTCAACTCGGGCGACCAGCTGGAGCTGCAATTCGACGATCTTCAAGCCGAAATCAAATCCTACTTCTACACCCTTCAACTCTGTAATGCAGACTGGACGCCCGCTTCCGTCAACACCATCGACTACCTGCGCGGCTTCTCCGAAGTGCAGATCCGCGATTACAAGTTCTCGAGCGTGGCGCTGCAGAAATACGTGCATTACAAGGCCCGCATCCCCAGTTCCAACTCCACGCCTACACGGGCCGGCAATTACCTGCTGAAAGTGTACCTCGACGGCGATACCAACCGCCTGGCATTTACGCGCCGGCTTATGGTCATCAACAACAAATCCGGCGTGGCAGGATGGATCTCCCAGCCCACTAATCCCAAACTTTTCCGCAACTCCCAGAAAATCAACGTCTCCGTCAATACGAAAGGCCTCAACATTCAAAACCCCTTCGACCAGCTCAAAATCGTCATACAACAGAATTTCCGTTGGGATAATGCCATTACGGGCATCAAACCCATGTTCATCAAGGGAGATGTGATCGAATACAATGCGGAGCAGGACTGCATCTTCCCTGCGTTTAAAGAGTGGAGATGGGTGGACCTCCGCAGCTTCCGGCTGCAGACGGAGCGCGTCCGCAACACGCAATACCTCCGCAACGGGACCGTCATCAATGTGATGCCCGACGTTCCCCGCGATAACCAGATCTATCAATACCTCCGCGATATCAATGGTATGTACGACCCCGCCACCATCGAGGATTACAACATCCAGTTCGAAGGCGACTACGCGCGCGTGAACTTCAATTTTCCCATGAAAGAGCCCTTCGCCGGGTACGATATGTATATTTTCGGCGAACTGACGCAGTACGAGCTGAACGACCGCAACAAGATGGTCTGGAACGGTGAAAAGGGCGCTTATGAAGGAGCGCTTTTCCTCAAACAGGGTTATTACAACTATGTTTACGGCCTTGTCGACAAAACCCGGCCCAACGCCCCCATGAGCACCGAATTTACGGAAGGTAACTGGTGGGAGACAGAAAATGCCTACACGGTCCTCGTATACTACCGGACGCTCGGCGGCCGGCACGATGAACTGGTAGGCATGCTCCGGATGAATTCCCTCACCAACAGGCAGCGCTAAGGCGTTTGTGTGACCTGCGGCACCTGTGGATCGGCCTGGTATATCGTTTGTCTTAGTTTGACGATGTTGGCTGCGCCGCGTTTGATGATGATGCGCGTACCGCGGTCGTAGGTGAAATACCGGTACACCCAGTTGATCATTACCACCAGTTTATTGCGGAAACCCAGCAGGTTCAGGAGGTGCACTATCATCCACGCCACCCAGGCGATGTACCCGCTCAAACGGATACCTGCAAACTCCGTCACCGCGCGGTTGCGGCCGATCGTGGCCATAGAGCCGAGGTCCTTGTATTTAAAGGGTTTGAGCGCTTTGCCTTTCAGTACGTTGCAAAAATTCTTACCCAATTGCTTGCCCTGTTGCATGGCCACCTGCGCCACCATCGGATACCCTTTGGGGAAACGCTCATCGTTGATCATCTGTGCGATGTCGCCGATGGCGTAAATATTTTTCGTGTCTCTTATCAGGTTAACGTCGCTCACGTGTACACGGCCGTTAGGCAGCATGGCTTCTTCCGGCAGGCCGGGGATCGACATGCCTTTTACGCCTGCCGACCAAATGAGGGACTGCGTTTGGAGGGTTTCCCCGTTACCGAGGGTGAGCGTAAGGCCGTCGTAATCTTTCACGGCTACGTTGGTGAGCACTTTCACGCCGATATGTTCGAGCGCCGCCTTTGATTTGCGGCTCGTTTCTTCAGACATGCCCGCCAGCACGCGCGGCCCCGCTTCGATCAGGTACACTTCCATCAGGTGAATGGGCAATTCCGGGTAATCTTTGGGAAGGATGTATTTGCGCAGTTCCGCAAACGCCCCGGCCAGCTCCACACCCGTAGGACCAGCACCCACCATCACGAAGTTCAGTTTGGGCTTAACGGTGGCTTCGTCGGTGAACAGCAGCGATTCTTCGAATTGCTTCAGCACATAATTCCGGATCTGCACCGCTTCGATGAGGGATTTCATCCCGATGGCATGTTCTTCGATCATCTTGTTGCCAAAGAAGTTTGTATTGGAGCCCATGGCGAGCACCAGGTAATCGTAAGAAATATCGCCGATATTGGTTTCGAGCATGTTATTGGCCGCATCCACGCTTTTCACTTCCGCCATCCGGAAATGGAAATTCTTTTGCTTTTTGAAGATGCCGCGCAGCGGGAAGGCAATGCTGTCCGGCTCCAGTCCTGCTGTTGCCACCTGGTACAGCAATGGCTGGAAAAGATGATAGTTGTTCCTGTCGAGCAGCACCACCTGTACTGCGGCCCTTCTGAGTGATTTGGCCAGATTGATCCCGGCAAATCCGCCGCCAACGATCACCACCCTGGGAAGCTTTGAATCCGGTAAGTTCGGTTGTATCATGGTTTTTGCGTTTAAGATGGTACAACATCGTGGCCACAAATGCCATACCACCGAATATTTCTCAAAATTACAAAACTTTCAGGATAAAATGAAAGATTTGAAAATAATGAATAAAATATCCGGTGGGCAAAGGCTCCGGAAATCATGTACCAAAGAGGAAACAGTACAGGGGCGGGATTGTTGGCTGGAAAAAAGGAGGGCGCACCCCGGAAGGGATGCGCCGTTTTGTTGTGTTTATGTTATGAAAGATCGGGACTATTTAAGAGCGAGATGCAGCGCGGTGGCCAGCAAAGCGCCGATAATGGGCCCCACAACGGGGATCCAGGCATAACCCCAGTCGCTGTCGCGCTTGCCTTTGATGGGCAGAATAGCGTGCGCGATTCGGGGGCCGAGGTCGCGGGCGGGGTTGATGGCATAACCAGTCGGCCCTCCCAGGGACAAACCAATCGCCAGCACCAGCAAGGCTACGGGCAGCGCGTCTACCGCACCCAGGCCCACGTCTCCTTTCGCGATGTAAAACACGCCGAAAATGAGGACGAACGTACCGATGATTTCCGTCACCAGGTTGGGAATGGTGCTGCGGATGGCGGGAGCCGTGCAGAAAATACCCAGTTTGGCGTCGGCATCAGGCGTAATGTCGAAATGCTGTTTGTAAGCGGCGTAAACACCGCAGGCGCCGAGGAATGCCCCGAGCAGCTGTGCGCCGATGTACATGGGCACCTGGTCCCAGGTGATATTGCCGGCCGCTGCCATGGCGATGGTTACGGCAGAATTGAGGTGCGCGCCGCTATAGGCTCCCACGGCAAAAACGCCTACAAAAACAGCCATGGCCCAGCCAAAGGTGATAACGATCCATCCGCCGTTCTGGCCTTTGCTTTTATTGAGCAGGCAATTCGCCACCACCCCGTCGCCGAGGATGATGAGGAGCGCCGTGCCGATGAGCTCTGCAAGGAAAATTGACATAGTCGGGTTTTGTTTTGATCAGTTCTGGAAATATGGAATTATTCTTCTGCCCAAACTTTAGCAGCTTTTACGGCCCGCGCCCATCCTTTGGTGAGCTCCGCACGTTCAGCATCCGCCATTTCGGGTTTAAAGCACGCATCTTCCTGCCATTGCTGGCGGATGGTGTCGATGCTATCCCAGAACCCGGTGGCCAGCCCGGCCATGTAAGCAGCCCCCAGCGCGGTGGTTTCCGTCACTTTGGGCCGCACCACATCGGTATTCAGGATATCGGCCTGGAACTGCATCAGCAGGTTGTTGGCCGTAGCCCCGCCGTCAACGCGCAGCTCCCGGATCGGCATGCCTGCGTCGGCTTCCATGGCTTTGAGCACATCCATCGTCTGGTACGCGATGCTGTCGAGCGCGGCGCGGGCGATGTGCGCGTCTTTGGTGCCGCGCGTCATGCCAACGATGGTGCCGCGGGCGTATTGGTTCCAGTGCGGCGCACCCAGCCCGGCAAAGGCCGGCACGAGGTACACGCCATCGGTATGTTCCACTTTATTGGCAAGCGCCTCCACGTCGGCACTATGACGAATGATGCCCAGTCCGTCGCGGAGCCATTGCACTACGGCGCCGCCGATGAAAATACTGCCTTCGAGCGCGTAAACCGTCTTCCCGCCTACCTGCCAGCCAATTGTTGTCAAGAGGTTGTTGCCGGAAGTGATGGCTTTTTCGCCGGTGTTCAGCATCATGAAGCAACCCGTTCCGTAGGTATTTTTCACCATGCCCGGTTCGATGCACATCTGCCCGAAGAGCGCGGCCTGCTGGTCGCCGGCGATACCCGCGATGGGAATATTGAACGGTGTGAGGGTGGCTTCCGTTTCCCCGTACACTTCGCTGGAGGCGCGTACGTCGGGGAGCATGGATGCGGGGATGTCCATGAGCTGCAGCAGGGATTCGTCCCACTGCAGGGTATGGATATTGAAAAGCATGGTCCGCGAAGCGTTGCTTACGTCGGTGATATGCAGCCTTCCTTTGGTGAAGTTCCAGATGAGCCAGGAATCCACGGTCCCGAAGGCCAGTTCGCCAGCTTCCGCCCGCTGGCGGGCGCCTTCCACATTATCGAGGATCCATTTCACCTTGGTGCCGGAGAAATAGGCGTCTACGATGAGGCCCGTGCGGGAACGGATGTCTTCCGCCAGGCCTTTTGCCCGCAGCTCGTCGCAATAGGCTGCCGTACGGCGGTCTTGCCAAACGATCGCGTTATACAGCGGTTTGCCGGTCTTCCGGTCCCATACGATGGTGGTTTCCCGCTGGTTGGTGATGCCCATCGCCGCGATCTGGTCGCCGCTGGCGCCGGCTTTCACAATCACTTCGGCGGCAACGCCGGCCTGGGTAGACCAGATCTCGTTCGGATCATGCTCCACCCATCCCGGCTGGGGATAAATCTGTTTGAATTCCTTCTGCGCAACTGCAACGATGTTTCCCCCGCGGTCGAAGAGGATTGCCCGGGAACTGGTGGTTCCCTGGTCCAGGGCCATGATGAATTTTGCTTCCATGCGAAACTGTTCTGGCTATTTGTTTAATATGATGAAATGTATTGTCTAACGTGGTACCTAGCTTTACGAGGTAGTAAGATACTAGGAATATTTTAAAAGTAAAAAAAATTTCAGCCGGTAATAAAAAAGGCCGGCCCGGCATAAACCGGGGCGGCCTTATAATAAGATGGGAGGAAGATTACATTTTCTTCGCGTCTTCCAGGAACTTGGCCAGGCCGATGTCGGTCAGGGGATGTTTCAGGAGGCCGAGGATGGAGTCGAGCGGGCAGGTGCACACGTCGGCGCCATTTTCCGCGCATTTCACGATGTGAAGGGCGTTGCGGATGGAAGCGGCAAGTACTTCGGTTTTGAAGCCCTGGATGCTGTAGATCTGGGCGATCTGGGCGATGAGCTCGATACCATCCCAGCTGCTGTCGTCGATACGGCCGATGAAGGGCGATACGTAAGAAGCGCCGGCTTTGGCGGCGAGGATGGCCTGCCCGGCGGAGAAAACGAGTGTGCAGTTGGTACGGATGCCGTTGTCGGTGAACCACTTGATGGCTTTCACGCCGTCTTTGATCATCGGTACTTTCACCACGATATTCGGATGAATGGCAGCGAGTTTCTTGCCTTCTTCGATGATGCTGGCGAAGTCGGTCGACAGCACTTCGGCGCTCACGTCGCCGTCCACCATTTCACAGATGGATTCATAATGTTTCAGGATGGCTGCTTCGCCTTTGATACCTTCCTTGGCCATGAGGGAGGGGTTCGTGGTTACACCGTCCAGGATGCCCAGGTCGTTCGCCTCCTGGATCTGCGCCAGGTTAGCTGTATCAATAAAGAATTTCATAAAGAAAGATTTAGTATTTCAGTTTTTGCGATCTGCAAAACAACAAACTAATTTCGGAAAATAAAAGGAGAATAAAATGGTGCGGATGCTTGCCTGAGGGGAAAAAAAAGTGGCAAGTTACTTATATCGCACCGCTTCAACCGCCTACCCTTGCTACATTCCTGTCCTGGGGGAGT
>NZ_CALNBI010000220.1 GCF_937874145.1 uncultured Chitinophaga sp. | reverse complement strand
CAGACGAGCCCGCCCAGGTACATGGTCCAGGGGAAGTCGGGATCGCTGGCGGGAAGAATAAGGTCCCAGTCTTTCGAAGTTTCCAGCACCGCGGAAATACCGCCGGCTTTGGAAACGGTGGCGAAAGTAAGGATGATGCCTCCCAGCACCAGCACGCCCAGTTGCAGCATTTCGGTCCATATTACGGCGCGAAGGCCGCCGAGGATGGTGTAAATACCCGTCAACACCGACAGGATCAATACGCAGACCATGATATCGAAACCGAACAGCGTATTCAGCGATACGGCCCCGAGGTACAACACGGCGCTGATCTCAACGAAAATATACGTCAGCAGGATGAGGCCCGCGTAAGTAGTGCGCGCCGCGCCGCTGAAGCGCCTTTCGAGGAATTCGGGTACGGTATAAAATCCATTCCGGATGTAAAAGGGAAGGAAAATCCACAGCAGGGCGTTGAACCCGAGCAGGATGGCGCCCCATTCCATGGCGATGGCCACGAAGCCGCGGTTATACGCCGCGCCCATGGCGCCTACCAGGTGATGGCTGCTGATGTTGGCGGCGATGATGCTGCCCCCGATCATCCACCACGACATTTTATCGCCTGCCAGGAAGTAATCCCGGCGCGTCTTTTTGTTTTGACGGGAGGCGTACACACCCAGGGCAATGACGCCGAGGATATACACGCCGAAAATAGCGGCGTCGAGCGCTGTCAATTGGAGATTCATGCAGGTCGGTTCAGTTGATGGGAAATATCCAGCGCCGTGCGCGTCAGCAGCTCAAGGCCGCCTGCGGCGAAGGGCGTTTGCCATACGGCGTAGCTGTCGCGCTGGTAATGACCGGCAGGCGGCAGGTATCCCGCGTACCCGTTTACGATGTTGATCACCGCTACGGCTGCGGGCGCCAATGCCTGGCGCAGATCTGTCTGAAAGTTGGAATAGGCTTCGTTGGGCTGGCCGGCCAGGAAAGCGCCGCCCAGTTTCCAGACCCATAAAGGCATATCGGCATGGGTGCCGTCGCCCAGGGATTTGCGGATGCCCCGTTGCCGCCAGAGGCGTTCCTTGCGCACATGGTCGTCGCAGGCCGCCCATTGCGCCTCGATTTCGGCGAGGGTGGGCAGGTCTTTCAGCGGCATGGAGATCACTTTCATTTCGGCCTTGAGATCGGTGGAAGGCGAAAAATCCCCTTCGCGCCAGACCCCTAGTGGGGCGCCGGATTCTACCGCTCCTTCAAACACCAGTTCTTTCCCCGCGGGCAACATGCCGTTGAGCGAGGAAAGCACGGCAAGGCCAAGCTGGCGGCCATAGCGGTCGGCCAGGGCGGTATCGCCGCTGTATTGTTCGCCGGGCGACAGCTCCCCGGAAGCACCCTGCAGGAAGAGGCAGGGCGCCCCGGTGGCGTGTTCCACTGTTTCCCGCATGGCGCCTATGTAATCAGGCGAAATCAGTTCGTTGTCCCAGGCCAGCGTGGTGGGATGGCAGGCATAATTGACGATCGTCCCCATCACGGCGCCTTCCGCGGTGGTGATGCGCCCGGTGAGCAGGGTATCGTCAGCCTTTTCGGCGGGGTTCATGCCCACCAGGTAACGTTGCCCCCCCGGTTCGGGCAGGTCGCGGTTCACGGCCAGGCTGCAGTGGCCGTATTGCCAGCTGAGCGTGGCGGGAACGGCGGAAGCCAGGGCTTCTGTTGCCGCATCGATGGCCATGTCCTGGACTTTCTGCAGGAAAGGAAGGATGTGTTCGCCGCCGGGCTTTACGGCGTCTTCACTGAAAGTGCCGGGGCCGGCGTGGGTGTGCGACAGGCAGAACATAAGCCGCGATGCATCGAGGCCGAGGGCTTTGAGGATGCCTTCGCGAAGGTTCCTTTCGTCCTGCGCGCTCTTCCACCAGCCGAGGTCCGCGCCGATAAGCACGAGCGGTTCGGCGGAAGCGTTTGTAGCGAAAGTGGCGCACACGAGCATGAGCGGCCGGTGGATGCCGGATGCCACGTCGTGCCGGGCCGCTCCCCAGTTGCGTGCGAAGATGCCGGCGGGCGGTGTGATATCTCTTTGCGCCACCCCTATCCTGCCGGCGAATGCGGCAGGGCGGAATGGAGGTATGGCGGATCGGTGCATTCCAGCGATTCTTTTAGCGTAATAAGTTGAGGCCGCCGTCCATCAGCAGCGTGGAGCCGGTGATGTGGCGGTTTTGCGGATCGCAGAGTTTGACGATCTCCCGCGCGATCTCGGCGGGTGTGATCAGTTTGCCGACGGGCGTTTTACGCGCCGCGGCTTCCCGCTGCTCGGGGGATTTCTCCCACACCTGGCGGCTCACGCCGGCGTCTACATAGCCCGGCGCGATTTCGTTGACCATAATGCCATGGGGGGCCAGTTCCAGCGCCATGCTTTTGCACAGCATCCGCATGCCCGCCTTCGACACCGCATAAGCCGGGATACCGGGATGCACGGCTTCCGCCGCCCAGCTGCCTACGAATACGATGCTGCCGGTGAGTTTTTTCTCCACCAGCCGGCGCGCTGCGGCGCGCGTAAGGTAAAAGGCGCCGTTCAGGTTGATGTCTATCTCGCGCGACCACTGGTCGGCCGTTACATCAAACAACCCGGCGATGGTTACGGTTGCCGCATTGGCCACCACCATCCGCACGGGCCCCAGGCGGGCATCGGCAGTTGCTATCCAGTTGTCTACCGCCCTGGCGTCTGTAACGTCTACCTGTGTGTAATGAGCAGCCACGCCCCTGCTCTCGATCTCCAGGAGCAAAGGCGCGGCCCTGTCCTCCGGCAATACGTCGCCTATGGCGATGTTCGCGCCTAACGCGGCGAAAGCCTTCGCCACGGCGCTCCCTATATCTCCCAAACCACCGCTGACTGCGAGTGTTGTACCGTTGAACATATGAATGATTTAAAGAAATTTGGTTTACCAGTCGCCCACGGCGCCGTCGGCGTAGAAGGAACGTTGCAGCACTTCCTGCTGGAAGGGATGTTTCTTCACCACGTCTTCATTGATTTCGATGCCAAGGCCGGGCCGGTTGTTCGGCTTCACGATGCGTCCTTTTTTCTCCACTACGAAACCTTCGCTCACTACTTCCTGGCGCCAGGGCACATCGCTGTGCACGCTTTCGCAGATGGCGTAAGAGGGCGTTGCAAATCCGAGTTCGATGGAAGCCGCCGTGCTCACAGGCCCCTGCGGGTTGTGGGGCGCCAGGGCTACGCGGTAAGCATCCGCCAGGGCGGCGATGCGGCGTACTTCGCTGAGGCCGCCGCAATGGGTGATATCGGGCTGCAGCACGCTAACGGCGCGTTTCTCCAGCATGTCCTTGAAGGCGGCAACGCCCACCAGCCGCTCACCGCTGGCGATGGGCGTGCTCACGGCTGCCTGGATGGCTGCGATGCCGTCCATGGCTTCGGGCCAGCAGGGCTCTTCGAAGAAGTACAGGCCATAGGGCTCCAGCGCCTTGGCGAACTGCATGCCCATCAGCGGGCTGGGGCGCGCATGGCAATCCACCATGATGTCGATATCCTCGCCTACGGCGTCGCGCATGGCTTTTACACAGGCTTCGGCATACCGGATCGGGCGGAGGCCTTCGAGGGGCATGGTTTCGGGAACGGCCATGGATTTGAAGGCGGTGAAGCCTTCTTCCACGGCTTGCTGCGCCAGCTCGCCGAAACGGTTGGCATCGTCGGCCCGGGTTTCGTAGAAATCTTCCATCTTACCGCCGCCGAGGTGGCAGTACAGGCGGATATAATCCCTAACGCGGCCGCCCCAGAGCTCGTGGCAGGGTACGTTGTGGATTTTGCCAAGGATGTCCCAAAGGGCCAGGTCTATGCCGGAAATGGCCGTGCCGCGCACGATGCCGTTGCCATGCCAGAAGTGCTGGCGGTACATCATCTGCCAGAGGTATTCGATGCGGCGGGGGTCTTCCCCGATCAGCAATTGCGAAATATCTTCAATGGCGCCCACCACGGAACGGGTATGCCATTCCAGGGTGGCTTCACCCCATCCGTACAGGCCGGGCTGGTCGGTGATCACTTTCACGAATATCCAGTTGCGCATCCGCGCATGGCATACCTGCGTTTCAATTGCCGTTATCTTCATATGGCCGCAACGATTTTTTGAGTTTTTTCCAATGTTTCAGCGATGTCCGCATCCGTGTGCGCGTAGGAAATGCTGCCCTGTTTGATGGGCGTGGGGAAGTTGAAGATCCCCTCGGTGATGAGCTTTTCCCGGTACGTCTTGTCGAATGCGAAGTCGTGATGGATGGCAATATCATGAAAATCCACGGGAACATGGTCCATGAAATATACGCAATATGCCGAACCCTGCCGTGCTACGTGGAAGGGGCGGCCTTTTTTGGCGAAGATTTCGTTCAGCCCTTTTTCGAGCGTTGCGCCCAGCCTTTCCACGTGGCCGTATACGCCGGCTTTGGGATCGGCGAGCTTTTCCACCGTGGCGATGGCCGCGGCGGTGGTCAGCGGGTGCGCATTGTAAGTGCCGGCGATGAGTACTCTCTGCTTCTTTTCGGGATGGATGAAGTAATCCATGTATTGCTTTTTACCCGCGATCACGCCCATGGGGTAACCGTTGGCAACGGCCTTGCCGAAGGAGCTGAGGTCGGGTGTTACGCCGCAAATGGACTGGTACCCGCCGAGTGCGTGGCGGAAACCGGTTTTCACTTCGTCGAAAATGAGGAGGAAACCCTCCGCGTCGGCGAGCTTGCGCAGTTCCTGGAGATACCCTTCCTGCGGTTTGAGGATGCCTACGTTCTGCAGGATGGGCTCCATGATCACGCAGGCTACAGGGTAGCGCTTCAGCACGTATTTGATGGAATCGATGTCGTTGTAGTTGACCACATGCACGAGGGCCTGGTGGCTGGCGGGGATACCGGCCGACAAGGGGTCGATCGGGTATTCGCCCGGGCTCACGCGGGGACCGATGTCTGCCAGGGGGCTGATCACGTTGCAGGCAACATCGTTGTGCCAGCCGTTGTAGCCTCCTTGCATTACGATCACATGATCGCGGCCGGTAACGGCGCGGGCGATGCGGATCGCGTGGTAGGTGGCTTCGGAGCCGGTGGTGGTGATCTGGATGCTGTCGGCCGTGGGCACATGCTTCACGAACAACTCGGCGAAGATGCCTTCCAGGTTGGTGGGGCCTGCGCTCATAAGGAGCGAGTCGGCATGGAGAACGGATTCCACGGCGCGGTTCACGTCGGCGTCGTTGTGGCCGAGGAACGCGGCTGCAAAGCCCGCCTGGTAATCGATGTACTCGTTGCCTTCCAGGTCCCAGACACGGCTGCCTTTTCCTTTGACGAAGCAGATGTTAGGTTCGGATTTGCGGTTCAGCGATACAACGCCGCCGGGAATCCATTTTTCATTCTCCTGTAATAATGCGGATGATTTGGGCCATGCATTCATAAACTTGTAACGGTTATATTCAAAAAAAGACTTTTGCGGATCATTGTTCCGGCGGCATCTTCCAAAAAGGCGCTCCACCGGCCTTTATGCGGGGCCAGCACGTTGCGCAGGGCGTTAATGTCCTGCAAATGTCCGGTGCGCGCGCCGGACACCGCGCTGCCTTCCAACGGAAACCTGGCCTCCCCCCTTATCGCGGCAGAGGCCCCCCGGGCCAGGCACTGCCGCCCGGCCGGAATAATGTTATAAACGTGGCTGGTAATTGTTGATGCTCCTGTAACAGGATAACGACCCGCCGGGAGGATACCCTCCCGGCCTTCGGTCGTTGTTGTTGCTTCCACGGCTTTTGGCAAAGCCATGCTATATGTTCTCTTTCCATCTCCTGCGGTGATGCAGGAGCCAATGCCCCCTTCCGCACGACATTTCCATGTCGCATTCTTCTGGTCCCGTGCGGAGCTGGAGCGTTTCATCATCCTGTCTGTTATTATTTGTTATAACCGTCGTTCTGTTCCAGCACACCCGCCGCGTACTGATCGATCTGCGGCTGCGGAATGGGGAAAACGGCCATGTAATCCTGCGGTGCGAGCGTCACCGTCTGCGCGGCATTGTTGGCAGGCACATACAGGCGCTCTTCTTTGGTCATGACGGTCAGGAATTTACCTGTGCGCACCAGGTCGAACCAGCGCTCTCCTTCGAAAGCCAGTTCCAGCTGGCGTTCCAGCAGGAGCTTATCGAGGAAGTCGTTGGGCGCAGCTATATCGGCAGCGGTATAATTATGACTGGCGTCGCCGAATGCGCGTTGGCGCACGCGGTTCAGCGCAATGAGGGCGCCGGCCTTATCGTTGGAATTATACAGTGCCTCGGCCTGCAGCAGCAGCACGTCGGCAAATCGCATCATCGGGATATCCTGTCCGGAATTGTCCAGCAGATGTTTGGCCGCGAACTTCACACCATAAGGGTAGAAAGTTTTTGTGCCCGGCGTAGTCGGCGTGATCAGGGTATCGTTGATGGTATTGGCTTTGCGCTTATCTCCCGCAACGAATAGTTTGTTCAGGCTCCAGGAGGGCAGGATTTTCTCCGTACCGCGATCCACCAGGCCAAACACCCCGCCGTTGGGAATGAATGCGCTGGAATACGTCTGGCTGTTGAGGCTTTCCACGTATTTCATGGCAAACACGATCTCGCTGTTGTCTTCCGTAGCCGAGTTCCAGAGCGTGGAGAACTCGGGCGTAAGGTCGTAACCAAAATCGGTCACGGCTTTGCCCAGCATATCTTTCGCGTTGGGATAATCCTTCCGGTAGAGATACACTTTCCCGAGCAATGCAGTTGCCGCACCTTTGCTGGTACGTCCCTTTTGCATGGCGCCGGGAGCAGGCAGCTTGGCGACAGCATCTTTCAGGTCGTCGATGATCAGGGCATATACCTCATCCACCGAATTCCTGCGCTGGCCGCGGGCTTCTTCGATGCTCAGGGCCGTCGTTACCACCGGCACGCCACCAAAGGTGCGCACCAGGTCGAAGTAAAACTGCGCCCGGAGAAACTTCGCTTCACCGATATACTGGTCTTTCGCAGTACCGGCATAATCCACCGGCCTGTCGATAAACTTCAGCACCTGGTTGGCGCGGAAGATACCTTTGTAGTTGGCCAGCCAGAAGATATCCAGCTGGGGATTATCGGGGCTCACGGTAAGCCCGTCGATATCAGGAGCACCCAGCACCGGCGTGATGCCGGCCATGTAAATATTGTCGGACGGCGCTTCCATGACGATATAGTCCGTCATCCTGCGGGTTTGCAGTGCGTTGTATATGCCTATTACCGCCCGGTTCATGTCGGACGAAGTCTGGAAGAACTGGTCGTTGGTCAGTATGGATTCCGGTTGCATGTTCAGCAGGCTGTCGTGGCATCCGGCTGCGCCGAGTAAAATGACAAGCGCCTGCAGGGAGAAGAATATTCTTTTCATGCTGATGTCGATTAGAAGTTAAAGTTGAAACCAACGGCGTACACGCGGTTGATGGGTTCCGATCCTGCATTGTATCCGGGCCTGCTGTTCACGCCGCTGATTTCACCGGCGGTGGTACCTTCCGGGTTATATCCATGGAAACCTTTCTTGGTGAACATGAAAGGATTGCCTGCGGTGAGGTATGCGCGGAAAGAATTGATGCCAAGGCGTTTAAATGCCGCATCGGGCAGGGTGTATCCCAGGTTGATGTTGCGGACAGCCAGGAAGCTGGCATCTTCCACATAGATATCCGAACTGCCCTGGCGGGTAAGCGTGGTGAGCGAAGCGGCGGGCATTCTGCCATTGCCGGGCTCAGATGCAGACCACCATTGGTCTTCTACCAGCGAGCGGCGCATGGCTCCAAGGAGCGCACCCTGGTAGAACTGGTTCTCGTAAGTGAACATTTTCGCACCCAGCGAAGCCTGCATGGCAATGCTCAGGTCGAAGTTTTTATACGTGAAGTTGTTCACCATACCGAGTATCGCCTTGGGCTGGAAGTTGCCGAGGATCTGCTTGTCGGCCGGTGTCAGTGAACCGTCTCCATTCCTGTCTTCATAAATCGGCATACCGGGCTTCGTACCAGGCAGCTGCGGAGAATTGGCCAGGGAAGCCTGGTCTTTATACACACCGATGGAGCGGTAACCATAATAAGAGAACATCGGCTCTCCTACTCGCAGGATCCATGCCATGCCGCTGGTGTTATCGGTAGAGATACGTTCCTGCACGCCGCCCAGGTCTTCCACGCGGTTCTTGTTCATCGCCACGTTGAAGGAAGTCTGCCAGCTGAAGTTCGGCTGGATGATATTGCGGGTAGTCAGTTCGATCTCGAAACCCTTATTGCTCACGTCGCCTACGTTGGTGAGGGCGCTCGCAAAGCCGGTGGTGCCAGGTACGGAAACTGCATAGAGCAGGTCGTAGGTACGTTTGTCGTAATAATCCGCTACGATCTGGATGCGGTTTTTCAACAGTCCGATCTCGATACCGAAATCATAGCCTTTCGTTTTTTCCCAGCCCAGGCTGTTGTTCTCGAAGTTGTCCTGCGCGAGGCCTTTGATCACGGTGCCGTTGGGAGAATAGATCGCATCTTTGATCTGGCCGAGGTACTGGAAGTCGCCGATATTGAAGTTACCGGTAACGCCATAGCTGGCGCGGATTTTCAGGTCGCTGATGGCGCTGATGTCTTTCATGAAATCTTCCTGCTTCACGCGCCAGGCCACGGATGCCGAGGGGAAGTAACCCCATTTGTTGTTTGGCCCGAAGCGGGAGCTGCCGTCTGTACGGATTGAGGCGGAAACGAGGTATTTTTCTTTAAAGCCGTAGTGTACGCGGCTGAAGTACGAAACCAGTCCCCAGGCGGAGTTCAGCGTATTGGAACGCGCCGGATCGATCTGGGCGTTGTTCAGCGTATGGATGTATTCGTTGTTGTACGAATTCGCGATCGCATACATATTCGAAGCTTTCGTGCGGCTCTTCTGGTACGAAGCACCCGCGATGGCAGACAATTCATGACCGCCGCGGAACTCGGTATTATAGCTCAGCACGTTTTCGTTCACCATGTTGATGTTGGACGAAGTAAGCTCGTAGCCGTTGTTCACGAAGGTAGAAAGCGCATTGCTTTTCTGGAAGAAGTCGGTGTTGTTGTACGAGATGGTGGAACCTACGGAAGAGCGGAACGACAAGCCTTTCGCGAGGTCTACTTTCAGGTAACCTTCACCCACATTGGAGAATGTGGAGCCGTAGCTATACGTACCGTCGATGATGGCCATCGGGCTCGTTTGCCCGGACACCACGGCGCCCCAGTAATCCCGCGGGCGGGGATAGGTGCCATCTGCACGCTGGCGCTCTACGAAGCTGGGGATTTTCGCATAGTCGCTCACCACACGGTCGGACATGCGGCGCTTGCTGTACGAGGGGTTCAGCATGAACCCGATCGTCACGGCTTTGGAAGCTTTCACGTCAACGTTCGCACGTACACCGTAGCTTTTGAACCAGGTATTTTTGAGCGTTCCGGCTTCATCTTTATACGTACCGGAAACGTAGTAAGTCATTTTTTCGGTACCGCCACTGGCAGAGATGTTGTAGCTCTGCATGGGGGCGGTCTGCATCACTTCGTCCTGCCAGATCACGTTGGCGCCGTTGTTGATAACGGGGTTCACCTGGCGGGTGCCGGGGCGGCGGGCGTCGCCCCAAACAGGTATGGACAGGTCATTGTTGGGATTATCCCAGTACCATTCGCGGTTTTGGAATTTCACGGCGTAGTCGTAGTACTCCTGGCCGGTGATCCAATCGTCGTGCAGGCGGGCTTTGGCCACACCGGCGAAGCCGTTGAAATTGAAGCGCGTTTTGCCTGCGGAGCCTTTCTTCATGGTAACGATAATAACGCCTCCTGCAGCGCGGGAGCCGTAGATGGCGGCGGAGGATGCGTCTTTCAGCACTTCGATGGACTGCACATCGTTCATGTTGATCATGCCGAGGTTGCCGCCGGGCACACCGTCGATCACAACGAGCGGTTCATTGCCGGCGTCGATAGAGCTGGCGCCACGGATGCGGATGGTGGGCGCCTGGCCGGGCTGGCTGCGGTTTTGCGAGATGTTAACACCTGCGAGGCGGCCAACGAGGGCGGCTTCCGGGCGGCCTGCGGGCACCTGGTCGAGGATGGTATTCTCGACTTTGGTTACCGAGGCGGTTACGGAGCTCTTTTTCATGGTGCCGTAGCCGATCACGACGGTTTCATTGAGCATGGTTTTGCTCTGGGAGAGCTGGATGCGGATGTTGGTTCGCCCGCCTACAGGTACTTCGATTTTGTCGTACCCGATGTAGGAAACGACGAGAATGGCATTGTCTACCGCGCGGATGGTGAACTCCCCGGTGGGCGAGGGGGCGGCGCCGGTGCTGGTGCCTTTCACGAAGATCGTTACGCCGGGTAGCGGCGTTTGTCCGATGCTGTCAACCACGGTCCCTTTGATTTCGCGGGCATCCTGGGCGGTTGCGGGCCGGGTCGAAAAGAGGCCGGCGAGTGCAACGAGTAACCCAAAGAGGTAAAGGTGTCTTCCTTTCATGATGCTTTGGTTAATAAAATGACGGTTAAGAAATAAGCCTCCGCGCAGGGGCGCGGTTGTTAAGCTGGTTCCGGACCGCTGTGTTGGGAAAAGGGCAAAGCAACCCCTGTCCGCCCGCAGCGGAGTTTCTCATGACGGTATGTTTAAAAATGCTGGCTGAATGGTAATCTCCCGGACATCTACCCCTCTTGGCTAAATTCCGGGTACGTACACGTATTCATAACGATGTCTACAAATATAGGTTTCTTTTGTAAACAAAAAAATAATTTAGGGGAAAATTGACGGGGCAGGAAGAGCGGGTCAAAACTTGCAGAAATTTTATTATTTGAAGAAAAGCAGTATTTTCGCCTGTTCATTTTCCACTAAATCCCATGCCTATGTGACGCACATCACGTTACAAACAATCTTAGTATTATAACCCGCAACATTCACACTTTCAATCCCACTTTTCAAATGAAGGATTCATTATTCGCGCTGCTGGCTGTGATGCTGTTTTCCTGCGCGCAGGAAGGAGACATCCCCGGTCCGCAGGAGCCCGCGACTGATAAGCAAGCCGTACAGTTCAACCTGGATGAGTTCAT
>NZ_CALNBI010000219.1 GCF_937874145.1 uncultured Chitinophaga sp. | reverse complement strand
GTGCCCAGAACTGGATTCGAACCAGCACACCGTTGCCGGCGCTGCGACCTGAACACAGTGCGTCTACCAATTTCGCCATCTGGGCATCCCTGGTTTTGTGTTCGGGATGGCAAAGGTAAATCATTCCCCGAACTTTCCAAATCTTCATCAAAAAAAATTATCCCGCACGAAAACACCCGTAATCATTCTCGAAATCCGTGAGGTCGCATTCAAGGGATGCGCGGTCCCAATTTGCCGTGTTCGCCGCGGCTTCGTAGGTGGATTGCAGGAATGCGAGCAAAGTTTTTTCGGGGTTGGATGATTGCTGCACTACTGCATAAGGTAACAAGAATTCTCCCAGCTCTTTGCTCCAGTACGCACCCTCCGGCTTTACCGGCTGATCCGCGAACCCCTCGGGCCCGGGATACGCATAACTGTAAAACGCGGCCTGCGGAAAGTATTCGCTGCCGGGCCAGAAGCCGCAGGAGCTCACTTCCTTCGAATATGCTTCCTGCATCACGCGGGCGGGCAGGTTGGGCGCCGTGCCCGTGTGCAAAGGAGCATCACGGCCGGAAAAGCGTGTCACCGCCAGGTCGAACGCGCCCCAGAAAAAGTGGACAGGGCTCACCTTCCCCGTAAACCGCGCCCGGAACCGCGTAAACACAATATGGATATTCACCATCGCCCGCCAGCAATCCTCCATCTTATAGGCGTCGTACGAACGGTTGTCGTAATCCAGCTCAAACGGCACCGCGTTTTCCAGCTCGCTCGGCATGGTGAAAATCTCAACATCCACCTCCAGCTGCTTCAACTTTTCAAACACCGCATGATAGAAATCCGCGACCGCCATCGGCCGCAACTCGAGCGACTCCTGCCGCCCCTCGCTCGTCGCGATCCGCAACCGGTGATGCACGAAAGCGAAATCCACCTGGAAAAGCCCCCGGTCATATGGCATGCTGCCGGTCGACAAGCCCGTGGGGCTCACCGAAAGCGTCACATGCCAGGAATGATTGAGCCAGGGCATCTTCCGCAAACGGATCTTGCCGATCACCTGCGTCCAGCGGTGGACGGTCGCCAGTGTTTCTTTCCAGGAATCATAATCCAGAACGGGCCATTTTGTAAGCATACACATCGTTTTGTCCTATCTAAAACAATCCGCGCGCCTTTTGGTTCTTGAAAGCAGGAACAGCCGCCCATGGTACGATCCACTGGCGGCTGTTCTTTTTCGTTGCGGGTTGCCTCACGCTATATCGTAAACCGGAAATAGCACCAGCAGCTCCACGCGCAGTAACGGTCGCCGATCTTGGCCCGAACGCGCCAGCGGCCTGGTTGGGCGCCCACGAAATTGTAGTTGAAGCTCGTGCCCGTAATGCCATGGTATACCGCGAAATTCCGGAAGCTCTGCGCCGCCCATTGCCCGGCGTTCACCGCGCCGTAAGCGTCGATCTCGATGCTGTACGTAGCACCAGGAATATTCACCGGCAGCCATTTGAACGTCATCGTCCGGGGATAGTGGTTGAACACGCTGGCATCCGCCGGCTCCAGCGCACGGGGCACCGCGCCTTTCCACCAGGTCAGCGTGGGGTCGCCGAGGATGCTCATGCCGTAGAACCACTGCCGCTCGCCGAGGTCGTGATCGGTGCCGCGCGCCTTCCACCAGTCCACCATCGCGTCGCCGATGCATTTGCCCTTGCCGATGGGATCGTAGAAATCAGCAAAGAAGAGCATCGAGCCGGTTTTGGTGCTGCCTACCGCCGTGAGGCCGTAATTGGTTTCCCCGCCGGCTTTGTCGAAAATATACCAGCCGCCCAGGTAGTCGTTCTGCGTGAAACGTGCCGTACTGCAGCAGAACAGGTTGTAGAAATGCGCGTTCGGCGCGCGCTCGTCGCGGAAATAGGCGCGGTCGATCCACTCGGTGGTGCCGCTGGAAGGGATGTGGAAAGAATGTACGTGCGGCGACGAATGGGAGCACAGCTGCACGAAGGAGCGCATCTTGTTCACCTCCGTTTTGTACAAATCCGCATCGGTGATGTTGGGGTTGGTGTATTTGGTAATGAAGGAAGAGGGGGTCATCAGGTCCATTTCGCAGTCATCGAAGCTGGTCCAGTCGTCTTCCACATACACCAGCGCGCTCCGGCTATGGCCGAGGTTGCCGGTGCGGAAAAGGTGGTTGCGGTCGAAGTAATTGTTCAGCAGCGCCACATCGTTGCCGCCGGATGTGGGCGTCCACATGCGGCCGATCCAGATCTCGGGCGTAACGTCGCCGGAAACGGCGTTGTACTTACCGTCGGCATCCGTGTCGGTCCAGGTGCCGTTGGTGTCCATGTAAAAAAGGTCGCAGGGGAACTCGGTGCTGGCGCCATGGAAATCGTTGCTCATCTCGAACCAGGCCACCGGGATGGCGCCTACCATTACGGCGCCCACGGGGCTCTTGCTGCGGATGTAATTGCGGATGAAGGCCGGCTTGCCGCCGTTTACGACATGCACCGTGGCCCAGTAGCCATCGCGGGCGAGGTCGAGCACGTAGCGGTCGGTACGCTCTTTGGTGGCGGCATACACGTCTTTATGCACGAGCACCAGCACTTTGCCCCGCGAGAAGCGCAGCCAGGAATAAGTGTTCAGGTAGCTTTCGTGCTGGGGCGCGGCGGGCCGGGGCTTTTCCTCGATCAGCGGCGCCATCTCCAGGATGTTTTTGTTGAGTTGCGCATATTCGGCGAAAGAGCTGAGGCGGATCTTGTTGGGATCCATCAGCTGGAGGTTGCGCACGCTTTGATAGGCCTGCGCCAGTTTGTAATTGCGGCCCACGGCCTGCATGTTGAAAACGGTCCGGTCCTGCAGTACCTGCGTACGCACGGTGGCCAGGTTGGAAAGACTTTGTTTTTCTCCGGCGATGGGACCGCCTTTTTGGGGTTGCTTTTCGTTGGACATTTCAATGCTTTTTTTGAGGTGAAACAACGCCTCAAAAGTACACCAGTGCATGTCCGCTGAACAGGTAGCAAATACGGGAGTTTTTCCGTAGAAATACGTCGGTGTTGGTTGCGGGATGTACGGCCTACGGCTGTTTTACGGCTTCCCACCAATGCTGTGAAGGGAGGGGCTGGTGGAGGTAAAACGTTTCCCCGATCCTGGGCGTGGCCAGGGGCATGCCGGCTTTGGCGGCCTCGGCGGCGGTACGTTTCACGGGCTCGTCCCAGGGATGGAAAGCAAGGGCGAATTTGCCCCAGTGGACGGGCAGGAGCGCCCTGGCGCGGAGGTCTTCCGCGGCGCGTACCGCTTCTTCCGGCATCATGTGGATGGCGGCCCATTGCTCGTTGTATTGCCCGGTTTCGAGGACCGCCAGGTCGAAGGGGCCAAACGCGTCCCCGATGGCTTTGAAATGCGGGCCGTAACCCGAATCCCCGCCGATGTAGATCTTTTCCGTTGCAGAGGCCAGTACGTAGGAGGACCACAGCGACTCATTTCTCTTCACCCCGCGCCCCGAAAAATGCCGTGCCGGCGCCGCCGTAAGCCGGAGCCCCTCGGGCAGTTCCGTACTTTGCCCCCAGTCCATTTCGGTGATGACGCCCGCCGGGATACCGCAGCGCACCAGGTCGGGTTTCACGCCGAGCCCTGTGTACACCAAACGGATCTTGTGCCTGAGCTGGTGCAGCGTGCGGCTGTCGAGATGGTCGTAGTGGTTGTGGGTGATGATGAGCACATCGATATCGGGCATGTCGGCCGCGC
>NZ_CALNBI010000218.1 GCF_937874145.1 uncultured Chitinophaga sp. | reverse complement strand
CGACGATAAAACCACACCCAGCCTCTTCGGTAAACAAAAATCCGGCAGCAGGTACACCCGCATCACCATCGGCCTCGAGTTTTCCGAGCTCAACCAGCTCCTCATGGCCAGCGGCGATCTCGGCGTGCAGATCAGCAACGCCATCAAAAAACGCCTCACCCATCCCGCCAGCGCCAAACCCCTCGTCATCGACATCAAAGCCGAATTCGGGGAACCGCTGAAACTGGATAACGTATACCTCGAAGTATATAAACCCCAGCACCAGGAAAACGGGAAGTGGACCGAAGACAAGGACCCGTTCTACTTCGTAGATAAAATCCTGTCCAAAAAGGAATTCGAAAAGAAAGCCAAGGAAGCCGAAGTGAAAACCAAGATCCAGGAATGCCTGGAACTCATCGGCGGCTCCTATGTTTATTACCAGCGCCTCCGCCGCCTCGGCATCACCGAAGACGAAGCCAAGCTCCGCGCCGGGCTGCAGGACGAGCTGTTGTATAAACTGAGCTACTATCTCAACAAACTGAAAGATTAACCTGATTTTTCATAATGCGATCCTTTCTGCGTGAACAGAGAAGAGCCTCCCATCCCGGGAGGCTTTTTTATTTCCACCGCAATGCATAAAAAAAAGCCCCCGCTACGGCGGGGGCTCATGATTACATTTTCGAACCGGATATTAGAAATATTTCTCCACCCTGCCCACGCGGCCGTATTGGTCCATGGACTCTACTACCACGCGGAAGTTCTTCGTCTGGTCGTTGTTGTAGAAAATCATCCGGGCCGTGTGGCTGATGGTATCCACCACCAGGTTGGGGCTCCAGAACAGCGTCAGGCGCTTGTCGGGAAGTTCGTGCTGGGCCTTTTTCACGGAATAATCCGGGCTGTAGAATTCTTTGATGATGCGGTATCCGCCTTTCTTCAGCAATTCCAGCGATTTCGCGTTGGGATCGGGGCGGGAGTCGCCGCCTCTGCGCGTCCACACGGCGATAGCGCCATTGGCGCCACCGAAGCCGCCCATGAACGGGGGACGGAACACCTTGATCAGCGCTACGTCTGCCATGGGAATGTTGGCGATCTGCTGGATATCGGTCGGCATCTGGTCGAGGAACACGCCGGGAGCGCCGCCGCGCCAGCTGAGCGAGGGATTGTTGATATCTCCCGTAATCTGCAGGCCGGGCACGCGGGCCTGGAGGTATTGGAATACGTTGAATTGCGTGGGAACTTCGTTGGTGAGGTCGAAGGTATAACCGTTGTCGCTGCTGAACATGCCGCTGGCGTACCGGCTCGAAGTGGTTTGCTCGGCAGTAGGCTTGCGGGCGTTTACATCCACCGTTTTCAGCTGGATGGTGCGGTTGGTGATCATACGGTTTACGCTGTTGCCTTCCATCACCGTGGCCAGGTAATTTTTCAGGATGCGGTTATCCATCGGCGGCGGCGGTAACAAAGGAATGGGCGTTTTCACCGCGGCGTACGTATCGAAAAAGTGACGGTCGAATTCCACCACCACTTCGCGGTTGCCCTTGTCGCGCTGCCCCGAAACATACAGCCAGGCCGTATCTCCGAAGATGAGGTTGTTCAGGGCGAAGGTGCCGCCGGGTTTTACTTCGGCGAACATGAAGCTCTGCGTGCTGTCGCGCGGGATCTTGATGAGGAAATTCACATTCCCTGCCTGCAGGGGCTGGCGCGAAGGCGTCATAGCCTTGCCGGTGATGGTCACGCCCTGTTCGTAAGGGTATTTGATCGTAGGGTATTTATCCTGCAGGATCTCCTGCCAGCTGAAACGGCGCCATCCGTTGGTCATCATCACCAGGTCGAGCGCCTGTGCGGCCTGCGCGCTGGTATCGCGGAAATAGTAATACGGATTGTGCACATATCCCCGGAGGTCGGAAGTCAGGAAAGTATGGCTGACGATATTGTTGGCGTTGGGATCGAAGGCCACCTGGTCGGCGTCCGTAACGGATGCGGAAATGCGGCCGCGCATGGAGTCGGGCACCTGCAGCACCAGCTCGGTGCGCTGGCGGGGACCTTTGTTCAGTTCCTGCGGGTCGAGGAAGAACTCCAGCGAATCGGTAACGCCTTTTACATACACGATGCGCTCCGTGAGCGGGGTGCCTTTCTGGTCGAAGACCGTGAGCTGCATAATGCCGGAAGGCAGGTTCTGGG
The DNA here is from genome assembly GCF_937874145.1 of uncultured Chitinophaga sp. Lineage (GTDB taxonomy): Bacteria > Bacteroidota > Bacteroidia > Chitinophagales > Chitinophagaceae > Chitinophaga. Next base: position 320 of record NZ_CALNBI010000218.1, on the reverse strand, counting down.
CGGGGATGAGGCCGCTTACCTTTCCTTCCCCTACATTCAGGTCGGCTTTGTAAATCACCTGGTTGTGCATTTGCGCGATGAGCAGCATTTCGTTCTGCGAAGCATCCAGTTCGTTGAAGCCGGTTAGGTAGAAGATGCGGGATCCGCGGTTATACACTTTCAGGGCGATGCCGGAAGGTTTGGCGGCGGGGAGGTCGAAGGATTTCTGCGCGCCGCCGGCGTTGGTGATGACGGCTTTGTACGATTCCCCCGCTTCGGGTTTCAGCTCGAAGCTGCCCATCCCGTCGTGCAGGGTTTCGATGACGGCCACCTGTTTGCCC
>NZ_CALNBI010000217.1 GCF_937874145.1 uncultured Chitinophaga sp. | reverse complement strand
GGGGCCGGCGCCTACCAGTGTCACTTTCGGATGTAATGTTTGCATGATCGTGTTTTTTTTTTGAATGGTGGTTGATGTTAAGCATTGGCGGCTGCGGCCTGGCGGGCGGCTCTGTATTGCTGCGCGCGGTCGAAAAACGCCTGTGCCTGTTGTAAATATTGTTTTGCGAAGCTTTCGGTGGGCTCGTGCTGGTTGATTTGCAGCACCAGGGCGCGGAAAGACCCTTCCACAGGGAACTTGCCGGTTTCCACGAAATGCTTGTCGAAGTCGTTCATGATGCCGTGCTGCGTATTGCAGTTCACGTTTTCGTCGAGCAGGATGCTTTTCGCCGTCTGGATGAGGCAGGCGTAGGAATGGTAAATCCCGTCGGCCCAGGCTCCGTTGGCGAAAGCCTGCGTAGCCCAGTCCAGTTTTTCTTCCGCTTCGAAGAGCAGGGTGGCGATGAGGTCGATCATCACGCCGGCGCACTCGCCCACGCCGATGGCGGTGGCAAAGGTTTCTGCCTGGCCCCAGTCCACGAAGTCGCCGTCGCCCAGCGCGGTGAGATCGGTGAGGGGTTTAAGCAGTTCGTAGAAGTATTTTTCGCCGTTGCGGTCGTAATAGTCGTTGAACAGCTCGCCTTTCTGCGCATTGGCTTCGTAGTCGTGCAGGAGCGTGCGCAGTACGTCAGGACCTTTGCGGCTGGGCACTTTCAATACTTTGTCGGCTACGCGGCCTTCGCCGTCGCTGAGAACGCCTCCTCCCAGGAGCACCTGGAGGGCGGGGAGCACGCGGCCGCCGCTTTTGAGCGAGGAGCCGTGGAAGCCGATGTGGGCAAGACCGTGCTGGCCGCAGGAGTTCATGCAACCGGAGATCTTGATTTTGATATCGTTGTTGAACACGAGGTCCGGGAATTCGTCGCGGATAACGTCTTCCAGTGCAACGGCGATGCCGGTGGAGCTGGAGATGGCGAGGTTGCAGGTGTCGGTGCCGGGGCAGGCGGTAATGTCGGCCACGGAATCGAACCCGGCTTTATGCAGGTCGTGTTCTTCGAGTACGCTGAAAACGTAGGGCAGGTGCTCGGGCCGGATGAACTTGAGCAGCAGGCCCTGGTTCACAGTTACGCGGACATCGTCTCCCACCACGGGCGCCAGTTTTTCGATAAGGGAGCGCGAGGTGGTAGAGCTGATATTGCCGAGGAGCACACGGATGTAGGCGCCGAAGAAGCCTTTTTGTTTTTGTTCGAAGGTGTTGGTTCGTTTCCAGGCTTCGAAGGCTTTCGGGTCGCGGATGGTGAACGCGGGCAGGGCGGGGTTGGCCACGGGGAGCTCCGGTTCGGGGTATGCTGCGAAGTCGATCGGGTAAGTCTTGGATTTGAGAGCTTTGTATTCCTCTTTGGCGAGGCGCTCGAATTCTTCGATCCCGATTTTCTGGATGAGGAATTTAAGGCGGGCCTTGTGGCGGGAGGTTCTTTCGCCGTAGCGGTCGAACACCCGCAGGAGGCTTTCGATGTAGGGGATGAGCTGGTCCGTTTCGAGGAATTCGAAGGTTGTTTTGGCGAGGTAGGGCTGGGCGCCGAGGCCGCCGCCTACCACTATTTTGAATCCGCGCACTTCTTTACCGTCGACCACGCGCACTTTGGGGATGGCTCCCACGTCGTGGATGAAGGTGAGGGCGGTATCTTTCGGGCTGGAGGAAAAGGCCATTTTGAACTTGCGGCCCATGTCCTGGCAGATGGGGTTGCGGAGGAAGTACCGGAACGCGGCGTCTGCGTATGGCGTAACGTCGAAGGGTTCGTTGGGATCGATGCCGGCGGTGTCGGACGCGGTGATGTTGCGGACGGTGTTACCGCAGGCTTCGCGGATGGTGACGTCGTCGAGTTCCAGTTTGGCCCACAGTTCCGGGGTACGATCCAGCGACACGAAGTGTATCTGGATATCCTGGCGGGTAGTGAGGTGCAGGTTACCGGTGGAAAATTCGTCGGAGATATCGGAGATGCGTTTCCATTGCCGGAGGGTCATTTTGCCGTACGGGAGTTTGATGCGGACCATTTGCACGCCTTGCTGGCGTTGGCCATAGACGCCGCGGGCGAGGCGGAGGGAGCGGAATTTCTCGTCCGTCATTTTGCCTTCGCGGTAGAGTCTGATCTTCTGCTCCAGTTCGATGATGTCCTTTTCTACGATCGGATTTTCCAGTTCGGTTCTGAAACTTTGCATGATTAATGAGTTGCTCGTGATAAAATGGTATTCATAACATTGGGTGGGGCGGCCGTAAGAACACAAAAGCCTCCTTAGCATGGGAGGCTCCTGTAGTATATTTCTGTAAACAGATGTTCCTATGTAAGCGCTCCGCTCTAATCCGCCGGGTTTTCCCAACAGAATCTGCACATGTGCATCATTACTTTCTTCCTTATTTCATAACCCATATTCCTATAGATTTTGTAGAGTAATACAAAGGTATAGGTCCACCCTCACAACGCAAAACTTTTTTTCATAAAAAAGACGGGGTGATTTTAGAAATTTTCTAATGGGTGGGGACCGGCAGGGGGATTTCTGGCCGGGCAACCGTTGCGTCGCACCCTTCCACAGCGGGATTGCGCCCAACACCGGCTTCCGCGGCGAAAGGGCTCTGGTTATGACCCATAACTTTTATTTATTGGTGTATTGGGCCCTCCCCACCCGAAATCTCCCCAATCTGGCAAAACCGTTACTCCAATGCTTTCCCTGGCCATGAATGAGCCTGCGCCGCAGAACACATCTATCTCACTCTCAATTAATTACTCCATCTAATCCCAACCTCAACCACCATTTCCACCTCATTTTTCCCCAAAACCGCGTACCTTTGCGGCGCTAAAAGCTACATTATAATGATCCAGACGGCGATTTTTGACATGGACGGCCTCCTCATCGACTCCGAACCCCTCTGGGGCGTCGCGATGCGGGAAGTATTCTCCACCGTAGGCGTTTCCCTGTCTCCCGAGCTCACCCACCTCACCACCGGTCTCCGCACCCGCGAAGTAGTCAGCTACTGGCACAATTACTTCGGCTGGGACGCCAAAAGCCCCGAACAAGTGACCGACGAGATCATCGAAAGCGTCACCGCCAAAATCCTCCGTCAGGGTCAGGCCATGGAAGGACTGGAATACATCCTCGACTTCTTCCGTTCCCGCAATTATCATATCGGCCTGGCCTCGTCCTCCCCCATGCGCCTCATCCAATCCGTCCTGGATCACCTGCACATTCGTTCCTATTTCGGCGCCGTATCCTCCGCCGAATTTGAAGCATATGGTAAACCCCACCCTGCAGTATACCTCGCCTGCGCAGAAGCGCTCAACACTCATCCACTCAACTGCCTGGCCTTCGAAGATTCCGTCACCGGCATGATCGCCGCCAAAGCCGCCCGTATGAAAGTAGTCGTAGTCCCCGAAGCCCACAAACGCACCGAACCCCGGTTTGTACTGGCGGATATGCACCTCCCTTCCCTCCTTGCTTTTGGCGAAGCGGAACTGGAGCGGCTTTCGCTGTAGATAAGGCTGGACATGCGGGCTAAACAAACAGAATTGGTAATCTTCCGTTAGCACTATGTATGAAAATACAATTGTCAGGGTAAGCGACGCTATTAGTTGCTATACTGAAAAGGAGAGTTCTTAGATATTAACCTTTAGAAATTAGCAAGTCCCCTGTTGTACCCTGATACATTTTATCACTCCGCCTGACACCCACGTTATGGTATGGGCTGGCAATATGACTTTATCTCCATCAAGAGAAATTTCATTCCCTACATCCCTCGACTGCCATTGTAGTTTCAACTCCGCGCCCCTGCATGTATTTTCGTAGATAATGAATTCCAATCAGGCTTAAACTATGATTCTTCAAGTGTAATTCCCAGAATGTAATAATATCATCCACTCCTCCATACCTGGCAACACGACTCCTTTTGCTTAAATAGTCATATTCCTCCCAGGCTTTTACAGAAACAGGCATTACACCATGATACGCAGGATTACAACTCCGCTCAATATCATAATGAGAATGACCTATGTCTATCCGCCGCTTCCTTGCCAACGCTCTAATCCAGTGTAATGCGGCGTAAAACAATATGGTAACCTTCCAGTCGTAATACTCGTCTGGACAATGATTACTCAATACGCGATGCAACCTGAGATTATGCGTTGCCTGCCTGATATGATGTTCCATAATTCCGATTGTAGAAAATACACCAATTGGACTCCTCCATTTCTTGCTTTACTGCAGGAGTAAAAAACTCGAAATTCACAGGATACCTCTCTGCTATGTCTAGCCGATCATAACCCATCAGAAAACCAAACAGGCTGAGCATCGAATCGTAGCTTTCGGATTTTAGCAATACATAAAAATCCAGCCGCCCGGGCTTAGGTTGATACACCGTATCGATCAGGGCATCCCGCTGTGACAACAACCTTCGGATCAACTCCTCCACCAACCTCGTGTTCATCGCCCGCACATCCTTTCCTTTTACAAAGGCAGGGTCCAGGCTCTCCACTCCAAACATCTCTATCTTGATCCGCGATAACAAATTTGTCAGCCTCCGCTTCCGCGCGGCAGGACCCGGTTTCAATTGAGGTTCTTCAATGGTTTCCGCAAACATAGTTTTGGTTTTTTATGCGGACAATCTAACCAAAAAAACAATCGAAAATTTTTCAGCGAAGCGCAAAAACGCAAAACGCCCCGTTCATTTTCATCGTCGGTATATATACCATCATTTTGTAAAAATGAACAGAATGAACAAGGGCGCTCCACTACGAAGCGCCCTTGTTTACACAATATATCTTTTAGCCTAGAACCTGTAAGTCAGGTTGCCGGATACGCGGCGGGGCATTTGTTTCTCGATGGTCGTCCAACCGCCGAAGTATTCTTTATCGGCGATATTGTCCACTTTCAGGGCGAGCCTGAACGCTTTCCAGGTGTAGAAAGCAGAGGCGTTGAACACCGTATAGGAAGGCAATGTAAACATACCCGTACGCGAATCGTTTGTGATCACGTTATCGCTGGCGTAGTTGCCGCCCGCTCCGAAACCAAGTCCTTTCAGCACGCCGCCCTGGAGCGTATAGCTGGCCCAGATGTTCGCCAGGTGCTCAGGACCGGCGCTCACCGGCCTGCGGTTCACCGTAAAGGCATTCGCTTTCACCAGCTTGCTGTGGTTGTAACCGTATCCGAAGATGATGTTCAAACCGGCAACGGGAGCAGCATTCAGGTCGGCTTCGATACCACGGCTGCGCTGGGTACCCTCCTGCACGCTATAATTATAGGTAACGCCTTCTTTCTCGATCGATGCGGGCAGCGTCAGGTTGCTCACTTTCAGGTCGTAATAGCTGAGGGTGAAATTGAGCTTGCTGTCCAGCACATTCATTTTCACACCGCCTTCATATTGGTTCGCGTGCTGCGGCTTGAAGTTGCCGTCGAGTTCAGGCAGCGGCATCGTCACCGGCGCCACGTTCTTGAAACCATTCATGTAGTTGGCGAACAGGCTCACGCGATCTTTCACTACCTGGTATACCAATCCGAATTTCGGCGATACCGCCAGTTGGGTGTAATTGCCGGAACGTTTGTTGGCGATGTAATCCAGCGTGCCTTTGCCTTCAAAGTAATCCACGCGCACGCTCGCCATGGCCAGCAGCTGATCGGTAATGTTCAGCACGTTGGAAACATAAGCGCTGTAGGTGTATTGCGTTTGCTTATTGCGGGTGAATCCGGTCGTCAGTTTGGCCAGACTTGCGTCTACTGCTTCGCGGCTCAGGCTGTGGTAACGGGGATCGTTCACGTTTACTGAGCTAACGGAGTCAAAACGGTTGTAGGGAGAGTTATCCGCTTTGGAAACCTGGCTGAGGAAGTCGAGGCCGAACACCACGCGGTTGCGCATGGAACCGATCTTGAAGTCGCCGATGAAGTTCTGCTGGATACCGGTCACCTCCGTGGTGGAGTTCTGCGTATATACGAAACGGCTCAACAGTGTATCGTTCGGTTTAATCGCACCCTGGTCCAGGAACATTACGTATTGATAGTGCCCGTCGCTTTTGCGGTGGCTGTAGGAAACGTTGGTCTGGGAAGTCCATTTGTCGGACAGCTTGTACCGCGCCTGGCCATAGAAATTGCTCGTAGGCGTGCGGTAAGTAATATCGTTGCTGGTGAAGGATCGGTTGTAATCGATCCCCATTTCTTCGGGCGTACGGTAAATCAGCTGGCGGCTCCTGTTCAGGAATACCATGAGCGGGTTGGTGGCCTTGCCATTATAGATTTCCGCGTTCAGGTCGATGCTCAGCCTGCTGTTGACATTAAACCGGAGGCTGGGCGCCACGTACACCGATTTGCGGAATCCTGCATCCTGGAAGGAATTCTCATGATGGTATGCGCCATTCAGACGGAACAGGATGGATTTATTCGCATTCAGCGGCGTGTTGATGTCTGCCGTTACGCGGTGAAGGCCGAAGGAACCTCCGGTATAGGAAACCTCGCCACCGAAATGTTCATAAGGCTTTTTGGTGACGATGTTGATCAATCCGCCGAAGTTGATAAGGCTGCTGCCGAATAAAGTTCCGGAAGGACCTTTGATCGTTTCGATGTGCTCGATGTTGGCCGGGTCGATGGATCCATTGGAAACACCCGCGATGCCATTGATCATCGTCGGCTGAACCGCAAAACCGCGCATGGAGAAGTAACCGGCGCCATCGTTCGGACGGCCGGTAGAAGTCCACAAACGGTTTACGCCGGGCGCGTTGCGCAGCGCATCGTCGAAGTTGGTCACCACCTGTTCTTTCAACAGCTCGGCGCCAACGGTATTATATACCTGCGGATTCTCCAGGTTTTTGATCGGCAAACGGGCGATCTGGTCGCTCTCCCGCTTCCCTTTCAGCTGGATCCCTTTTACGATCACCTCGTTCAGCTGGGTATTGGACAGTTGCAGGTTGATGTTAACCGTAGCGGTCTGATTCGCCTCTACGGTCACCGTTTGCTCGGAAGTTTCAAAACCTACGAGGGAAACCTGCAGGGTATATGTTCCGGGCTGCACCCGGCGGATGTTGAATTCACCTTTCTCGTTGGTCACATCGCCACGGTTCTTGCTTTTGAGCAATACCGTAACCGTGGGAGCCGGCTGACCGTCGTTTGTTAAAACAACGCCCACGATATTACCCGGCGCCTGTTCTTCCGCCTGCGCAATTCCGGCGAAGCCAACCAACAGCAATAAAGTATAGATTAAATGTTTCATCATGTATGTTTAAAAAACAAAAATTGTCGGAAAGAAACACCGCAGACAAAAAAGGCCCTATTGCAGGGTACAAATGGGCCATCTCCGGTGTCTCAATCCGGCGCAAAGGTCATACAGGACGAGGGCGACACCTTATCGAAAAGGGAAATTGATTTACGCAATCGGGAAAAATAATAGAGAAAGAGGTAATTCCGGCTTTGTATGAGGATTTACAATGCTATAAACATTAATAAACTCAACTATATCAGATCAGACTTATGTACAGCCAGTAAACGATCCCTCCCGTCAACGCCAGGGCCAGCACAAACAAAAACACCGCCCTGAAATTATCAAACGATTCATCTTCAGACAGATATGCCTTCCAGGGCCGCTTTCTGCCGCCAATCAGCCAACGAATTGTACCTCCGGGCAAATTAATCGTTACAAATCTGAAAATAAACCGAATAATGGCGGCCAGGATAAACTCCATTTGATAAATATATAAAAAGGAAAGGCATCCCTTTCGAAATGCCTTTCCACCATCTTAAAAATATATGGCTGGTTTTATTTGTTCCACCAAACTTTGGTCGCCAGCACATCGCCACCCTGGGCGGCCAGCGCCGAGCGATAATTTTCCACATTCACCGTCTGCTCCTTCTGGGGATAATACAACCGGGCGGGAATACCAGTCCCCACAAACGGGGTAAACTTATCTTCTCCCGGCAGCGGGTTCGGCAGATCGGGCCAAACCACGTCTCCCGGTTTCACCAGCCAGGCAGGCACGCCTGTGCGGCGAACTTCCGACCAGGCTTCGATCCCTTGCATATAGAGCGCCAGGTATTTTTGCGACAATACATTCTCCCGGTTGGCAGCAGGCAGCGCATTCACGTAAGCCGTAGCCGCCGCGCCGTCTACCCCCCATTTCTCCAGGGAAGCACGCACCCCCGCTACATAATCCGCCTGCGTCCAGCCGCGAACCTCACTCAACAGGAAATTCACTTCCGCCAGCTCGATCAGCACTTCCGCATAATCCGCCGCATTCACCACCGTGCCCGGCAAACTGATATCTTCCGCTTTCAACAGGCTCGCCACTGAAGGTTGCAGCCCGTAAGGCTGGCCACGGTATTGCCCCAGGTTATTGGGACGGGCATACACCGCCAACCGGGGATCAGCCGCGGTAAAAGGACCCACATCCCCCTTCAAAACGTTGATAAGAATATGCGAAACGGAGAAATCGCGGCGGTTCTCGGTTACCGTGATACGGAACAGGGGCGCTTCATTGGGCGATTTGTTCTCATATTTCAGGGTAGCATTTTCGGCATTGGTCGTAATCAACCCGCCTGCAATGGCTTCCTGGATATGGGTATCGGCCAGTTGCGGCAACTTCGCGCGGATGCGCACCGCCACCCGCAACCGGAGCGAATTGGCGAACTTCTTCCATAATGCGGTATTGCCCTTGTAAATGCCATCGTAAGCCTGGAAAGTGTTGACGGCCGTGAGCTGCGCCGCCGCTTCCTTCAGCTCTTTCAGGATATCTGTATAAATCTTTTCCTGGGAAGCGTATTTCGGTTTGAGGATTTCCGGGTTGAGTTTCAACGCCTGGAAGTCCGGATCGGAGCTGCCGTATGAACTGTAAGGGATATCACCGAAAACATCCGTCAGCGACAGGAAAGCCCAGGATTTCAGGATGCGCACAATCGCGATCTGGTTTTCGTTCGGCCCCACAGCGCCCGCTACCCTGTCTTTGGTCAGCGGATCGGAGTTCAGGCGGATAATCTGTTCGAGGTTATTCAACGCTTTGTACGTTCCGTCCCAAATCGCATCGGAACCGGTACGGGTAAGATCGTACCGCGATTCGTTGGTGTACTGGTTCTGTGAAAAGTACTGCGCAAACAACATGCTGCCGCGGAAATTGGCCGCAGAGCCGCGGAGTGCGTCCACCAGTTGCTTCTGCCCGCTGGAAATAAGCGTGGTAGTGGGTACGTCGGTCGGACGATTGGGATCTGTATTGATATCCCTGAACTTATCGTCGCTGCAGGCCGCCAGCAAAAGCCCGGCGATGGCTGCGAATGTATATTTCAGAAAAGTAAGTTGTTTCATGTTCATTTCGGTTTATCAGAATTTCACCTGTACGTTTACGCCAAAAGTGGCCGGCACGGGGATATTGCCCCCTTCGATACCCTGGATGTTTCCGCCGCTGCTGGTAATCTCAGGCTCCACGCTGCGGTTGGCCTGGTAGATGTTCCACAGGTTGCGGCCATAGGCGGATACGCGCAGTTGCTGCACCGTTTTGTTTTGGAAAGGAATCGTATAACCCGCCGTTACTTCCCGCAGTTTCACGAACGTTGCGTCGAAAATGCTCTGGGAAGTAGGGCCGCTGCTGTGCCCCGCGCCCCAGTTCAACGCCGTGATTCGGGTAGTATTGGGCTTGGTGCCGGATACGGTGTAGGTGCCATCGGGATTATACACCACCGTACCATTCACGCCTTCGAGGACCAGGCCGTTTTCACGGATACCATTTTCGGCCGTCGCTTTCAGCACGCCTGTAGTCATGCCCACACTATACGTTTGCGAGAACAGCTTGCCGCCTACGCGCCCGTCTACCAGGAAGCCGGCATCAAAACGCTTGTAGGTGAAATGCTGGCCGATACCGAACTGCCAGCGCGGGAGCACGCTGCCGAGCGGAACCAGCTGCTCGGTGCGCAGGTATGCCCCGTTGGCGCCGATTACTTTATTACCCTGATCATCATACACGAAATCATACCCCATGAGCTGCCCGAACGACTGCCCTTCCCGCGCCACGAGCGCAATGAGGCTGTTGGCGTCGTTGATGGGGAAGCTGGTAACGTCTTCCGTCAGTTCCACCACCTTATTGCGGTTGGCGGACCAGTTGAGGTTCACGTCCCAGTTGAAATCCTTCGTCGAAACCGGCACCGCCGTCAGCGTCACTTCCAGGCCGGTATTATTGATTTTACCGGCGTTGATGAATTTACTGTCATATCCGAAGGCGGTGGAAGTAGGTATGTTGATGATCTGGTTGCGGCTGTCGTTGCTGTAACCCGTTACATCCAGCCCCAGCCTGTTTTTGAGGATGCGGAAGCTTACGCCCGCTTCAAAGGAGGAAGTGATCTCGGGTTTCAGGCGGCTGTTGGCCAGTACCGTAGGCAGTTTGGCGCCGGGGTTGCCGTTGAACGACTGCACCGATTCATACACCTGCTGCAGCTGGTAAGGGTCCGTATCGTTCCCTACCTGCGCCCAGCTCAGCCTGACTTTCAACAAATCCAGCCAGGTAGCGTCTTTCAACAGTTCGCTCACGATAAAGCTGGACGACACGGAAGGATAAGCGAAAGAGTTCCGGTCGAGCGGCAGCGTGGAGCTCCAGTCGTTTCGCAGCGTACCGTCCAGGAACAACAGGTTTTTATACCCCAGCGACACGCTCCCGAACAGCGAATAAATGCTCTTCTGGTAGCGGTTGGTTTCGTTGAGGACGCTGTTGGCATTCTTGAGGTTGTAGTACTGGGGGATGATCAATCCGCCCTGCGTAGCCGCGTTGGAAATCGTACGCTTCTGGTTCATGATGTTACCGCCCGCGTATGCTGCAAGCGAGATATCATTCCAGCGTTTATTGGCATTGGCAAGGAACTCGTAGTTGAATTCGCTGAATTTATTATTGTATTCGATGTAGTTGCTCTGCGAGCGGGAATACACCGCGATGCGATCCTGGTAATCGTAACCGTACAGGTCGGCGTTCACTTTGGAACTGAGGTTCAGCCAGGAGTTGACTTCGTAATTCAGCCCGATGTTACCGTAGAAGCGGTCGCGGTTTTCTTCGAGGTAGCTTTCGTAGGCCGACCAGAAGGGGTTGTCGATGTATTTGGTGGCGCGCCCTGCGGCGGTGTTCTCATAGCTGTTGCGGTTCCAGGCGCGGGGCGTACCGTCTGCCCGTTTGTATTCGCGGAGCTTGTCGTAATCCACCTGCACCTGTCCCCACTGGAAGGCTTCGAGCATGATGCCACGGTTGGTGGCGCCGGTCCAGGGCCTGCCGGTGCTTTGGTTCTTCACGAAGTTGAAGTTGCCGGTTGCGAGGAATTTCCCGAAGCGGTTGGAGCCGGAGAAGTTGACGGTGTTCCGCTGCAATTTGGAATTGGGCGTGGTGCCGCGCACGAGTTTGTTGGTGTACGACAGGCGGAAAGTCTGCTTGTCGTTGCCGCCGCTTACAGACACGTTGTTGGTGGTGGCGAGGCCGGTCCGGAAGAAGTCGGTGGCGTCGTGTTTGGGATACACCCAGGGTTGGGGGTTGAGGTAGTCGGCGGTGAATTCCGGGTCGAGGTTGTACCAGTGGAGAACGGGGGTACCGTCGAGTTTGGGACCCCAGCTTTCGTCCATGCCATAATCTACCAGGTTATAGGTAGTGCCGTTGATGTTGGCGGTCTGGAAAGTATTGGCTTTACCGCCGCCGTAGAGATGCTGGCGTTCGGGGAGGCGAACGATCCGTTCCAGTTCGAGGCCGGAGTTGATGGTAACGTCGAGCCCTTTGCCGGCGCGGCCTTTCTTGGTGGTGATAACGATCACGCCATTGGCGGCGCGGGTACCGTACAGCGCCGCGGCAGCGGGGCCTTTCAGTACGTTGACGGATTCGATATCATCGGGGTTGAGATCCTGGATGGTGTTGCCCACATCCTTTCCGGCGCTGCCCTGTGCGGTGCTGCGGGTGTTCATATCGGCATTGTCGATAGTGATACCGTCGATCACGAACAGTGGTTGGTTGTTGCCGGAGATGGAGTTGATACCGCGGAGGAGCACACGGTTGGAGCCGCCCATGTTTCCGCCGCCGGAGATGATCTGGAGGCCGGCTACTTTGCCGGAGAGGGCGCCGAGGGCGTTGGTGGGCCGGGTTTGGAGCTCCGCGCTTTTCACTTCCTGCACCGAATAGCCGAGGGCTTTTTTGGCGCGGGAGATACCGAGCGCAGTCACCACAACTTCCTGCAATTGTTTATCGGAGTTGTGGAGAACGGCGTTTAATTCCGACTGTCCGTTGATAGGCAGCACGAGCGTTTCCATGCCGATGAGGCGGAAAGACACTGCGGTGGCCGTATCCGGGATGGAGAGGCTCCAGGAGCCGTCGGGTGCCGAAATGGTGCCGGTGGATGTGCCCGCTATGAAAACGGTGACGCCGGGAAGTGGTTGGCCATCGCCGGAGCGGACGCTTCCGGAGATCTTCCTGCTTTGTGCATATGTAGTCAGGTTAAACAGCAGCATAAGCAGGGTCAGCTTGTACAAATTTGACATCTTTTACCCTATTAATTTTATAGACTATATAGGGTGCGAAGGTATAGGAAGTGTTAAAATAAACCTAATAAATTTTGGTTATAGGGGATATAGATAGGCTATAACGGGCTACTGCATGGGGTTTCAGGCATCTGCTGATCCCGTTCTCCCGTAATTTGTGCAACCGGGCTGCGGGAGCATTTCAGTTTATATATCGACTGAATTTGTGATTTGATGGGGTGTCCTAACCATATAAAGCCTGCTTTCAGCAGGGCGAAATAGGGTTGAAATGGCGGTATGATGCTTCATCCTTCTCTATCCATGCTGTAACCATGCTTCAACAAAGATGTAACCTCTTTAACTTCGGAGCACTGCTGCGGGGCAAAAAAAATCCCCCCGGTTTGCACCAGGGGGACTTCTATTTTACGAGAACAATACTACTACTCGGCTTTCTTTTCTTCGCCGCCTTCGGATTGTTTCAGTTTTTCTCTGAGTTCGGCCAGCGCGCCCAGGTCGCCCAGGGTGGCTTTTTCTACCTTAGACTGGATGTTTTTCACAGTCTTGCGGGTTTTCTCAGCGTCAGCACGTTTTTCTTTGATGACAGCATCTTTTTCGTCTGCTTTCGCTTGTTCCCAAACCTTGGTATGAGAAACCAGGATGCGTTTTTCGTTGCGATCGAATTCGATGATCTGGAATTCTTTCACGTCTTCAACAGCGATCGGTTTTTCATCTTCGGTGCGCAGGTGACGGGCGGGAGCGTAAGCTTCCAGGCCGTATTGCAGCTGCACGGTAGCGCCTTTGTCGTCTTTCTTCACCACGGTACCTTCATGGATGGAACCGATCGGGAAGATGGTTTCGAAGGTGTTCCAGGGATCTTCTTCGATCTGTTTGTGACCGAGGGAGAGCTTGCGGTTGTCCTTATCGATACCCAGGATAACAACTTCGATCTCGTTGCCTACTTTCGTGTACTCGGAGGGGTGGTTGAAGCGTTTGATCCAGCTGAGGTCGGAGATGTGGATCATACCGCCGATGCCGGTTTCCAGTTCAACGAATACGCCATAAGGAGTGATGTTTTTCACGATACCTTTATGACGGCTGTCGAGCGGGAATTTGGTTTCGATGGTAGACCAGGGATCTTCGGTCAGTTGCTTGATAGAGAGCGACATTTTACGCTCGTCTTTGCTGAGGGTAACCACCACTGCTTCGTATTCTTCGCCAAGTTTGAAGAATTCTTTCGCGTTGATGGGGGTAGAAGCCCAGGAGATCTCGGATACGTGTACCAGGCCTTCCACACCGGGGAGGATTTCCAGGAACGCGCCGTAATCTTCGATGTTCACCACTTTGCCTTTTACTTTCGCTCCTTCGGAGATGGTAGCGGGCAAAGTATCCCACGGATGGGGGGTCAGTTGCTTGTAACCCAGGGAGATACGTTTCTTCTCGTCGTCGAAGTCGAGCACAACCACGTTGATCTTCTGGTCCATCTGCAGCACCTCGCTCGGGTGGCTGATGCGGCCCCAGCTGATGTCGGTGATGTAGAGCAGACCATCCAGACCGCCCAGGTCGATGAACGCACCGAAGTCGGTGATATTCTTGATAGTACCTTCCAGTACCTGGCCTTTCTCCAGTTTGGAGATGATGTCCACACGTTGTTGCTCGATATCGGATTCGATAAGCGCTTTGTGGGATACCACCGCGTTGCGGATAGCCTCGTTCACTTTCACCACCTTGAATTCCATGGTTTTGCCCACGAACTGGTCGTAATCGGTAACGGGTTTCACGTCGATCTGGGAACCGGGCAGGAACGTTTCCATGCCGTAAACGTCCACGATCAGGCCGCCTTTGGTTTTGCTGGTAACG
>NZ_CALNBI010000216.1 GCF_937874145.1 uncultured Chitinophaga sp. | reverse complement strand
GTCGTGGATGGCACACCCATTTCCAATAGCAACTACGCAGGTTTCGACGGGGCGGACTATGGTAACCTTGCACAAGACATCAACTCGGAAGATATTGAGTCGGTAGACGTACTGAAAGGCCCCGCGGCATCGGCGCTTTACGGTTTGCGGGGGCAATACGGCGTGATCATGATCACCACCCGCAAAGGGCGCAAGGGGCCTAAAAAAGTAAACGTGACGCTGAACAGCGCGTTCTCGCTTGAAAGAGCCGGCAACTTCATGCCCATGCAGAATATTTACGGCGGCGGCTCCACCCAGACCTGGAGCACCAACGCGCAGGGGCAAAAAGTGGCGGGACTGAGCGTCGATGAAAGCTGGGGGCCAAAAGCAGATGGTACACCGGCCCGCCAGGTGTTCAGCTATTACCCGCTCGACCCGACTTACGGGCAGGAAACGCCTTTCGTGGCGTATCCTGATAACATCAAGGACTTTTATGAAACCGGGTATACGTTCAATAATGGCGTCAATGTATCCGGTGGCAATGAGAATACGGCTTTCCGCCTCAGCTACAACAACACCAGCATCGGCGGCGTGGAACCCAATACCTGGCTGAGAAGGAACAACCTCGGCTTCAGCGGCTCGCTCGACATCACGCCGAAACTGACCGTGAGCACCAACCTGAACTACGCCAACAACAGCGCCCAACGGCCGAAGCAGGGCTCAGAAGACGTCGCGCGGTTTATGGTGCAGTGGTTCCAGCGGAGCATGGATATGCGCCGGCTGAAAGATTACAAATATGCAGACGGCCGCATCCTTGGATGGAGCATCGCCACGCCCACGGTTGCCAACCCTTTGCCACGGCTCACCAACTGGAACAACCCTTACTTCCTGGCGTATGAAAGCCCGACCAACGACGACCGCGACCGCTTTTTCGGCGACGTGGGCCTCAGCTACCAGGTGCTGCCGGGGCTGAAGGTGAGCGGATTTGCGCGGGGGGATATGTTCACGCAGGGGATTGAGTCGCGCCATGGGTTTGGGGGGCTCGGCGTGCCGTCGTATGCCGTCGGCAAGTACCAGAACACGGAAATGAACTATGAGTTCCTGGCGGAATACAACAAATCCTGGGGCGACCTTTCGCTGAACGCCAACGTCGGGGGGAACAGCTATCACCGCAAGTATACCTATATGACCGGCGCTACGGTGGGCGGCCTCAGCAGCCCGAATTACTTCAATCTCGCCGCTTCGGTGGACCGCCCGGCGATCGCCAATTACGAGCAGGAGAAGAAGATCAGGAGCCTGTATGGCATGTTCTCCCTTGGTTTCAGGAACCGCTATTTTGTAGAGGCGTCGCTGCGTAACGATAACTCATCCACCCTTCCGCCGGGCAACAATTCCTACTATTACCCGTCGGTATCCGCCAGCTACGTGTTCAGTGACGACCTGAAGTGGAAAGCGCTCAATTATGGTAAACTGCGCCTCAGCTACGCACAGGCCGGCAGCGACCTTTCTCCCTTCCAGACGAGCGGCGAACTGGCCATGGGCACCATTTATACGCTCGGCGGCACGGCGATTAACACGATGTATATCCGCGATGCGCTGTTGAACCCGAACATCAAACCCTCGTTCGCGCATGCCTATGAAGCAGGTGTGGACCTGAAATTTCTCAACAACAGGCTGGGCATGGAGTTCACCTGGTACATGCAGAAAAACGTGAACCAGATCCTTCCCCTCACCCTTTCCGGCACCAGCGGTTATGCCAGCACAATTATCAACGCAGGGCTTATCCGGAACAGGGGCATCGAATTGTCAGTAAGCGCCACACCGGTACGCACGAATTTCTTTACCTGGAACACCATCTTCAACCTGAACCGTAACCGGAACATGGTTGTGGAACTGGCGCCGGATATCAACGTGTACCCGTACGACAATACCCGTTATTCGCAGGTAGACAGTTACATCAACTCCTATGTGGGCGAAGAATTCGGCAGCCTGATCGGGAAGGCTTACCAGCGCGATTCCGCGACGGGCATGATCCTGCTCGACAATAACAACATGCCGATGTACACTTCCGCCACGCACAACTTCGGTTCCGTGCTGCCGGATATGACAGGCGGCTGGCAGAATACTTTCAAAATCTGGAAGTTTGACGTGGGCGCGATGATCGACTGGCAGAAAGGCGGGCAGTTCTTCAGCCGCACCTGGATGCTCGCCCATAAAACCGGTATCGCCCCGGCCACCGCTGAAATGAATGACCGCGGCAAGAATGTGCGCGACCCGGTAGCAGATGGCGGCGGCGTGAAAGTGAAAGGGATTTCCAATTCGACGAAAGAATATGTAGAAGCGTATGTTGACGCCAGGACTTACTGGCGCACGCACGTAGCCACGCATGTGTACGAGGAATGGCTGGTAGACGCATCCTACATCAAGCTGCGGGAGCTGCGGCTGGGGTATACTTTCGCGAAGAAAGACCTCGGCAGGCTGCCCATCAACAGCATCAACCTGGCTTTCATCGCCCGCAACCCGGCCATGATCTGGCAGAAAGCCCCCAAAGGCCTCGAACCCACCGAATTGTAGACCGGTTCCACCTCCATCAGCTGGAGGGAAAGCGGCCAGTCGAACACGGTGCGGTCTTACGGTGTAAATCTTATTGTGAACTTCTAATTGCTGACCGTCATGCGAAAAATCAATATACTGCTCTTATCCGCCTTGATGCTGGCCGGCTGCAACAAATTCGGGGACATCAACGTCAACCCCAATCTTCCGTCCAAGGCTTCCAACATGCAGCTCATCGCCAATGCGCAGCTGATGCTGCCGGTGCTGCAGGAATCGCCGCAGGGGGAATTCTACGCGCAATACTTCATGGAAACGCTCTACCCGAACCTTTCCCTGTATACCGAGCCATCCGCCAGCTTTTATACCCTTTACTTCGATCCCCTCATGAACCTGGAAAGGGTACTCACACAACCGGAACAATTGCCGGTAGACGGTCCCATGCCCAACCAGCTCGGGATCGCCAAAGTGCTGAAGGCTTACTTTTTCTGGCATATCACCGACCGCTGGGGCGACGTCCCCTATTCCCAGGCGCTCAAGGGCGGCGAACGGGTGACCGCGCCCGTGTACGACACCCAGGAATCCATTTACACCAGCCTGTTCGCCTTGCTGACAGAAGCTTCCGACGGGTTCGTGGCCGGGAACGTCACCAACGACATCCTCTACGGCGGCAACGCCGCCCAGTGGAAAAAACTCGGCAACACCATCCGCCTGCTTATGGCACTCCGGATGTCGGAAGTGAACGCCACCAAGGCCCGTGAAGAATTCAACAAAGCCATCGACGCGGGTATCATGACATCCAACGCCGATAACTTCATCTTTAAAAACCTGCCCGACGCCAATAACGAAAGCTACTGGTACAACCAGTGGACCCGAAATGGCCGCGAATGGTGGGCGCCCACCGAACTGATGGTGAACCTGCTGAAGAACGCAGACGATCCGCGGCTGGCCGTTTACGCCACGCCCCGCGAGCAGGACGGCACCTACGTGGGCCTTCCCTACGGCAGCCTCGACGGCTCCACGCTGTCCAAATATTCCCTCGTAGGCGAAGCCGTAAGAACGCAGGATGCGCCCATTTACCTCGTCACCTACGCCCAGGCGCTCTTTGCGCTGGCGGAAGGCGCCAAGCGCGGGTGGATCACCGGGGGCGACGCCAAAGCGAAAGAGCATTACGACGAAGCCATCAAACAATCGCTGTTGCAATGGACCGGCAGCGCCGACGGGCATGCCGACCTCATTGCGCAACCCAGCGTGGCTTATGCACCGGGCAGCGCTTTGCAGCTCATCGCCACCCAGCGCTGGGTGCACCTCTATATGCACGGCTTCGAGGCATGGGCGGAAGTGCGCAGGACAGGGTTCCCGGCGATGGCCACCGCGGCCGGGAAAGCCGTGCCGAACCGGCAGACGTACCCCGCAGACGAATCTTTCAACAACGGAGATAATTACCGCGCCGCCATCAGCCGCCAGTTCGCCAACGCGGGCGACGATCCTTACGGCAAGGTCTGGTGGGATAAAAACTGAGGATTACAACAAAAAAAACGGAACCGCCATATGAGACAACGCGCTGCCCGCATGGGCGGCGCGTTCTGTTTTGTTTGTGCCTTCAAACCCTTAACTTTGAAGGCTAAACCTGATATTTTGCCACACGAGTGCATTTCCGTATTTGACATCTTCAAGATCGGCGTAGGCCCGTCCAGCTCCCATACGCTGGGCCCCTGGCGCGCCGCCATGCGTTTCCTCGACGAAATGAAAACCCAGGGCAGGCTGGACGACATCAGCAAGCTTTCTGTACTGCTGTATGGCTCCCTCGCCAAAACAGGCCACGGCCACGGCACCGATATCGCGGTGCTGCTGGGGCTTTCGGGCGACGATCCCGTTACCTTCGACGTAAACCGGATCGATTCCAAAATCGACGGCATCCGCCGCGACCGCAAGCTGCACCTGCGCGGAGAGCGTTTCATCGACTTCGATCCCGTTACCGACATCGCATTTCTCTACGAAGAATCCCTTCCATTCCATCCCAACGCTTTGACTTTTCTCGTCACCCTTCACAACGGCGAACAGCTGGCAGCCACGTACTATTCCGTTGGCGGCGGTTTTGTGGTGAAAGAAGGCGAGACCGGCGGCGGCGGGAGCAGCGTAGACCTGCCCTTCCCGATCGACACGGCGCGGCAATTGCTGCAATGGTGCATCAAGACGGGGTATTCCATTTCCGAACTGGTGATGGAAAACGAACATGCCTGGCGCAGCGAAGCGGAAACGAAAGCCGGCGTGCTGAAGATCTGGGAAGTAATGCGCGACTGCACTTACCGCGGCTGCCATACTACCGGCGAATTGCCCGGCGGGCTGAAAGTGGGCCGCAGGGCGGCGGCGCTCAATAAAAAACTGTTGAATGGCCGTGAATACAGCGATTATAATTCCTGGATTGAAGCCATCCGCGCCGGCGGACAGCATTTTACCTATACGCTCGACTGGGTGAGCTGTTTCGCCCTGGCGGTGAACGAAGAGAACGCCTCTTTCGGCCGGGTGGTGACGGCGCCTACGAATGGCGCGGCGGGTGTCATCCCGGCTGTACTGCAATACTACATCGCGTTCTGCGACGGCCTGCACGACGAAAAGATCCTGCAGTTCGTGCTGTGCGCGTCCGAGATCGGGAGCATTTTCAAGAAGCGGGCTACCATATCGGCGGCCATGGGCGGTTGCCAGGCGGAGATCGGGGTATCTTCGGCTATGGCGGCGGCGGCGCTGACGGAATGCCTTGGCGGATCGCAGCGCCAGGTGCTGATGGCGGCGGAAATCGCCATGGAGCACCATCTCGGTCTCACCTGCGACCCCATCGGCGGGCTGGTGCAGGTTCCGTGCATCGAGCGCAATACCATGGGAGCCATCAAGGCGATTACGGCCAGCCAGCTGGCGCTGCAGAGCAACCCGGAGCTGGCGAAGGTATCGCTGGACGCAGTGGTGAAAACCATGTGGGACACGGCGCTGGACATGAATTCCAAGTACAAGGAGACCTCCGACGGGGGGCTGGCTGTCAATATTCCGATTAGTTTGCCGGAATGTTGATAAAAGAAAGTCTTATAGATTAAGAATTCCTGTTATATTTGTAATTCTAAATGTCATCCGATTATGCCATCTAACCAGGAATTGTTATTTATTGTGATCATCGCCGGCGCGGTGGTGCTTTTGATTTATAGCTTGAAAGACACATTGAAGAAAGGAGATAAGAAATCGAAAGAAGACGAAGAAGGTGAAGAGAAAAGTGTTTCGGCTTCGGGCGCGCACCCCTCCGGCATCGTGCTGCCTTTGCAGTTGCAGGCGTACGAACGGATTATCCTGTTCGTGGAGCGCATTGCGCCGCAGAACCTGATCAGCCGCGTGAACCAGCCCGGGTTTACGGTACTGGACATGCAGATCGGCATGGTTTCGAGCATCAAATCGGAATACGATCACAATGTATCGCAGCAGATTTACGTGACGCCCACGGCCTGGGAGGCCGTGAAAACGGTGAAGGAGCAGACGATCTCCATCATCAACCAGATGGCGCTGAAACTGCCGCCAGACGCCGCCGCTATCGAGCTGAACAAGCAGATCCTGGAGCTGTTTATGCGGCAGCCGGAATCGCCTTCGGATATCGCGGCGGAGATCATCAATGCGGAAGCGCGGAAACTGATGAAGTAGTAATTAATCATTTTTCGACAATAAAGAAAGACGGCCCCGGGATTACCAGGGCCGTCTTTCTTTATGTCAGGTATTTTTCTTGCGGATCATTTCGTTGAGCAGGTAGCCATGGCCGTTGAACAGGATGTAGAGTGGCTCGGAGGCATACCAGGGCCGGTCCTGCTCCTTCCGGTGCACCTGGATGTGGAGATGTGGCTCCGCACTGAAGCCGGAGTTGCCGACGCTGGCGAGGGGCTGTCCTACCTTCACTTCATCTCCTTCCTTCACCATCACGCTCCCCTGCCGGAAGTGCCCCATGAACACGTAATACCCTCCGGCATCGATGAGGACGGCGTTCATGTTCCGCGGGCCCCGTTTCATGTTGGGCGGGATGTTGTCGGGATCATCGCCGTTGGCGCGGATGACGCGGCCGGCGCAGGGGCTGTACACGGTGTCGCCGAAGATGGCGTAGTCTTCCAGTGTTTTGGAGAACACCGTGTTCGCGCGGTTCCCCCAGCCGTTGAGCTTCACGATATCCATCGCATAAACGGCCCCGCGAAGGCTGAAATGGAACAAATTCGATGGTAATCCCTTCCCGCCCTGGATCACGAAATAACGGCCCTTTTTAAGGGGAAAATCAAGTTCCACGGTGCGCGGCGTGCCGGTGGTGCCGGTAAAGTATAACACCACTCCCATCGCCAACACCACGAACATGGCCAGCCGGAAAAACGGGGATCGTGCAGGCTTCACCGGATGGCGGCGGATCAGCCAGAAAAGGAAACTGCATACATACAATCCCCCGAAAACGTATTTGAGATAAATGCTGCCGTACACCCAGGTGCCGTAGAGATACACGAACGCCGCCAGCGAAAGCGACAGCAATACCGTGTAAGCGGCGTCAGGGAAGGGCCTGCGCGCGCTGCGGCGCATGAGGTGAATGCTCAGAAAAGCCAGTCCGGCGGTAGTGCCCAATAACAAATAAGGAATCATGGCCAGTCAACAAATTTTCCCGCAATTTATCGTTTTTACCCTAACATTGTAAATATGGAAAAGCCAATCAAGACCGATTCAGGGATCGAAATCCGGCCGTTATATACCAACCCGGTTCCGATGGACGAACTACCGGGCCGCTTCCCCTTCACCCGGGGCATCCACGCCACCATGTACCGCGACAAACTCTGGACCATGCGGCAGTACGCAGGTTTCAGCACCGCGGAGGAATCCAATAAAAGATATCACTTCCTGCTCAGCCAGGGCGTTATGGGCCTCAGCGTCGCCTTCGACCTGCCCACCCAGATCGGGTATGATTCCGACCATCCCATGGCAGAAGGCGAAGTCGGGAAAGTGGGCGTAGCCATCGATTCGCTGGAAGACATGGAAACGCTTTTCGCCGGTATCGAACTGGAGAAAGTCTCCACTTCCATGACCATCAACGCCACGGCGTTTATCCTCCTCGCGTTTTACATCGCCCTGGCGAAAAAACAGGGGGCCGACCTGCAGAAAATTTCCGGCACCATCCAGAACGATATCCTCAAAGAATACGCCGCCCGCGGCACTTTCATCTATCCCCCGCAGCCATCCATGCGGCTGATCACCGACATTTTCGACTATTGCAGCCGCGAAGTGCCGAAATGGAATACCATTTCCATCAGCGGCTACCATATCCGCGAAGCGGGCGCCAATGCCGTACAGGAACTGGCTTTCACGCTTTCCAACGGCAAGGCATACCTGAAAGCCGCGCTGGAAAAAGGACTGGATATCAATGTGTTCGCCAAACGTCTCAGTTTCTTCTTCAACGCGCATAACCATTTGTTCGAGGAAGTCGCCAAGTTCCGCGCGGCCCGCAACATGTGGGCGCACATCACCCAGAACCTCGGCGCCACCGATCCCAAAGCGCAAATGCTGCGCTTCCATACGCAGACGGGCGGTTCCACCCTTACCGCACAGCAACCGCATAACAATATCGTCCGTGTAGCCGTGCAAACCCTCGCCGCCACCCTCGGCGGAACACAGTCGCTGCACACCAATGGCTTTGATGAAGCCATTTCCCTCCCCACCGAATCCGCCGCTCGCATCGCGCTCCGCACCCAGCAGATCATCGGTTACGAAAGCGGGATCGCCGACACGGTAGACCCGCTGGCAGGATCTTATTACGTGGAAGCGCTCACCAAAGAAGTCGAAGAACGCGCCTGGGAGCTCATCCATAAGATCGACGCCATGGGCGGCTCCGTGAGCGCCATCGAACAGGGGTTCATCCAGGACGAGATCGCCCGGAGCGCCTATCAATACCAGCAGGAAATCGAGAACAACGAAAAAATCATCGTTGGCGTCAATAAATTCGTCGTGGAAGAAGCCTCAGATACCGAGGTATTCCGTATCGACGACAGCATCCGTAAATTGCAGTCCGAAAAACTGGCATCCCTCCGCGCCCGGCGCAACAACGGGAAGGCAAATGCCCTGCTTGCCGCGCTGGCAGAGCGAGCCAGGACTACCGAAAACCTTATGCCCCTGGTGGTGGAAGCCGTGGAAAACTATTGCACGCTCGGCGAAATCGCCGATACGCTCCGCAACGTATGGGGAGAATACAAGGGGATTTAATTTTGTTATCTTGCAGCCAGTTTTCTAACACATGAACCGGATCGACTACACGCATTGCCCTGTTTGCCAATCTGACCGCATCAGCTACAAGCTGACGGCCAAAGATTATACCGTATCGCAAGTACAATTCGACATCTGGGAATGCGCCGCCTGCACGGCACGCTTCACCCAGCATATTCCCACTATTGATATCATCGGCGCGTATTACCAGTCCGCCGAGTACATCTCCCATTCCGACACACGCGAGGGCCTGATCAACCGCATGTACCACAACGTGCGCAAGATCACCATGCGTTCCAAGCAGAATTGGGTAAAAACGGCCGCCGGCGTCAAAGCCGGCAAACTGCTCGATATCGGCAGCGGCACGGGCGCCTTCCTGCACCACATGAAGCAGCTGGGCTGGGACGTTACCGGCCTTGAACCCGATGCCGGCGCGCGTGAAACCGCACAAAAGCTGTACCAGCTCGAAATGCGGCCTATCCATGAACTTTTTGAGCTGGAAGAAGGACAATTCGATTGCATCACGATGTGGCATGTGCTCGAGCACGTCCACGACCTGCATGGCTATCTCGAAAAAATCCGGAAGCTGCTGAAGCCCGGGGGCGCATTGCTCATCGCCGTTCCCAACTACACCAGCACCGACGCGCGCCTGTACGGCGAATACTGGGCCGCATACGACGTGCCCCGCCACCTGTACCACTTCTCCCCCGTTTCCATGGACGTGCTCATGCAACGCCATAAATTCCAGATCCGGCAGAAATACCCCATGGTATTCGATGCGTTTTATGTAAGCCTGCTCAGCGAAAAATATAAAACAGGGAAAGACAAGATGATCGCCGGCGCATGGAAAGGCTTCCGCTCCTACTGGAAAGCCTGGCGGCATGTGAACAAGTGCAGCTCCATCGTCTACGAAATCAAAGCAGCGGAAGACTAACTTTCCATGCCGTTTGCAAATAACTAAAAGCCCGCTCCGGATGACCAGAGCGGGCTTTATTTATGCAGCAGTTCCTGCTATTAATTCAATACTTCCGCCAGTTTCTTTTCCAGCGCTTCGCCGCGCAGGTTCTTCGCGATGATTTTGCCCTGCGGGTCTACCAGGAAGTTCTGCGGGATGCCGCGGATGCCGTAGAGGCGCGCCACTTCATTGTCCCAGAACTTGAGGTCGCTCACCTGCGTCCAGGTCAGGTTATCGTCGGCGATGGCTTTGAGCCATTTGTCTTTGGCGTTGGGCTGATCGAGGGAAACACCCAGCACGGTGAAGTTTTTGTCCTTATACTTCTCGTACGCCTTCACCACATGCGGGTTTTCCGCACGGCAGGGGCCACACCAGGAAGCCCAGAAATCGATCAGGGTGAATTTACCACGGAAATCGGCCAGTTTAACCGGCTTGCCTTCGGGATCGTTTTGGGTGAATTCTGGCGCCTGCGCACCGATGGCGGTCTTCTTCCAGCCGTCAATCGACTTGGCGAAAGCCTCGCCGCTGGTGCTGCTCTGCACAGCCGGCGCGAGGGATTTGAACAGGCCTTCGATCTCGCCTACGTTATCGGGCAGCGAGCCTGCAAACTGCTGCAGCGCGTCGATGGCAATGGGCGACTTGCCGTTTGCTTTAATAAACGCCAGCTGGGCCGCTTTCTCTTCTTTGCGGATGGCGTCGTACTTTTCGTTAAGCGATTTCTGAAAGGCTTCCGATTTGCGGGTTTCCTCGTTGGCGGAAGACCATTCCTTATTCACTACTTCGTACTTCTCTTTTGCGCCTTTCGTGGCGGCCAGGTATTTGTTGAAATCCGTGTTGTACTGCCCGCCGGACACTTTGGCGTCGCTCAAGCCTGCAGCGCTTTTCACGGAGATATTGCCTTTCTCGAGATAGAGGTTCAGCATGTCCTGCTTCATGGCGATGGCTTTGCCGGGAACGGGAATGGGGCGCACCACCAGGGTGCCGCGCTGCGCGTTGGCCACGGAGCCGCTCAGCTGGAAAGCGCCGCCCGTCAGTTCAGACGAGTCGGTCAGGTTCTTGCCGTCTTTACGGTAATAGAGGTACACTCTGGAGGCTTCTTCGGGCGCCTGGATCTGCCCTTTGATCTGGAACGGAATGTCCTGCGCCAGCATCGACAGCGGCAGCAGCATTCCTGCAAGGGTGAGGGTTTGTTTCATGATGAATATGCGGTTTTAGTTTGACTTTAAAATGTCCTGTTGTCCAGCGGTACATTCCAATGCGGATTGTATTGCAGGATGGTGTTGGCTATGTTCAGGATAAATGCATCCGAATCAATGGCGGCTTCGTAGGTTTCCGTTCCCAGCTTATGCACGACCTTCGTTTTCTGCCAGGGTTTGCCGGCATCGAGCACGAAGCGCTTCAGGTCCAGGAACCGCTTGATCCCGCTGGCGGGCAACTCTCTCCTGCGCTCTTTCAGCACTTCGGCGATCACCTCGTCCTGCGTGCCCACCGTCAGCTGCGGCGCCTCCGGTTTGAAACGGTACCTGCGCAGTAAATTCAGGTCGGCAATGGCTTCCGCCAGCTTGCCCGTCCGCGCGTAGGCTTCCGCCCGCATCAGCAACACTTCGGGATAAGTGAAGCCCGAGGTCAACTGTGTCTTCGAACCCCGGTAATACTGTACCCGCTGGCCGTCATCGTAAGTTACGTCATTATACGTTGTCTTATAACCCGGCGCTGTTAAAAAAAAGTAAGTATACCGCAGATCCGCCGCAGCGTCGAACAGCGCGGTGAATTCTTCAGACGGGTAGCTGGACGAGCTCCGGCCCGCACCGCGGTCTTCCGACCGGTACAACAGGATCTCGCGGCTGTTGACCGCCTCCAGGAAATTATCCTGCGCCTTGATGGTGCTGCTCACCGGGTTGGCGGGGTTCGTCCAGGTGAACTGGTTGTAATTGTACAGCACTTTATCCGGTCCGCCTGCAGCCGTTGCGCCCGTCCAGGCGAGGTTGGCGTAATGCGCCACGCTGTCGTACCGCCGGGTAAACAGGTGATAATATGCCAGCATGGCCTGCACCGCCGTTTTATTGGCGCGCGAAGGCCAGTTGGTAGTGGCCGGCGCATCAGGGAGCGCGCTGTGCATATCGTTGGCGGCCAGCTTGAACACCTCTTCCTGCGTCGATAAATCCACCATAGGCGCATTGATATCGGAATTCGTCAGGTAAGGGATCGTGCGGGTATTGTTCGCCGTTCCGGGTTTATACACCGGTCCGTACAACATGTTATGCAGGAAATACTGGAATCCCCTGGCCGAACGCGCCTGCGCGAGCACCGAGCGCGCAAACTGCTGGTCTTCCGACCCGATCGCCTTCAACCCCGTAATTCCATCGATGATGTTGTTGTAATACGTCACCGCACGATAGGTTCCCCAGTCCCAGAAATAATCCGAAGTATTCGGGTTGCGGTATGGCTTGCGGAAGGTATATGCATAAAACCGGTCCACGTTCGGGTGGTTATTGGCCTTGTAGGCAATCTTCCCCATCCCTTCCGACAACTCGATGTTGTCGTTCAGGTAACCCACCATGCTGCCGCCGTTGTTATCGAGAAAAATATACTGCACCGTCCAGGTATGGTCCAGCAGGTGATCGAAGTCCACGACTTCCGAGGGTATCAGCTTCCCTTTCGGTTTTACGTCAAGGAATTTATTGCAGGAAGACATCGCCATTCCCGCCGTCAGAATAATTATGATGAAACGTAGTTTACGCATGCTTTCGGTTTTAAAGGGTGAACATGATACCCACATACAATTCAGGGCGCAGCGGCAGGGTGGTGAAACCCTGTTCGGTAAACGCGCCGGTACCGCCTGACCTGTTGAGATCCGAGATCTCCGGATCGCGGCGGTCGCTGTTGGCCGTGATCATGAACAGGTTGCGCGACTGGAAATACAGCTTGCTGTCTTTGATATGCGCGCGTTTCAGGAGCGCCTTCGGCAGGGTGTAGCTCAGCGTCACGTCGCGCAGCTTCAGGAAGTTGGCGCTTTCCACCAGCACATCGCTGTACGGGAAATAGAACATGTCCATATTCCAGGAAGTCAGTTTCGGGTAGATGGTATGCGCTTCGTCGCCGGGCTTCCGCCAGCGTTCGGCTACGTGCTTGTTGATGTAGTTGGATCCGGTGAAAGCATCTTTCCGCAGCACGTTCCCCATGCGGGCGATCAGCATGAACGACAGGTCGAACTGGCGGTAGCTGAGGGTATTGGTCATGCTCATCACGTACGGCGGCCGAAGGGTGCCGGCGTACACCAGGTCATCCACTTTCGCATTACCGCCGCCGGTCAGCTTGCCGGATTTATCGTAGAACTGCGCCACGCCGTTGTTGTCGAGCCCGGCATAACGGTAGGCATAGAGCGCATCGAGCGGGTCGCCTTCCTTGCGGATTGCGCCGCTGGTAAGGTTGGTCGGGTAGAGGAAATTCACATTATATTCCTTCACGGTGTTCTTATTAAAGGCGAAAATGAACTGCGCATTCCAAACGAAATCCTTCTTCTTCAACACATCCGATTCCAGCGAAATTTCAAAACCCTGGTTCAGAATCTGCCCCGCGTTCTTTACCTGGCTGGTAAAGCCTTTCGTGGGATCTATCGCGTCAGACGCGAGCACGTCGAAGCTCATTTTCCGGTAGTAATCCACGGTCGCTTTCAGGCGGTTGCGGAATACGGCCACATCGGTCCCCACGTTCACCACGTTCGTTCTTTCCCAGCGCAGGCTGTTGTTGGGTGGCGAAGTGATGTTGTAATTGATGTCGCCCAGTAACGCGGAGTAGGAAGTAGGATTGATAATGAGGAAAGGACCGGCATTGAGCGAAATATTCCCGTTAACGCCATACGATCCGCGGATGTTAAGTTTGTCGATCCAGGGTACATTGAAGAACTTTTCCTTCGCCAGTTTATACGTAGCACCGGCGCTCCACAAGGGTTTGTAGCGGTATTTGGGATCGGTTCCGAAGAAATTGGTCTGATCCAGGCGGATGCTGCCGCTCACGATAAAGCGGCTATCGTATTCATAAGAACCGTTGGCGTAATAGCTCACGAACCGGTTATCGGCAAATGCAAACGCTCCTGCCGAAACTCCTGGCCGGTTGGTTCCCAGCATATCGCTGTTGTAATTGCCCGCGATGTAATCCGCGTAGTTCATGATGGCGAAAGTACCGGCCTGGTCGTTGTAGCCGAAACGGGTGGGATACTGATTGTTGTCGGTCTGCATCTGGCTGATTTCCATCCCGGCGATAGCGGCCACATAATGTTTCAGACCGATATTCCGGTTGAAGCCCAGTTGCCCGCGCATCATGTAATATTGCGAGGCACCACGCGTTTCATTCACCATGGCACCGTCCGGGATGTAATGCTTCCCGGGCGTGGTGGCGGAAGTGGCGTCATTATACCCCAGCCGCATCCGGAACGAGTTCTTGTCGTACACGGAACGCGAGCCGGTATACCCCCTCGACCAGTTGCCCCCTACTTCTGCCGTCAGCCCCTCCGCAATCGTGGCCTGTATGTTCCCGCCGAAACGGACGAGCAGGTTCTGCGTTCGGGTGATCTCCCGGCTGAG
>NZ_CALNBI010000215.1 GCF_937874145.1 uncultured Chitinophaga sp. | reverse complement strand
AAGGCTACTACCAACCCTGCTTTAACCTTGTTTGACGTTTATCGGACTTCAACTGCGGTATGGGGTGATGCGAGCTTCATCCGCCTGAAGAACATATCGCTGCGGTACGATTTGTCGGAATATGCGCGGAAGATCAAGCTGGACCGGCTATCCGTATATGTAAATGCCCAGAACCTGCTGACGTTTACGGACTATAAAGGGATGGACCCCGAAACTCAGGGTATCCGCCTGCCACCTTTGAAAACGATCACCGCCGGTATTCAGCTGAGTTTATAATCATTATCAAAAGCAAAAAGATGAAACGATATTCGCTTCTTATCATATTCGCTGCGACACTCACCATGTCGTGCAACAAATTCCTGGATACGCCCACGCCAAAAACGGAAGTGGTGGATGAGCTGGTGTTCAACAACGACAAAAATGCAACCGCAGCCGTAACCGGGTTGTATATTTCCATGAACGCCCTCAACTACCAATGGGCGAACGTCATGATGAATTTCGTGGCGGGCATTCATGCCGACGAAGTGTATTACGTCAGCCCTTATGAAGATTACGATGTGTTCGGCCAGGCGCGGTTATTGCCTAACAGCACATATGTTGAACGTTTCTGGAATTCCATTTACGGTTATATCTATACCACGAACGCTTGCGTGGAAGGGCTTACCGCTACTACAGGCGTAACGCCGGCACTAAAGGATCAGTTGCTGGGCGAAGCACATTTCATGCGTGCTTATTTTTATTTCTATCTCGTGAACATGTATGGTGATGTGCCTTTGGTGCTTACTACCGACTATCGTGTTTCGCAGTCGTTGCCACGGGAGAAAACGGAAGTAGTATACAATCAGGTAGTGCAGGATTTGAAGACTGCCAAACAGTTACTCGGCGACAATTATCCCAATGGCAACCGCGTTCGCCCGAATAAGACAGCGGCCTCTGCTTTACTGTCGAGAGTTTACCTGTATCGTCATGAATACGCATTGGCAGAAGCGGAAGCATCCGCAGTAATCGGGAACGGTAACTATGCGCTGCTGCAGAATCTCAATAATGTGTTCCTTGCCAACAGCCGCGAAGCTATCTTCCAGCTGCAGTCGGTTAACGTAGCCGGGGGAAGGAATACCTGGGAAGCTAACGTTGGTGTACCTGCCGGCGCTACCGGCGGGCCGCTTTTCCGCCTGGATACTGTCAACCTGATTCCGAAATTCGAAGCGGGAGATGCGCGCCTGGCCAACTGGACCGCCACGCGGATGGTGGGCTCCGCAACGATTTACTGGGCAACTAAATACAAAGTTCGCAACAGTACGCCCGTACAGGAAAACACCATGCTCCTTCGCGTAGGCGAGCAGTTCCTCATCCGCGCCGAGGCGCGCATCCGGCAGAATAATCTCACGGACGGCCGCAGCGACCTGGATTCCATCCGCCTTCGCGCCAACCTGCCGGTTCTATCTACGGCACTGAACCAGGACCAGCTGCTGCTGGCAGTGGAGCAGGAACGCAAGTTCGAGCTGTTTGCAGAATGGGGGCACCGCTGGTTCGACCTGAAGCGTACCCATCGCGCTTCCGCTGTGTTAGGCCCTATCAAAGGAGCTAACTGGCAGGCGACTGATACCTTGTATCCTATCCCTTCTTATGCGAGAAGCACCAACATCAACCTGTCACAGAATGAAGGCTACAAATAACTTTTTGATTGTAATCCTCCTCCTCATAATTACCGGTTTCACCGCGCGCTCGCAAGAGCGTGTGGTGATCTCGCCGGTAAAGCCTGAGGCCGGGCAAACGGTAACCATTACGCTGGACCCCTCCATCCCCGGAGGGCCGATTCCCGCCAATGCTTCCGCCGTTACATTGAAGTTCGTCACTTCCAACTTCTACGACCTGCCCATTCAGCTGCCGATGCAGCGGGAAGGCGGAAAGTGGGTCGCCCGCTTCGAGCTGGCGCCTTACGCGGCGTTCGCAACATTTTCGCTCGTGAGCGGGAACGTGACGGAGCGCCCTGCCGCCGACAAGTTGTTTGAAGTGATGGTTTACAAGAACGGGAAGCCCGTGCGCAACGCGTTACTGTACCGTGGCGGCAGCCTTGCCGCCCAGATGGGAAAGGCGCCGGGCGTGAAGGCGGCGCAGGCGGCGTTGTATGAGCAGGAGCTCGCGGCTTTCCCGGATAATTACGAAGCGAAGCTTTCCCTGCTGATGTATAAAGAGTCGCAGGCGAAAACGGACGCGGAGAAAAAGGCTTTCCGGCAGCACGCGTACGAAGAGATTGCGGCTAAATGGATGTTGGCGCCAACTGACCGGGGGAACATCAACAAGGTGACGATGGGATACCTCATGATCGGGGAGCCCTCCCGCCTGGATTCGATCCGGAAGGTGGTGATGGACAAATACCCCGAATCCGCGCTGGGGCGTACCCTGCGGGCGGACTTTATCGGTCGGGAAAAGGATACGGCATCGCGCATCCGGCAGCTGGAAGCGGCGCTGCAGGCCGAAACGGTTGCGAATACGGAAGATTTCTCTCCGTACCACGACCAGCTGTTCGAATTGTACGCCGCGAGGAAAGACTCGTTGAAAACAGTTTACCATGCCGGTAAAGTGCGCCAGGATACCACGAGCCCTTACCTGCCGCGTTTCTACAAAGACATGGCGCAGACGCTGATCAGTA
>NZ_CALNBI010000214.1 GCF_937874145.1 uncultured Chitinophaga sp. | reverse complement strand
GGCCTGAGCTACACGAAATTCGAATATGGTCCCCTGCGGCTGAATGCCACATCCATGGCCATGAACGGCGCCATCCGCGCCACCGTGACGGTAACCAACACGGGCCAATACGACGGCCACGAAACGGTGCAGCTCTATCTCCGCGATGTCACCGCCAGCGTCAACCGCCCCTTGCAGGAACTACGCGGGTTTAAAAAGATCTTTCTGCGGAAAGGGGAGAAGCAGGAAGTAAGTTTCAATATCACCGCCGCCGACCTCAAATTCTACGACCGCAATATGCAATACGTAGTCGAGCCCGGGGAATTCCGGGTACAGATAGGCCCCAACAGCCGGGATGTACAGGAGGTGGCTTTCGAGCTGAAGCCCTGATCAGTACAGCAACTTGCGCAACAGCTCGGGTTGTACGATCCGGATGCGCGTGCCCTGCATCTCGATCAGCTTTTCCGATTTGAAATCGCTGAGCGTGCGGATGAGGGATTCCGTAGCCGTACCCACGAACCGCGCGATATCGTCTCTTGATAACTCGATAAGCGCGTCGGGCTGCTGCTCGAGGTGGAGCTTGTCGTGGATGGCCAGCAGGCCGTTGGCTACGCGCTTGCGCAGCGAATCGTACGCCAGTTGCAGCAATCGGTCTTCTTTTTCCTTCACTTCCATGGCGATGCGCTTGATGAAGGTGCGCGCCACGCTGATATCGTTCAGCAGCTGTTCCAGGAATACCTCTTTGGGGATTTGCACGAGCTCCGTTTGGTCGAGGGCTTCGGCATTTTCTTCATATACATGATCTTCCAGCAAGGGTACATACCCGAAATAATCACCGGTGCCGAAGAGGTTGGTGATGTATTCCTTGCCATCGTCGTTCAGGCGGAAGGCTTTCACTTTACCGCTTTTCACGTAATAGAGGAACTGCGGGTGCTTGCCTTCGCGGTACACGGATTGCTTTTTGGCATATGGCACCACGTCGAAGCTGTCGAGGTCGAGTTGCAGGAGACCGGAGGCTTGCCAGTCCTGGATCATGGTGCCGATGGATTGCGTCCGGGAAGCGGCGAATTTTTCCTGGAGGAATTGCTGCTTCTTCAGCCGGGTTTCGATGGCGGTGAGCAGTTCCACGTCTTCGAAGGGCTTGGTGATATAGTCGTCGGCGCCCATATCCATGCCTTTCCGCCAGTCGCTGCGGTCGGTTTTGGCGGTTACGAAGATGAAGGGTATGTGCTCGGTCTCGGGGTATTTACGGAGCATATGCAATACGCCGTAACCGTCGAGCTCGGGCATCATGATGTCGCAGATGATGAGGTCGGGGCGGTGTTCGCGCGCCATTTCGATGGCCTGCTTGCCATTTTCGGCTTCGAGTGCCCTGTATCCTGCGAGCGTCAGGATTTCCGCTACGTTTTCCCGGATGCCGGGGTGATCGTCTACTACCAGAATCGTCGCTATCATGTTGAAGGAAGGTTTGGAAAATTGATGGAAATGGTGGTGCCTTTGTTCAGTTCGCTCTCCACACCGATCTCGCCGTGCAGCATGTCTACATACCGCTTTACGATATGCAGCCCCAGCCCCGTGCCCTGTATGTTGGTGACGTTGCGGGCGCGGAAGAAACTGCTGAACAGGTACGCTTTATCTTCTTCGGGAATCCCCATGCCCTGGTCCGCCACTTCAGCCAGTATCCGCCCGCCTTCTTCCCTGAGCTTCCACCCGATGGGCGTGCCCGCCGGCGAAAACTTGATGGCGTTGGTGAGGAGATTCACGAAAATATGTTTCAGCAAACGCTTGTCGGATATCACTTTCAACCCGTTCTGCACATCCGGTTGCAATATCTGCCCGGGTTTGAGCAAGCCCTGCACCTCATCCGCCGTTTCCTGCGCAAAAGCCGACAACGAAATCGTTTCCGGGTGGATCTGCACTTTTCCTTCCTCGATACGGCCGAGCGACAGCGTATCTTCCAGCAGTTCGTTCAGGTGGATGACCGACTCGCGGATCTTTCCCACGTGTTTTTCCCGCCGCGGCTGGTCGTCTGTATTAGGATATTTTGCGATGAGCGCGGCGGAAGAAAGGATAGCGCTCAGCGGCGTGCGGAACTCGTGCGATGCCATCGACACGAACCGGGATTTGATCTCATTCAGTTCCTTTTCCTTCTCCAGCGCCTCTTTCAGCTCCGCCTGCGAAGAGGCCAGGTGCGACAGGGCGAGCTCCAGGTTGGCGGTTCTTTTCTCCACTTCCTTTTCCAGCGCCTGGTTCAGCTCCTGCATGGTGCGGTACAGCCGTTTGAGGAACAGCACCAGCATGGTGGAGCTGATCACGAGGATCAGGGAGAAGAAGTGCTCGATGAACACTTCCGCCAGGTTGGGATTTTTGTGGGGCAGGCAGGCGATCACCACCACCAGCACCGTACAGGCGATGCCCATAATCCGCGTAGGCGCGTCCTTCTTGATGAAGATGGTGAGCAGGATGGCCGTGATAAGCCCCCCGTCGAAGAAGTTGTAGTCTGGCCGCCAGACCAGCAGGCACGCGGTTACCAGCATGATGAAGATCGAGATGATGAACGTCTGCCGTTGGCCGAAATGGAACATATTGGTCATTTGCGTTAACTACAAATATAACGCATGCGCGGCGATTGGCAGGCCGACCTGACGAAAGTCACTATTTCCGATCAAAGCCCCCGGGCGGAAGTGGTCTTTTCCACATAAAAGACCCAGTCGTACCGCTCCCTCAGCTCCACGGGCCACAGTGTGAACTGGTGCTCCGATGCAATGGCGCCGATGGTCCGCAAACGGCCTTTCAGCGGCGAATTGCCCAACGGCAGCAGGAACACCGGTACCTGCATGGCCTGCAACTGCGCATCTACCGAGCCCGGCAGCGGCGCTACGAGCGCATGGCCGGTATCCATCTTCGTACGGAAATCGTTTTGCGCGCGGTAGGTGCCCGAACCCGCCAGCATGGCGATGTTCTGGTAGTTTTTGCCGTACATTTCGTGGAGGTGCCCGCCCATCGGCCGGAACGTGAACATAGAATCGGCGTACAGCCTGCCCAGGTGGGAGTTATGTGCCCAGAGCATCATCTTCTCGCCCGGATATTGCGCCCCGATCCATTGCACATTGCGGGCCATCATGGAATCCCGGACGTTGAAGGACCGCACCCAATCCGACTCCTGCAGCCGGAATTCCCGCGCCCCGGCCAGGATGTTCTCCACGCAGAAACGGGCCAGCCGCCAGTCCTTTTCCGGAATATTTTCCACCGAAGCCGGCATGATCCGCAGGATGCTGTCGCAGATGGCAATAATCGGCTCCATGGCTTTGCTGAAGGTGACGGCCGTATCGGCATGGTAGTTCAGCAGGGAATCGAACAAATGCAGCTGGTGGCGGGAAGTTAGCGTGGTTAACTCCTGGTGGAAGTAATGCATCTGCTGGCAATCAAACCCCGTGAAACGCAGCTTTTCGTCATGCTGAAGATTATATTGCCGCATCCAGTACACGAGGTCCGACAGTTCCTCCACCTGGTACACCTGGTGGAAATGTTCCCGGATGATGGCAATGGGATTGCCTTCGCCGGTTTCGAGGAAATGCTGGATGCGCATGGCGCCGATGGGGCTGTCTTCCATGGCGAACACCGTATAGCCCATTTCTTCGGCCAGGAACCGGAACAGGCGATGCTTCATGCGGAAGAACTCACGGGTGCCGTGTGTGCCTTCGCCCGCACCGATGACGCTGGCGGAAGCGAATTGTTTTTTGAGCGGAAGGAGATCGGCGTAATCGCCGGAAGGTTCGGTAGTTTGAAGGCGGAAGGGTTGCTGCGCAAATCCGTTCGCGCACAGGCACAGGATGGCCAGTAACGGCATGGTGATGCGTTTCATGTGATATGTTTTTATGGGTGAAGGGATCGGGTCAGATGCCGCGCAGCTCCCGGAACAGCGCCGTTTGCCTGCGGCT
>NZ_CALNBI010000213.1 GCF_937874145.1 uncultured Chitinophaga sp. | reverse complement strand
GGGTGCCGGGAGGTGTTATTGGCCTTGCGGCGGTTGGAGGCGTTTATGGGGTGTTGACGGATATAACGACATGCTGACGAGCTCCCAGGTTGTAATAATCGATGAATTGGAATCTTCACTCCATCCGGATCTCGTTAAGCACTTCTTGTTGTTATTTCTCGTAAATTCGAAATCTTCTCAATTAATCGCCACAACGCATTATCGCGAGCTCCTGATGGAAAGGGATATGTTACGTGATGATGTCATCTGGTTTACAGAGAAAAAGCCTGACGGCGGCGTTGAATTGTTCGCTTTGAGTGATTTTGATAGTTCGGTGGTCAGGGATACTTCATCTGTATTCAATGCTTATAAATCTGGAAAACTGGGCGCAGTGCCTTTTTTAAGTGATTATTATATAGAATTGGCCAATGGCAAGAACGATCAGGAATAGAAAAGGAACCGGTCGGAAGACAAAGGATTATGCTAAAAGCGAGAAGTTTTTTATTCGTGATACTCCCGATATCTATAAAAAACTGCGCCCCCATCTTCCCAAAGCGATGGCGTTTGCAAAAAAGCGCGGAAGCTACGACCCCCTGGATCCGAAGAAGGGATTGGCTGAGCTTTACAAGCTTTTTGATCTTTTAGGGATTGTTATTTTGACAAAAGTTTACAATCGTCCAGACGGATGATTTTTTAATGCAGTTTCCCCGCAAAACCCGCCATCGTGAAAATGATCAGCATGGCGCCGATGGCAATCAATCCCGCATAAACATATTTATAGAAAGTGTTGCCCTGCAGCTTGCGGTTGAGGTACCGGCCCAGGAAGATCGCCGGCAGCATGGCCGGGATGCAGATGAGGAAGTATTGAATTACCGTCCAGCCGAGCAACCCCTGCACGCCGTAACCCACCACTCCGATAAAGCTCGCCGGCAGGAAGTACGCTTGCAATGTTGCCCTGAAATGCTGCGCGCTCCAGCCTCTTTTGTTGCCATACACCACCAGCGGCGGCCCGTTGATGCCATACGCCCCGCCCAGCACGCCGGACAAAAAACCGCAGATAAAAAGCCAGAAAGGACTGTCGTGTTCCAGCTTCACGGTATGTTTCGCGCGGAGGGTAAAAATGCTATACCCGATGTTCAGCGCGCCCAGCCCGATCTTCACCCAGTATTCGTTGCCGTAGGAAAGGATGAGCAAGCCTACGGGGATCCCCAGCAGGGCGTATAAAATCAGCCATTTGGCGCTCCGGAAATGGATGGATCTATGGTCCTGCACCACCACCACCGCCGCCACGAAAATGGACATCAGCACCGACAACGGCACCGCCACATGGAGCGGGATGAAAAGCACAAAGAGCGGAACGGCGACCAGGGATTCACCGAACCCGAAAGTAGAGCGTACCAGCGTTGCGAGAAAGCTGATCAGGACCAGGTAAATGACAATCGTAAGCATGTTTGATATGCCCGGGTTATTGGGCGAAAATGGTTTCCGGTTTAAGGGGTGCAATGTAATCAATTCCGGGCGGAAACTGGTTGTAAAAAGCAAGGAAGTGCAGCAATAAATATGCATATTTCACTGAGGCCCATTTACTTTTCGCAATACGATATGAACTTCTTTGAAATGCTAAAAATATTAGTATTTTTGTCCCGGACCCATCTTCCAACAGGAATGGGCGGGATATGAGTAAAAGCAGCGCAGATATCGTTAACCAGCTCCAGGCAGAGATCAACAGCATCCAGGGCTACAAGCCGGCGGAAGCGGGCGTTCGGCGCATGGGCCTGGGTGCGGTGGAGGCTGCTTTCCCCAACGGAGTATTTCCGGAGGCGGGTATCCACGAATTTATCACTACCTGCCGGGAAGGCTCCGCCGCTTCGGAAGGGTTCATTGCCGCGCTGCTTGCTAAATTATTGAGCAAAGGCGGCGTCGCCATCTGGGTGAGCATTAGCCACGCGCTTTTCCCGCCTGCGCTGGCGGGTTATGGCGTACAGCCGGACCGCATCGTGTTTATCAACGTCGGGCGGTTGAAAGATGCTTTATGGGTGACCGAAGAAGCGTTGAAGTGCGAAGGGGTTTCGGCGGTGATCAGTGAGATACGCGACCTGGGGTTTACCGAATCCCTCCGATTGCAGCATGCGGTCGAACAAAGCAGGATTACCGGATTCATCCTTCGGAAAAGCCCGAGGGCAATAGGTTCCGCAGCATGCTGCGCACGCTGGAAAATCACGCCTCAACCCAGCAGGAGCGTAGCCGGAATGCCCGGTATCGGTTACCGCCGGTGGAACGTGGCCCTCGATAAAGTGCGCAACGGCCAACCGGGGAACTGGCTGGTCGAATGGACCGATAACGGCCTGCAGGTGGTACAGCAGGAAAACCGGATTGTTAGTGAAGAAAGAAGAAATGTAGGGTAGTGCATATGGAAAAGCGATATGTATCCATCTGGTTCCGTTACCTGTTAACGGACTGGCAAACGCTCCGGCGGCCGGAATTGAAAGATGTTCCGTTCGTATTCGCAGGGAAAGACGGCGCGCGCGTGATCGTGAAAGCCGCCAATCCCATCGCCATACAGGAAGGCGTAACGGCAGGCATGCCCGCGGCGGATGCGAAAGCCATCGTGGAAGGGCTGCAGGTGCTGGACGAGCGCCCCGCATTGACAGGGAAATTATTGGCAGCCATCGGAGAATGGTGCATTCGCTTCACGCCTGTGGTGATGGTGGATATGCCCGAAGGGTTGCTGATGGACGTTACCGGCTGCGCGCATCTTTGGGGCGGAGAGCCCCAGTATCTCAGGGACATCGTTACCCGCCTGCGTGCCGCCGGTTATGATACCCGCATCGGCATCGCCAGTACGCCCGGCGCAGCCTGGGCCGTGGCGCGCTACGGTAAAAACGGCCCTATCGTTCCTCCCGGCAAACAACTGGAAGCCTTGCTGCCATTGCCTACCGCGGCGCTCCGCATCGAACCGCAAATTCAATTGCGCCTGCATAAAATGGGATTCTGGCAAATCGGTTCCTTCATCCATATGGACCGCCGCATGCTCTTCCGCCGGTACGGAATCGGGCTGCTGGACCGCATCGAACAGGCGCTGGGCTTCAAGGAAGAAGCGCTGACGCCCATCCAGGTGATACCGCCTTACCAGGAACGGCTGCCTTGCCTGGAACCGATCCGCAATGCGGCGGGCATCGAGATCGCCATCGAACAGTTGCTGGAATCGTTATGTAAGCGTTTACAAAGCGAAGATAAAGGCGTCCGCGCGGCGCGGTTAAGCTGCCACCGGGTCGACGGGCAGGTGCAGGCTATCGAGATCGGCACCACCTCCGCTTCCGGCAACGTGGCGCATTTGCTGGGGTTGTTCAGGTTGAAGATCAGCGGCATCGCACCCGGATTGGGTATCGAATTATTCGTGCTCGACAGCAAAGTAGAAAAATCGAACGCAGATCAGCACGCGCTTTGGGGCGGAGGCGCCGGACTGGGCCACGCCGCTGTAAACGAACTGCTGGACCGGATTGCCGGCAAGATCGGCCCCGGCGTTATTCACCGTTATCTGCCGGACGCGCACCACTGGCCGGAGCGTTCCATCCGCAAAGCCCAGTCCATCAACGAACAGCCCGCCATGGCCTGGCGGACGGACATCCAGCGCCCCGTACAGCTTTTGGCTGATCCGGAGAATATCACCGTCAGCGCCCCGATACCGGATTACCCGCCCATGAACTTCATCCACAAAGGCGTGCTGCATGAAATCAGTAAAGCGGAAGGCCCGGAGCGCATCGAGCAGGAGTGGTGGCTGGAGAATGGTGAGCACCGGGATTATTACGTCGTGGAAGACCGCCAGGGCCAGCGTTACTGGCTGTTCCGCTCCGGGCACTATGGTGAACAGGCGCGTTTCAACTGGTTTTTACATGGCTATTTTGCTTAAATGATGAACGATGGAATACGCGGAATTACAAGTCACCAGCAATTTCAGCTTCCTGCGGGGCGGTTCGCACCCGGAAGAACTGGTGCAGCAGGCAGCCATGCTGCAGCATGCGGCCATCGCCGTAACGGACCGCAATACCCTCGCGGGCATCGTGCGGGCGCATTCCGCCGCGAAGGAATGCGGGATCCGGTTCATCCCCGCCTGCCGCCTCGACCTGGAAGACGGCCCCAGCCTGCTCGCGTACCCGACGGACAAGGCCGCCTACGGCCGCATGAGCGCGTTGCTCAGCCTCGGCAACCTGCGGACTGAAAAGGGTTCCTGCCTGCTCCGCAAACAAGATGTTTATGCCCATAGCAAAGGCATCCGGTTTGTAGCGGTGCCGCCGGAATCGCTGGTGCAGGATTTTGAGCTGGATGCGGCGTATAAAAAGCATGTGACGGAATACAGGGAAGCTTTCGGCCGGGGGCTCTACATCGGTGCATCTCGCACCTACGCGCAGGACGATCAAAAACGCATCTACCGCTTGCATGAGCTGGCCGGTTACCTCGGCGTACCCATGGTGGCGCTCAATGATGTGCATTATCACTGCCACGAGCGGCGCCAGCTGCAGGATATTTTAACTTGTGTTCGGGAGAAGTGTACGATCTATGATGCCGGTCTCCGCCTGCATGCCAACGCGGAACGCTATCTCAAAGAACCGAAGGAAATGGAACGCCTGTTCCGCCAGTACCCCGACGCCATCCGCCAAACCATGGACATCGCCGAATCCTGCCGCTTTTCCCTCGACAGCCTGCAATACATCTACCCGGAAGAGATCACCTCCGGCGGCCGCACGCCACAGGAAGAACTGGAAATGCTCACCTGGAAAGGGGCCAGGGAATATTTCGGAGAAGAGTTACCGGAGAAGATTGTGCAATCCATCCATCATGAAATGACATTCATCCGCGAAATGGATTACGCCGCGTACTTCCTGACGGTATATGATATCGTCCGGTATGCGCGGGAAAATCATATCCTGTGCCAGGGGAGGGGATCTGCGGCTAATTCTACCGTGTGTTTCTGCCTGGGCATCACTTCCGTAAACCCCACCAAATTCGACCTGCTATTCGAACGCTTTATTTCATCCGCCCGCAACGAGCCGCCGGACATCGATGTGGATTTCGAGCATGAAAGGCGCGAGGAAGTCATGCAATACATTTACAACAAATACGGCCGCGACCGTGCGGCGATCGTGGCTACCGTTACCCAGCAGCGGCAGAAGGGCGCCATCCGGGATGTAGGTAAGGCGATGGGCCTGTCGGCCGATACAATTAGCCGCCTGAGCAGCGCCATCTGGGAATTTACGGATGAGTGGTTTGACGCGAACGCCCTTCGCCAGGCGGGCCTCAACCCGGAAGACCCGCACCTGAAAAAGGTGCTGGAACTGACCGGCCAGATGATGGGCTTCCCCCGGCAACTGGGGCAACATACCGGCGGTTTCGTCATCACCCGGGGCAAACTGACGGACCTGTGCCCGATCCTGAACGCCCGCATGGAAAACCGCACGAACATCGAATGGAATAAAGATGATATCGAAGCGCTCGGCTTTCTCAAGATCGACGTACTGGCATTAGGCATGCTCACCTGTATCCGCAAGGCGTTCACCCTCGCAAAGGAGCACTACGGCCTGGACCTGACACTGGCCAACATCCCGCAGGACGATCGGGAAGTATACGAGATGATCAGCCACGCCGATACGATCGGCGTTTTCCAGATCGAAAGCCGCGCCCAGCAAAGCATGCTCCCGCGGCTGCGGCCAAAGAAATTCTACGACCTGGTGATCGAAGTGGCGATCGTTCGCCCGGGACCGATCCAGGGCGATATGGTGCACCCTTACCTGCGGCGCCGGAATGGAGAAGAACCGGTTACTTATCCTTCCGAAGAGCTGAAAGAAATCCTGGGCCGCACGCTGGGCGTGCCCCTTTTCCAGGAGCAGGCGATGAAAGTAGCGATCGTAGCCGCGGGTTTTACACCTGCGGAGGCCGACCAACTGCGGCGGAGCATGGCCACGTTCAAATCGCATGGCCTGGTCAGCAAGTTCAGGGAAAAGCTCGTGAATGGCATGGTGAGCCGCGGTTACGATGCGGATTTCGCCGGCCGGATTTTCAAACAGCTGGAAGGCTTCGGCAGTTATGGTTTCCCGGAAAGCCACGCGGCCAGTTTCGCGCAGCTGGTGTATGTTTCTTCCTGGTTGAAATGTTTCTATCCCGAAGTCTTCGCAGCAGCGTTGCTGAACAGCATGCCCATGGGCTTCTATCAACCCGCCCAGATCGTTTCTGATGCGAGGAACCACAACGTAACCGTGCGGCCGGTGGATGTAAACCTTTCCCAATGGGATAACAGCCTGGAAGAAAAAACCGGTAAATACCGCGCGCTGCGCCTGGGTTTCCGGCAGATCGCCGGCATGCGGGCGGAAGACGCTCAGATCCTCGTGGATGGCCGTGGAGCAGGTTATGCTACTATCTCCGCCATGAAAAATGCAGGCATGACCGTAGCTGCACTGGAACGCCTGGCCGATGCCGATGCCTTCCGCTCGATGGGTATGGACAGGCGCCGCGCCTTATGGGAAGTGACCGCTCTCGGCGATACGCCGGAAGCTTTATTCGCCGGGCAGCCCTCCGAAACCAGCCACGAAAAACAGGTGGAACTTCCATTTATGAGCGCGCCGGAACACGTGGTGCAGGATTACGCCGCTACGTCCTTATCGCTGAAGGCGCACCCCGTCAGTTTTGTGCGGCCACAGCTCACGCAGCTGCATATCCTTTCCGCCAAAGGCATTGCCGCGGCGGCGGACGGCTCGGAGGTGAAAGCCGCGGGATTGGTGCTGGTGCGCCAGCGCCCCGGCACGGCGAAAGGCGTTTGCTTCATCACGATCGAAGATGAGACCGGCGTGTGCAACCTCGTGCTGTTTGAAAAAGTTTTCGGGAAATACCGGAAGGAAGTCCTTCAATCCACCCTGCTGATGGTGGAAGGGAAATTGC
The DNA here is from genome assembly GCF_937874145.1 of uncultured Chitinophaga sp. Classification (GTDB taxonomy): domain Bacteria; phylum Bacteroidota; class Bacteroidia; order Chitinophagales; family Chitinophagaceae; genus Chitinophaga. The sequence continues at coordinate 7,139 of NZ_CALNBI010000213.1, read as the reverse complement.
AACGCGAAGGGGAAGTAGTGCACATCATCGTGGAGCGCTGCCATAATTTAACGAAACTGATCAAAAACACGATTGCCAGGAGCGTCGACGAAAGCCTGCTGCTGACGGTTTCCAGGGCGGATGAGAAATCTCCTTATCCTTCGAACACCAGCAAAAGCGGAAATACTACACCCAATCCGGATATGTTCGTGAAGTCGAGGGATTTCCATTAATCTTATCCCACGTAGCTTCCATTTCCTGCCTTCCATCTGCCCATAAAAAAATCTTCCCGATGTCGTTATTTTATGCTAACTTTTACAGACAATTCCACAGACTGGTATATTTCCCCCGGACGCTTCCAGCCCCTATAGCCTGATATATTTTCTGTTCTACCCCAAATTCCGGAGCATGAAAATGGTTTCCAAAAATGGTTTCCGCACTGCCTTCGTTTTGCTCTGCCTCTGCACAGGGTTCATTGTCGCATTGTCCAACCAACAGGCATTTACCGCGCAAAGCCTTATTGAAACACTGTTGATCTGCCTTTCGGTGGCGTACATCTGCATCAAATACTTCACATCGTCGCTCATCACCCGCTACCAGCAGGAAGGTTACCGGCCAGCGCCCGCCCGCCGCAGGGCGCATATGCTGCTGACCGCCATCAGTACCGAAGCGGTGCTGCCGCTATGCATCGACTTCCTCTGTGCCTGCGCCGTATTGATGGCCTTCAAGCTTACGGCCCCGGAATACCTTCCCCGGCTGGCCCGGTGGGTCTATGATTTGTACGCCTTTAGCGAAGGGTATCTCAAACGGTCGCTCAGCTGGCTGCTGATCATACTGGCGGGCATTACGTTGCTGCGGATCATGTCGCACAGGGCTTTGAAGCGTTACCGGCAATATATCAAATGGGTCTCCGTGCCTGTGAGCATCGCATCCCTGATGGCTTTTTTTGTGCATGCCGACAGCGGGATCACCAGTAACGTAGTGTCCTGGCAAATTCAATCGGCCGTGCCGGTTTACGACAAAAAGGCGCTCACTTTTAATGCCGGTGCAGGTGAGGAGGCCGAAATGAAGGCAATCGTCGCCACCTATGCGGAGTTTTGCATCCGTGAATTATCCGACGGCGCGCAGGACGCGGGGCCCGACAGCCTGGGTACTGCCGGCGCGCTGGAGCACGCATTGGTTTTGCTGGAGCAATACGAGCAAAAGGACCCCGCCATCAAAACGGACATTTTCGATGGGAAGGCCGGCGCCTCCCGGCAACCGGATCCCGCATACCGGGAGGGCATGGAGAAACTATACGAAAGGCTGCAAAAATCCGGTGCCGGTTTCGATGAATTCAAACCGACATCCGTATTTGAAACGGTGTACCGGCAGACGGGCCCCGCCAGCCGTAAAAGCCTGCTCGCCATGCTGCTCGACGAAAATGAGCGCATTCCGCAGCGGCAACTTAACGCCAACGAATCGCTCCTGGCGGACATCCTGAAAGAATTCCTCGGGGAAACGTGGTTTTTCAAAGACGCTCCCGCCAATATCCGGTTCTATGCTTTCGCGAAAGACGCGTCGTTCGATCTGCTGAAGGACCGGTGTGCCAAAGGGCTCATGTTCCTCCTGGACAGGATGAAAGGCGCTGCATTGAACAAATTCGATCTCCGGGTGCTCCGGCAATACCTCGTCCGGACATCGAAAACGGCGTACCGGTCGGCCGCTGCGCACCTTCAGCAGGCAAGGCTTGCCATCGGTGAATTCGGCGGCTGGTACCGGAATTCCATCCAACGGAAAGCGGTACTGGAAGCGGCCCTCCAGCAATCGCTCACCCGGGAAAACGTAGCTGCTTTGCTGCGGGAATTTCCCAACGCCGCCAACGGAAAATACTATATGGAATGCGCCATTTTGCTCGACGCGTTCCACACCAGGGATCCGGCTATTCTGCTGGAAGCAGACATGGCCTATTGGCGAAAAGTAAGCACAGGAGGGAAGGGGCTCGACGAAGAGCTGGTGTACGCGCTGGAACGCCAGCAAGCCTTCCAGCATGCAGAACAGGCCGGTACGCGCGAGGCCGCGGTTGATTTTGCCAGGCGCTATCCCGACGATCCCGTGGCGCTGGAGATCCGGAATATGGAATGGTTCGGGGAAACCGAAGCGTTGTCCAGGGCCAGAAGCCGCAATACCATCGACGGCTGGAACGAATTCCTGGAACATTATCCCGACAGTGAGCACAGGGTCTTGATAGAAACGGCGGTCAGGGAAGCGAAACTGGAGCAGATTTCGCTGGCCACGAAAAGCGTGAAACTGCATATTCCCTCAGCCGCCGCGGCAGAGGAAGGTTTTTTTCGCAAAGCCGTGAAGTACCTGAAAAAAGCCAAATTCAGATAATCCCCGCAAATGAAATATATCATCACCAATTTTACGATCGCCGGCATATGGTTGCTGGCCTTTGCCTGCGGCAGCCCGGAGAAACCCGGCGAATCCATGCCAATGATCGACCTCCGCGACTACAGGCAACCCACCGCAAAGCTAATGGAAGGCCTGGTTTACTGTTACCGGGACAGTACCGGCCAGGTGAAGAAATATGAAAAAGTGCAACTATCCATGATGGGCGACACGGTGCTGACTTCCACCGAATATGACAGCGCCGGACAGGTATCCACCATAGAAAAAATCGCTTTTCAAGGGGATAATTATTTGTTTCTGCATGGAGAAGTTACCGGGATTCCAATAGAGATCGATCCGGTACCGATAACCTGGAGGCAGCCGGTGAACATTGATAGTTCAGGTTACAGGGTGAACGGCAAAATTGCATTCGGTACCATCGAAGCAAAATTCAAACAAGTCGGCTTCTATCGCGATCTGAAAGACAGCGCTTTGGCCAACGGATACCCATTGGCAGACTGCATCCTGCAAACGCTGTCCTCGAAGATGGAAACTTCCGTGGAATTAACGACCGGCGACAAACAATTGTCCACCATTCTCAGGGTTGTATTGGCCAAAGGCGTGGGTAAGGTATACGAAACGCATGAAGTGCCCGGGCAACCGGCAGAAACATTCTATTTATCGGATGTCATCAGTATTCCGGCATTTGAGGCTCGGTTCGCTGGTGCATCGAAATAAATGAAGATATTATTTCATATCCGCCAGCCTGGTTGCTTGCATTGATTCATCATGCATTCCGGGAAAAGTCCGAATTTTAGGATGATGAAAGAATTTTTGCACGATAACAGGATCTTCTACAATCCCATTGAGTTCGCTATGGCGCATATCGGTGGAACCTGGAAAATCCCGATCATCCTATGCCTGCGAAACGGGCCGGTGCGCTACGGGGATTTGAAGAAATCCATCCCGCACATATCCGATAAAATGCTGTTTACCCAACTGCGCGAACTGGAGGAAAAGCAAATGGTGGTAAAGCATACATTTTCAGAGAAGCCTCCCAGGGTGGAATACGAATTAACTCCAAAGGCCATCAAAGCCCTGCCGCTGATCGATCAATTTACGGCTTATGGCATTTCACTTATGAGCGACGCCGGGATTATCTAACTGTGCTGCATACGGGTTCCCTTTATATACAAAAAAGTATGTAACAGGATCGGATGGGCGTCAATGCTTAGTTTTGCTCCGGACAAAAAACACGTAAATGGAGCAAAATATCACCTTGAAAGACGGATTGACCATCCCGCAATTGCCATGTATTAATATCGAGGAAACCGTTGTTTTCTGGGAAGCGATGGGTTACACCACAACATACAAAATGACCCGGCCTTATCAATATGGCGTAGTGGAACGGAATGGATATGCAATTCATTTTGGCAGGGTAAAAGGGATGGATGCGGCCAGCAATTTATACAGCGGCTGCCTGGTGTTGGTGTGCGATGTGGCAGCTGTGTATAAAGAATTTTCCCAGCGGCTCAAAAAGCACCTCGGCAGGGTGCCCCATTCCGGCATTCCCAGGATATCCGGCATGAAGCCCGGCGCAACGAGGTTCACCCTTACGGACGTATCCGGTAACTCCATCATTTTTGTACAGTATGGCGAACAAGACGATGAAACCTATCAGAAAGCAGATGACAGGCGACAAACCCCATTGCAAAGATCGATCGCAATAGCGATACGATTCAGGGATTACAAAGAAGATGCAAAAGCCGCAGCCAAAACGCTGGACGCAGCTTTGAAAAAATCCCGGGAAGAAGCCCCGGCGGATGTGGCGGAAGCATTAGCCATACGGATCGATCTGGCGCACGCCGCAAATGAATCCCGGCGCGAAGCGGAATGCAGGCAACTGTTGGCGCAGGTTGATCTGCCTGTTCCGGAAAAGAAACGCATAGCCGCCAGGCACGAGGTGCGGCTATAAGCCGTTCAATAAACGACAAAATAGACGATATCCACCCCGGTGTTCCCGCTCCGCTCGTCGAACGCATACACCGTCACCTGGTATTCGCCCTTTTCAGCGATCTGCAGCTTGCCTTCGAAGAGATTATCCGCTACGCAGGTCATGGTTTCTTCTTTCAGGAGCTGGCCGTTCTTTTTTCACGATCGCCCGCACTTCCATCTTATCACCATTCCACAACCCGCCTTTTTGAATGATGCAGCCGCACATCATCACAATGTTTGCCTGGATAGGCAGTGGCTGGGAGTTGATGGAAGACAGGCGCAAATAATTGTGCGTTCTGGGTGTAAGGATGTCGATAATGAAGCCAGGGATTTCGAGCACTACGCCATCGCCGGTGATGTGTTTGCCGGGAATCACCCATATTTCTACCGCCGCATTGACCTGTGACTGCCGGTGATTGGCGGGCGCCAGCACTTCGATCCGCACGAACGTAGGTTCAGTGATATCCAATACAGCATCAAATTTTGCCGCCGCTTCGTCGGCCAAAGGCGCATACCGGCCGCGCGATGTGCCCATGATCTGGGCGGTGTTGCCGGGAGTGCCGGCGGTTTTCCCTTCCGCCAGTATTTGTTGATTGGCTTTGTTGCGGACGATCACATGCGCGCCGCCGATAGACGACCCGAGGAATTTGGCGTCTTTCGCACGCGCCCTGATGAAAACATGCGTTTCGATACAAAACGCCTGGCTAACAATCATCATCGCCGTTGCGAGGATAGAAAGGCATTTAAACATGATTGGTTTTTCTTCAAGATACTAAACGAATTTGAAATTCGCGCCAGCCTTTATGGCTAAACAGTGTGCTTTAAAAAAGACAAATCAGCGCGAACCGATTTGTCTTTTTTATCTATGGCAACCTAAGCAATGTATCTCCGCGAGCTTATTCCAGCAGCTTTTTCAGCCCTGCCTCGTAATTGGCGATTTCGGCGGTTAAACTGTCGGTCAGGGCCTTTTTGGCGGCTTTTTCGCCTTCCATAATGATGGACCAGCGCACCACCGATGTGCCCTTGCTGCCCGGAATGGATTCCACCAGCGCCGTAACGATCGCTTTGGTTACGCCGGCCGGCAGGGGAGAGGATATCTGTACTACAAAGAATTTGTAAGTTTCGTGCACTTGTTGGATCTCATCTGTACGCTTGCTGCCGTCGGCGAAAACCAGGTCGCGGTACTGGGTGCCGCGCTCGGTACGGATATTTACTTCGCTGATCATGCCGTTGGAATAATCCTTCACTTTCGGGAGGTCGCGGATGACTTGCCAGATATCCGGCGGATGGTTGTTGATCCGGGTTTCATGAAGGTATTCCGGGGTAACTTTCCGCGCCGCTTCCATCTGGGCCATCGCCGTTCCGCTCCAGCACAACAGGAGCCATAACAAGTACTTTTTCATGCGTCCGTTTGATTTTTGAAAAAGTAGATGATTTGAAGGGAATCATTCGCCATTTATGTACCAACCCGGTGAATTCAGGGATGAAAACTGGATAAAAGGAGATTTAGTATTAATTTGGTGACAGAACAGTCATTCCCTTACCCCGATTTTTATCAAGACTATATGCCATATTTTAACATTCTATCCATGCTTAGAAAAAGTTTCATATTCCTTTTGCTGTTGAGCTGCTCCGGCAGTTATGGCGCTACCCGTTCGCTTCAATCCGACAGTACTATCATCACTTCCGACGGCGTGCAGCTATTTTTGAAAGCCAGCGGCACGGGAAGCCCCTGCATCTTTATCCATGGCGGCCCCGGCGCATGGAGCAAATCCTTTGAAGTGCTGGGCGGCAGTGCCCTGGAAAATACGTTCAGGATGTATTATTATGACCAACGCGGATCGGGGCGCTCTGCCAACCCGGTTAATGGCGATTACAGCCTGGCCAGGATGGTGGAGGATATCGAAAATATCCGGCAGAAAACCGGATCCGGACAGGTGTACCTGATGGCGCATTCCTTTGGAGGCATACTGGCTTATAACTACGCAAAGCGATATCCGGACCATGTAAAAGGCTTGATCTTCCTGAACGCTACGCTCAGTATCAACCATTCCCTGCAAAGCCAGATCGCTTTTGTGAATAGTAAACTGGGTACCAGCTTCCACGCCCCGGATTCCGCGGCAGTGGTGGCTACTTATTCCAAAGCCTTCACCGCATTGCGCGAAAAAGGCCTTGGATATCAAATGTTGTCCGACAATGAGGAGAACGTAAAGCGGCTGGATAGTGTAGACAACTGGTCCGGTCGGAATTATGGATTCGGACGGGTTGTTTTGGGCAAGGCTGAATATTTCACCGACTTCGCCGCTTCCAGCGAACAGGTCAAACTTCCTGTGCTGGTTATTTCCGGGGCAACGGATCATAACATCGGACCGGATCATTATAAACGTTTCCGTTTCCCGAATCAGCAGGTGCGCGTCATCCAGGGAGGGCATATGTTGTATTGTGAGAACAATGCGGCTTTCGTGGAGGCTGTAACCAGCTTTGTGCAAAAAAATTGATGTCCAGGCTGGTATATCTTAAAAGAAAGCGGCCTGTGCATGCACAGGCCGCTTTTTACATTTTGAAAGGTGTCAATACTTGTTGTTCCTGCGATGCTTGACGACCTGTTTCACCAGTTTGGTCAGCTGCTTGATGTTTCGCTTCTTGTCCGCTTCGCTGGCCTGGAAGTGATATTGCTCCCGCAATAGTTTCAGGTAGCTGCGATATACCGGCTCAGGCAGCGTGCCGTTGCGGACAGCTTCTATGACTGCGCATCCGGGCTCATGCTGGTGCATACAATCCCCATACCGGCATTG
>NZ_CALNBI010000212.1 GCF_937874145.1 uncultured Chitinophaga sp. | reverse complement strand
AAACTGCTTCGCGGCCCCCGCAACTCTCAGGTGAAAACCAAGATGCTGCGCGGCGCCAAACAGCTGGATATCACCATCACCCGCGGCGTTATCCCCCTGAACAGCGTAGATGCGGCCTACATCACGGCCCCCGGCGTTGGTTATATCAAAATCAGCAAATTCGCCGCCACCACCTACACAGAGTTCCTTGAAGCCGCGCGCAAACTGGAGAAACAGGGCATGCAGCAGCTCGTGATCGACCTCCGCCAGAACGGCGGCGGGCTTCTCGATGCGGCCACCCGGCTGGCCGACGAGGTTTTGGAAGGCAATAAACTCATTGTATATACGCAGGGCAAGAACTCCCCGCGCCAGGATTACACCTGCTCCCGCCCCGGCGTATTCGAGAAAGGCAACCTGGCCATCCTGATCGACGAAGGCTCCGCTTCCGCCAGCGAAGTGCTCGCCGGCGCCGTACAGGACTGGGACCGCGGCGTCATCATCGGCCGCCGCAGCTTCGGCAAGGGCCTGGTGCAGGAACCCTTCGAGCTCGACAATGGCGCCACCCTCCGACTCACCATTGCCCGTTACTACCTCCCCTCCGGCCGCAGCATCCAGAAGAGCTACGACAATGGCCGGGAGGCTTATGACGAAGACATCGCCAACCGCTACAACCACGGCGAATTCCTGAACGGCGACAGCATCCGCCCGGTGGATTCCAGCCTGAAGTTCCGGAAACCCGGCCCCAGCGGCAGTATCGTTTACGGCGGCGGCGGCATCACTCCGGACGTATTCATTCCGTTCGACACCACCCGTTATTCCGAACTGCTCACCGAATTGTACAACCGGAACGTGTTCGGCGACTATGTGTATCAATATTATACCGCCAATGCCACCGAGTTCAGCGGTTTTAAGGACGCATCTTCCTTCAACCGCGACTGGAACGTGAGCGAAGCCATGATGGCCGGCTTCCGGGCTCTGGCTGCTGAGGAAGGCGTGAACATGTCGCGCGCTACGGCGAAAGACAACGCAGAAATCCGCACCCGTATCAAAGCCCTGCTGGCCAGGCAGCGCTGGCGCAGCGAAGGCTTCTATGAAGTCTCCAACGCCGGCGACCCCGCCATCGAAGCGGCGATAAAAGAATTAAGCTCGCAAAAATGATCGTAAATTCAAACGGCCGGCGCTTCCCGCTCCGGCCGTTTTTTATGCCGGAACGGGTCTTTCCCTTCCGGCTTTTTTATTATTTTGCAGTACGATGTTCCCCTATATCTTACGCATTATCATTGCGATCTACGTTATTTATATCCTGCTGCCTGACAAAAAGAAAAAGCAGCCCTGAAAACCTACGTCGACTAATGACTCATTGCCGGCGCGAGCCGCATGTACCGTATGCAAAACAGTGTGGTGAAAAGATATGCGCCAACCAGGCGGAGATAAAACCATACATCTGCCAGCACATCTGAACGCAATACCATCCATATCAGGCCAAAATTCAACGCCAGGATCACCGGCGCCCACCGGGCTGCGTAATGCCGCAAGGCAGCGTCGTCTGCCCCGGCGGCGGATTTGCGCATCACCAGGTAGCTGAAAACGGGCAGCGACGGGAGGCCGAACAGGATGGAGGCGGCTAACAGCAGGAGGAACAACACGCCATCGAGTGCGAGGTTGCCCGGCATGCGGTCGAAAATAGTGATGGTGAATAGCAAGGGCGAAATGGCCACACTGGCCAGCCATATGCGCAAGGCATACCAGAAGGGGGCGGATTTCATAGGCTTCGGTTATAGGGTGTATTCTGCCTCAAAAGTAAGGTTTCCCCTGCACCGGGCCTATGACATGAAAGGGGGAATCAACGGTGACGGAGCCGCGCCCGCTCTTCCTCGTAATCCCGGCGAAGATCGCGGAGTTCCTGGTCCAGCTGGCGTTTGGCCGTTTTCTGCTCTTTATCGCTGTTATAAGTGCGCTTTTCAAACTCCTGCATCCGGCGGGTGCGGTCGTGCTCATAAGTCTCCTTCAGCTGGCGGAGCTCGTCTTCCTCGATTATATCTTCCTGCACTTCGTCCATTTTCTGCTGCAAAACGCTCATCTTCTTATCCATTTCCGCTACCGTAGCAGGATTGCGGATCACCGTGCGGACGGTTTCCATCATATCCACGAGTACCGAGCGGAGCGTTTCGCCGTGTTGGGGAGAAGCTTGCGAGAAATCGAGCGTGGCGGGATCGAAACGGGAAAAAGCCGTGAGGATGCTGTCCCGCGTGGGCTGCGGGAGCTGCGCCAGGCCGCGGAGGTCTGTTCCGGGAAAACGGAATACGTAGCTGCCGGGATCATTCTGGGCGGTGGCGAAAACATACAGGCTGCAGAGCAGCAACACGGTGATCAGGCTTCGTTTCATGGCTCAGGTGCGTTTTTAATGGGTATCGCACCTGAACAATTGCTATGCCAAACAGCAAAAATCCCTCCGGCAGGGCCGGAAGGATTTATATGCATTGACGCAGATAATACTGTGTTAACGGGGACCAGTGGCGCTATCGGTGCCCGGCGTCGGGGCCGGATTGGGAGCGCCCGGGTTGCTCAGGTTCAGCGAATCCGTTGTCATGGAAGTATCCGGCAAAGGTGCGGTTTCATCCATTGTTGCAGGCGCTTCCGTGGGAACAGCAGTAGAATCTTCGTTGGTAGCTGAGTTGTTGTTGCAGGCCGCGAACAGTCCGGCGGCAAATGCAAGGAGAAATAACTTTTTCATCTGAGATATGGTTTTTTTTGTGGTTTAATACTCCCATATCGAAACAATGACTGTGCCAAACAAAAAAAAATCCTTCCGGTTTGCACCGGAAGGACCATATACTTTCATCAAACGCTAATTAGTGTTTGTGAGTGCTATCAGCAGCAACAGCAGCGGAATCAGCTACTACAGCAGCAGAATCAGCTACAACAGCAGCGGAATCCACGGGAGAAACAACTGCAGAATCAGTTGCAACGGCGGTAGAGTCAGAAGAAGTAGAAGCTGCGTTGTTGCAAGCTACGAATGCGCCAACGGCGATAGCGAGTACGAATAATTTTTTCATGTTGATGTTTGTTTTAAAACGCCGCAAAGATATTGAAAAATGCTGTATTACAAAATAAATTATAATGTAATCCCGTCATTTTATTTCTTCCGGAAGAAAATCCTGATCGGAACGCCCTGGAAATTAAAGTGTTCACGCAGCTTGTTCTCCAGGTAATTTTTATACGGTGTTTTGATATCGTCGGGCAGATTGGCGAAAAACGCGAATGCCGGCGTGTGGGTCGGCAGCTGCGTCACATACTTGATTTTGATCGCCGTGCCGCGTACTACCGGCGGGCGGTGCGCTTCGATTGCTTTCAGCATGATATCGTTCAGCACGGAGGTCTGCACCTTGCGCTGGCGGTTATCATATACTTCCAGGGCGGTTTCCACGGCTTTGAAGATGCGTTGTTTCTCGATCACGGAGCCGAAGATGATGGGCACGTCGGTAAACGGCGCGATGCGGTTGCGGAGTTCCTTTTCGTAATCGCGCGCGGTATTGGTTTGTTTCTCCACCAGGTCCCACTTGTTCACGAAAATCACGAGGCCCTTGCCTTTGCGGGCGGCGAGGCTGAAGATGCTGAGGTCCTGCCCGGCGATGCCTTTTTCGGCGTCGAGGATGAGGACGCAAACGTCGGCTTCGTCCACGGCCTTGATGGCGCGGATCACGGAATAGAATTCGAGGTCTTCGTGCACCTTGGCTTTCCGGCGGATACCTGCCGTGTCGATCAGCATGAAATCCTTCTGGAAGAGGCGGTAGCGGGTATGGATGGTATCGCGGGTGGTGCCGGCGATATCGGAAACGATGTTGCGCTCTTCGCCGATGAGGGCGTTGAGCAGGGAAGATTTACCCACGTTCGGCTGGCCGATGATGGCGATCTTGGGGATGCCTTCGTTTTCGTCGGTCGCCTGTTCTTCTTCAGGGATGAGCGCGGCGATATCGTCGAGCAGTTCGCCGGTGCCGCTGCCTGTCATGGAAGACAGGAAGTGGATGTTTTCGAAGCCCATGGAATAGAATTCCGCGGCTTCGAGCTGGCGTTGCGGGTTATCGACTTTATTGACGGCGAGGAATACAGGCTTGGAAGAGCGGCGGAGCAGGTCGGCCACGTCGGCATCGAGGTCGGTGATGCCGGTGGTAACGTCGCACATGAACACCAGCACGTTGGCTTCTTCCATGGCGATTTTCACCTGTTTGCGGATTTCGCGCTCGAACACATCGTCCGACTTGGCGACAAACCCGCCGGTATCGATGACGTTGAAGGTTTTGCCGTTCCAGTCGGCGATGCCGTACTGCCGGTCGCGGGTAACGCCGCTGACGTCGTCCACGATGGCCTTTCTTTGTTCGAGGAGGCGGTTGAAGAGGGTGGATTTCCCAACGTTCGGGCGGCCTACGATGGCTACTGTAAACCCTGGCATATTGTTTTGATTTTAAATTCGTTGATTAAAGCAATCCGTATTCACGGAGGTAATTGTCGTTATCCCGCCATTTGTCGCGCACTTTGACATGGAGTTCGAGGAAGACCTTCCGGTCGAGGAATTTCTCGATTTCCTGGCGGGCGCGGGATCCGATTTCGCGGATGGAGCGGCCTCTTTCGCCGAGGATGATGCCTTTTTGCGTTTCGCGCGTTACGACGATATCGGCGGAGATTTTCGTCAGCGTTTGTTTCTCCTGGAAGAGCGTGACTACTACGGCGGTGTGGTAGGGGATTTCGTCTTCGAAGAGGTGGAAGATTTGTTCACGGATCATTTCGGCCACGAAGAACCGGGTGGAACGGTCGGTGAGGGTGTCTTCCGGGTAGAAGGGTTCGCTTTCCGGGAGGAGCTGAACGATTTCTTTTTTGAGGAGGTCGATATTTTTCTTCTGTATGGCGGAGATAAATATGACGGATTTTGCTTTGCCCCAGGCGATGGCTTTTTCCCTGAGGGCTTCTATGGCGGAGGCTTCGAGGTTATCCATTTTGTTGATGACAAGGATGGAAGTTCCTTTGAGCTTGAGAGAAGCAAAGAGTTCGAGGCATTCTTCGAGGTTGTCGCGGGCGTCCATGAGGAGAAGGGCGACGTCGGCGTCTTCCAGGGCGGATTTAACGGCGGACATCATCTTTTCGTGCATTTTGTACTTCGGGTCGATGATGCCGGGGGTGTCGGAGAATACGATCTGGTATCCGGGTTCGGTGAGGACGCCGGTGATGCGGTGGCGGGTGGTCTGGACTTTCGGGGAGACAATAGCGAGTTTTTCGCCGAGGATGGCGTTGAGAAGGGTCGACTTCCCGGCGTTCGGTTTCCCGAAAATATTGACAAAACCTGCGCGATGCATCATAATGAATTTTAATTCGTTGGACGGAAACGGGGGATGTTGGCCCGGGGGTCCGGGTGCAAAGGTAGCACAAATAAAAAAAGCCGAAGAGCTTCGGCAAGTTTCAAAGGGTGGCGCCTTTTCCGGTTATCCGTCCGCGTAAGTCCGAAGGTATATAAAAAAGCAAATCCCGCTCCGGGAGCGGGATTCTGACTTTTTTTTTGTAGCGAGGAGAGGATTCGAACCCCTGACCTTCGGGTTATGAGCCCGACGAGCTACCTCTGCTCTACCTCGCAATGTGGTTGCAAAGGTAAGGGAAATATTTTTGCTGACAAATATTTTTTGAGAATCAATGGAAAAGGAGAAGAAACGGCTGTATAGAACCCGCTGTGGCGGTGGATTACAGGGGCATAAAAAATATTTACAACATGTACAGATTTGTGTGAAAAGTCAAACTGACAATTATGAATAGGCAGGAAAGATTCAAAAACGTCTGCCGGTGTTTAGTATGTTTTGCTATTGATTAACCTGCAGGGATGAGCGTCACCTTATTGCAGTCGGAAATCCACCAATATACATGCTTTTCATCCTCCAGCCTGCATTCGGTTTTCCGGCCGCAGGTCGTGCATCGCCTTTCATACGACTCATCCTCTTTTGCGGAATAGCCGCAATTATTGCAGTGCCAGGAAGTAGGAGGCGTGTCATCGTCATCATATGTCCAGAGAAAAGATTCATTGTGGCAGTAGGGACAAAGTTGAAGTGCCGAAAAATTTGGATTAAGAGGGAATAATAAAAAAGGCTTCCAGGTAATACCTAAAAGCCTTTTTCTCTTCGTAGCGAGGAGGGGATTCGAACCTCTGACCTTCGGGTTATGAGCCCGACGAGCTACCTCTGCTCTACCTCGCAATGTGGGTGCAAATGTAAGGGAAATAAATTCGCATTGCGAAGTTTATTTTCAAAAACTTCACAAATAATTTTACGCCCATCAACAAAACCTTTTACCACGGCTGATTTCAGGCTGCATTTATTTTTATCAAAAACACGAGGCAAACAAGTCGGTCAACAAATCAGACTATGCAATCGCAGCAGTCAGGTGCTTGCAGGAGATCCGAAACCTGCGAACATGGCTTTTCACCACAGCCATTTACAATTGCATTTATTCTCAACTTAAACTCAACGCAAACAAGTCGGTCAACAAATCAGACTATGCAATCGCAGCAGTCAGGTGCTTGC
>NZ_CALNBI010000211.1 GCF_937874145.1 uncultured Chitinophaga sp. | reverse complement strand
GCGGGAGATAATCGGGCACACGGACATCGATATGATGAAGGAGCAGGAAGGGATCTATCCGGTCGGCATGGACGGATGGAAACGGCTGCCTGACGGGCATATCGCCCATATCTTTCTGATCTGCGTACAGCACATGCTGTACGCTGCGGTATTGCTGCATGGGAGTTTTATCTATTCAGGCTGTTTGTCTGCGTTCATGTAATAGGTCAGGGCGCCGGAAGGGCGCCAAACGTTTTAAGATTCGCGCAATTGCTGCTTGAAGGCTTTGAACTCTTCGCGCAGCTCGATGAACAGGCGGTCGAAGGTGTCCATATCGTCCTGCAGCTTGTTGTGCAACATTTGCAGCTGCGCATCGTCGCCCTCGGCTTCCGACATCATTTTATCTCCCTTGATCACCTGCTGGAGGAGGTCGTTCACCACTTCTTTCTGGCGGATGAGGGCATTCTGGAAATGCTCCACTTTGGCGGCATTTTCGTTCCCGATCTGGCCGTTGGCGAGCTCGCCGAGCTCGTCGCGCAGGGATTTGATTTCTTTTTCGTTCAGCAGCAGGGCTTTCTTCCATTCCTGGTGTTGGTGATGGAGTTTGTCGTAATTAGTCAAGGGCATATTGCAAAGATTTATTGTGTGTTCAGACGTTGATACCATGGGCCAGGAGCTTTTTCCACTGCGGGTTTTTCCGGATAAAGGTGGCCACGTACGGGCAGAGGGGCACCATTTTCTGGCCGCGTTCCTCGATGATGGCCAGCACGCGCTCCACCAGCGCTGCGGCGATGCCCTTGCCCTCGAGCTGGGGCGCTACTTCGGTATGGGTCAGGAAGATGCGGTTGCCGCCTTCCATGTACTCGATTTTAGCCAGGTGCCCGTCGACCCGGGTTTCGAACTGCTTGGCATTTACATTTTCCTTTATCTCGAGCAGTTTTGCTTCCATGTGTTCGTGTTTGGGTGGTAAACGAATAAAGACAGGTTGCGGGAAAAATAGCCGGACACGGATGGCTAAAACCATGCCATCCCAATACAACACAAAGGTAGGCAATTGGTTGGCTCTGCGGTCAAATCCCGGGAAACATGCGTATGTGAAATGCGCTTTTTCGTTGTACGGACGATGGTTTACATTTGCCGCATGCAAAAAACGTTAAGCGAACGCGACCAGGCCGTGATCTGGCACCCCTACACCCAGATGCAGACGGCCCCCGCGCCCGTGGGGATCGTGCGCGGCGAAGGCGCGGTGCTGGAAGACGAGCAGGGCCGGCAGTACATCGACGCCACCTCCTCCTGGTGGGTGAATATCCACGGCCACGCCCATCCGCATATTACGCAGCGGCTTGCGGAGCAGGCGGCTGTTTTGCATCATTCCATCTTCGCAGGCTACACGCATGAGCCGGCCGTAACGCTGGCCGAACGGCTGCTGCCCGTGCTGCCGGGCTGCCAGGCCCGGGTGTTTTATTCCGACAACGGCTCCACGGCCGTGGAAGTAGCGCTGAAAATGACGATCCAGTACTGGCAGAACAAAGGCCTCCCCCGCCGAAAGCTCCTCGCTTTCCATAACGCCTACCACGGCGATACATTCGGCGCCATGAGCGTTTCCGGGCGCAGCGTTTTCACCCGCGCGTTCGACGATTACCTGTTCGAAGTCACTTTCCTCGATCTTCCCAACCCGGAAAACCTCCCCGCGCTCCTGGCGCAGGTCGGCGCCCTCGGCGAAGCTACCGCCGCGTTCATCTTCGAACCGCTGGTGCAGGGCGCGGGCGGCATGGTCATGTACGACGCCCCTTCGCTGGACGCCCTGCTGGCGCATTGCCGCGCCAAAGGCATATTGCTCATAGCAGACGAGATCATGACCGGTTTCGGGCGCACGGGCACCAATTTCGCGATGGACCAGCTGGCGACCCCGCCGGATATGGTCACGCTGTCGAAAGGGCTGACCGGCGGCACCATGGCCATGGGTATCACCACCTGCACGGCGGAGATATACGAAGCGTTCCTCAGCACCGACAAGCTGAAAACCCTCTTCCATGGCCACTCCTTCACCGCCAACCCGCTCACCTGCGCCGTGGCGCTGGCCAGCCTGGAGCTTTTCCTGGAGCCTTCCTGCGCCGAAAACCGCCGCAGGATCGCGGAACAGCACCGGCAGTTTGCGGAGGTACTAGCGACACAAGATGATGTGCGGAACGTCCGCCAGGCGGGAACGATCCTGGCGTTCGAGATCCATACCGGCGAGGCGGACAGCTACATCAACGACCTGGCGGGCTTCCTGCATGCCTTTTTCCGGGAGAAGCGCGTGATGCTGCGCCCCCTCGGCAATACGCTTTACATCCTTCCCCCTTACTGCATTACCAACGAACAGCTGGGCCTTGTGTACAACAGCATCCTGGAGATGCTGGCGGCATACGGCAAACGGCAGGTATAAAAAAAGCCCCCGGAATTCCGGGGGCCTTAATGCGTTTGCTGTGTTGACGTGTTGTAACTAGAACTTCATGGGAACGGAGATCTTGGTATCGTCCCACTCCATTTGCAGTGCGCCTTTCGGGAAAGAATACGTCAGTTTTTCAACGGAAGAAGCCGTTTTCTGACGGGGAACTTTTACTTCAGCTACGTTTTTGTCTTTGTTTTTCTCGTACTCGGCAGAGCCTGGCTGACCGGCTACGCTGTTAAGGATCACGGTGAAATCGCTTTGCGTGGGAACGATGAACAGGGCGTAGGTGCCTGCTTTCACTTTCTTGCCGCCAAACGTCACGTCTTTCTTAAAGGTAATATCGGTTGACTTGTTGGCACCAGCACGCCATACTTTGTCGTAAGGCACCAGGGCGCCGAAGATCGCGCGGTCCCTTTTGGAGGGCTGGCTGTAGGAAATTTCTACATTTTCTCCCTTCGCGGAAACCAGCGGGCTTTTCGGAGGATCCTGCGCCAGCACGGCCGAGGCGGAGAACAGAAGGGCGAGGCCCAATAACATGCTTTTCATAAAAATAGGATTTGATGAGTTGAGGATGGAAATTACGCCGGAAAACCCACAAAAACCAAACCGTTCAACATAAATATCTCAGGGTTTTTCCGCGAGCGTTTTCAGATGGTTGAGCCCGTCTTCCATCGTGGAACCGAACATCCTGTCCATCATGAACCCGCGCAGCTTCCACCAGGGCGCCATGCCCACGTGCGCTTCGAAGCGCCAGAGAATGGCCGTGCCCAGGCTGTCGGCCGTGGGTTTGAGATCGAAATGCGCGGTGATGTGTTTCATATCCGGGTGGGTCATGATGTAGGTCACGCTTTTGCCGGGCACCACTTCGGTGATTTTCACCCGGCCAGGCTCGTTTTTACCTTCCACCGGCCAGGTGAACATGGCGCCTTCGCCGGCGGTAACCGGACCGTAATTCACGGTTGCGCCGGGTTTGAGGCTGTATTCCGGGTGCCAGGGGTTCCAGTCTTTCCAGGTTTTCAGGTCGGTAAGATAGCCGAACACCTTGTCTGCCGGCGCTTCGATGGCGCCGGAGCGCTCCAGCAGCGCGGTAGACGGGAAGGCCAGCGACAGCAGGAATACCAGCGCCCCGAGGATGGCTACGGAAATAAAGAAGAATTTGATCAATCTCATATCAGGTAAGGATTACGGTTGTATAACATTTATTCCCAGCGGAACACCTTCACGGCCACCGCGTACACCACAACGCCCCATATCGTTAAAACAAGCAACTGGGGCCCGAGGTTCCAGAGATGCAGCCCTTCGAAGGCGATTTTCCGGAGCGCGTCGTTCAGGTAGGTCAGCGGCATGATTTTGCAGATAGGCTGCAGCCATGCGGGAAAAACATCCACCGAAAAGAAAGTTCCCGCCAGCAGGAATTGCGGCAGGGTCACGATATTGGCCATCGGAGGAATGGTGCTTTCCGTTTTGGCGATGCCGCTCACCACGAACCCGAAGCCCATGAATACGATGAGCCCGAATAAGCAGAGGATGAGCATTTCGAGGAAAGTCACGAACCCGTTCACCAGCGTGAAGCCGAAGGCAAAATACCCCAGCCCGATGATCACAACCGAACCGAACGACTGGAACAGCAGCCGGCTCAGCGCTTCGCCGAGGATGATGTACATGCGGTGGATGGGCGTGGCGAAGAAGCGCTTCAGCACCAGCGTTTGCCGCAGGCTGAAGAAGAGGAACGCCGTACCGAATACCGCGGCGCTCAGCAGCGAGAAGCCCAGCTGGCCGGGGAGGATGAAATCTATCGGGCGGTATTCGCGGCCGGGAACGGTTTCTTCCTTCACTTCCGCCACGGATGGACGGGGATAGGTGACATCGTCGGCCGCGCTGATGCCCAGTTTCAGGATGCTGAGCAGCGTGGCCTTTTCGTCCGGGTTTGTGGCAGTTGATGATTTGACGAATATTTTATAATCCAGCGGGGGATTCAGGGGCAGGTTTTCGCCCTGGATGCGTATGATGGCGGTGAGGCGCCCTTTGCGGAGGTCGTCTTCCATTTCGGCCTGCGTTGCGCCCGTAACGAGTTGCAGTTTGGGGGCGGAAGACAGGTGCTGGTAAATGATGGTGGCCGTGTCCGACGCCGCATCGATCCCGACCCTGACGGTCCCGCTCCTGCCACCGATAAACCCGAACACCAAAATGAAGACCAGCGGGAAAGCCAGGCTGAATACCACTGCCGAAGGGCTCCGGAACATTGCCCGGATGCTTGCCCTCGTAATTGCCCACATTGCCTTTCGCTGATTGTATGCTGACGCCATGCTATTTTTCTTTAACAAGGGGCAAAACTAGCAAACAACGGTCAATTATCCCCTGAAATATATCATTTGGCCACAACAGCGGCCTGCTGGGCTTTAACCCACCAATAACGCCCGGTTAACAATTTTAAGAAGGCCCGGGCGCGCAGCTTTCATTAAGTTGCAGGCATATTGGAAATGTGAGTTCCCGCGTATCTATCAACCCATCATGCCCTAAATCTTACCTGTATGGCAGAGAAGAAAGTTCAGGCCGCCGCAGAAGCAGTCAATCCGGCCGTAGAAAAAATGTGCAGTACCTACGACCAGATCCTGGAGAACCTCCAGGATTTCGATCCCTTCAGCGCATCGCAAATCATCTGCAATGTGATCAACGAGCATATCAAACGGTTATGCAACGTGATCCGCCATCACAACGAACTGGCGGAATCCGCGGAAAAATCTATGGAAGCCCTGGCCGACGGGCTCCGCCGCCTCCGTATGCAGGCCCAGAAAATAGTAGACGAAAACCATAACAACGTTATCCGCCTCACGCCCGAAGAACGCGACCCCGTGTACGCCGGCGAAGGCTGATCCTTTCTGCAAAATCATAACCGCCAACTGATGGATGCCGGCGATCCAAGGCTGACAATTTATAGAAGCCGGCAGTGGCCGGTCCGGCCATAAGGCATAGCCTTTCTGCACCGGGGCCGGGGTTCTCCGTACGGGGTGTAACTACCCTGCCGTATGGCGTCCCCGCCCCGGGGACCGGTTCCTTACTCTACAGGCTCCAGCCCGACATACCGGATGACCGGGTCCAAATCACTGTCCAGGATTGTATGTAATCACAATGCCGCCCCCTATCCGGGAGCGGCATCGCAATATCCGTATTTTTTCCGTGCCGGGTTACTGGATCAACATTTCAAAAGGCATTCTCGCCTGCACTTCGCCCTGCATGTTCCGTACTTTCTTAATCGCTTCAAAAATCCGGTAATCTTCGCCCAGCTCTTCTTTCACGAAGCTGGCCTTCACTTCCCTGCCGAAGCTCTTCATGAGTTTTTCCAGCGTATTCTGCGGACGGGGAAAAGTAGTCAGCTCCACTTCAGGGATATTGGCCATGCGCGCCGCACAGTCGATCGCGTCCTGCACGCCGCCCAGGCGGTCTACCAACCCGAGCGCCAGGGCCTGGCGGCCCGTCCACACGCGGCCCTGCGAAATGCTGTCCACCACATCCGCACCCAGCTTGCGGCCTGCAACCACGCGCTCCTTGAAAGTCGCGTAAATGGTATCTACCCCGCGCTGCACGATCACTTTTTCCTTATCGGTCAGCGGCCGGTCAACGGAGCCCGCATCTGCATACTCCCCGGTTTTCACACCGTCGAAGGTAATGCCGAGTTTATTGTTGAAGAAGCCTTTCATATTGGGAAGCACCGTAAACACGCCGATGGAACCGGTGAGGGTGTTGTGTTCGGCGAAGATGCTGTCGGCCATGCAGGAAATGTAATACCCGCCCGAAGCCGCGTAATCGCCCATGGAAACGATCACCGGTTTGGATTTGCGGGCCGCCGTCAGTTCGCGCCAGATGCTTTCGGAAGCCAGGGCGCTGCCGCCGGGAGAATTCACGCGGAACACGATGGCGCGGATGTCTTTATCCTGCCGCGCTTCGCGGATCATTTTCACGTAATCGTCGCTGGCGATCATATTGTCGCCATCCGCGCCGCTGCGGATTTCGCCTTCGGCATAGATCAGCGCTATGTTGCCGCTGTAACCGTCGTACACGCCGTTGGCCACGGCGTAGCGGTTGAGGGAGATGAAATTCACGGATTCGTCGCCGCCGATAGACAGGCTGCGTTTGATCTCGTCCATGATCTGGTCGTCGTACCGCAGGCCATCGATCAGTTTGAGGCGTTCGGCGTCCGAGGGCTCGTATACCAGCGCTTCGTTGGCGTAACGGTGGAGGGAAGCGGTATCGATTTTGCGCGCTTCGCCTACTTTCACGAGGAAGTCGCCGTACAGTTCGTTGAGGAACGAGGTGGTCTGGATGCGGTTGGCGTCCGACATTTTGTATTCGCGGAGCGGTTCGGTCGCGGATTTGAATTTACCGTTGTAGAAGATCTGGGGCTCGATGTCGAGTTTTTCGAGCATGCCTTTCAGGTACATCATAGTCATGGAGTAGCCGGTGAAGTCGACCATTCCCTTGGGATGCACATATACTTTGGTGGCGGCGGAAGCGATGTAGAAAGCGTTCTGCCCGAGGGTTTCGGCGTAGGCATACACGAACTTCCCGCTTTTGCGGAAATCCGTTACCGCCCGGCGGAGCTCTTCGCTGGCGGCGAAGCCGTTCCCGTTGCCGTCTGCCTTGATATAAATCCCTTTGACGTCGGTGTCTTCCGCGGCCAGGCGGATGATGCGGGAAGCATCGAAGAGGCCGGGGGCGTTGCCGGCGCCGCCGGCGAAATAGGCGCGGAAGGGATCGTCGACCCGCAGTTCATTGAATTTCTGGCTGAGGTCGAGCACCACAACGGCGTTGGCGCCCACGACCACTTTTTCTTTCGCTCCCATCCGGGCGAAGATCATCAGCATGAAGAAAAACGAGAGGATGGAGAAGACGAAAAGGGCTACAAAGGATGCCAGGAAAAATTTGAGGAAACTGCGCATGAGTATCTGGTTAATGGAAGGAAATCTATATTAATTTTCTCAAAAATACGGAATATGGGTACTTTTGAGCCGTCAAATTCATGAATACTGCAATATTACTGATAGGTGGCAACATGGGAGACCGCTCCGCAAACCTCCAGGAGGCGGTACGGCTGTTGCAGGCGGAAGCCGGTACGGTAGTCCGCGAATCGGCCTTATACGAGACGGCTGCCTGGGGCGGCGTAGCGCAGCCCGATTACCTGAACCAGGCCCTGGAGCTGCATACCGGGCTCGACGCGCCTGCCCTCCTCGGCCTGATGCTCGACATCGAGCGCCGCATCGGAAGGGTGCGGCGGATGAAGTGGGGCGCCCGGGTGATCGACATCGATATGCTTTTCTTCAATAACGAAGTGATTACCCTCCCACAGCTGAAAGTACCGCACCCCCAGCTCCAGAACCGCCGCTTCGTGCTGGCGCCGCTGGCGGAGATCGCGGGAGACAGGGTGCACCCCATCCTGCAGCTGACCGTTACCCAACTGCTGGCCGCCTGCCCGGATACCCTCCCGGCCGTAAAACTGGCCACCGCCCCGCACTAGTCCATGCAATACCGTTTTATTACCATAGAAGGAAATATTGGCTCGGGGAAAACCACCCTCGCCCACCAGCTCGCCGAACTGTTCCGTGCGCGCCTGGTGCTGGAGGAATTCGCCGACAACCCCTTCCTCCCGAAATTCTACGCCGACCCGGCCCAATACGCCTTCCCCCTGGAGCTTTTCTTCATGGCGGAAAGGTACAAGCAGCTCAAAGACATGCACGCCGGGCCGGATCTATTCACCTCCCATACTGTGAGCGACTACCTCTTCATCAAAAGCCTGCTGTTCGCCAAAATGAACCTTGAAGCCGATGAGTTTTCGCTTTACCAGAAGTTGTTCGACATCATCAATCCCCAGCTCCCCCAGCCCGATCTGCTCATCTTCCTCAATGCACCGGTAGAACAGCTGCAACGCAATATCCGCAAGCGCGGCAGGCCGTATGAGCAGCAGATCAAAGACAGCTATCTGGAACGCGTGCAGGAAATGTACATCCAGTTCATACGCCAGTATCCCATGTGCACGCTAATGGTCGACACTACGAAGTTTGACTTCCTCCGCAACCCCGCCGACCTGCAATCGCTCCTCGATGCGCTAGACAAGGATTATGCGCCCGGGGTGCATTACCTCTGACGCCGCAACAATTCACGCACTATATATGTTATAAGATTTTCCCACCCGCGAGGGGCTACAGGGAATAATCCATAGTTAGTGTTATCATAAAGCAAACAGGCAACCTGCGTCCGCAGATTGCCTGTCTTTTTTGTTGTAACCGGCCAGGACTAAAGGTCCATCACAAGCTGGTCCGTCAATGACGTCAGGAGACCGAATACCAGCGGACCGGCGACGGGAACGCTGGGGGTCAGGTTCTTTGTCAGGAAATACGCGCCTTTGACAAGCGTCAGGAGATTGGCTACATAGGAACCGCCCTGGATGTGCTGCATGTCTTCCATTTGAAGCGGCTCACAGCCGAAATACTTGTTTTCCATGATGTTATAGGATTTAGAAACAATTGGTCCTATTAATTTAATGGAACTTATCCTGTTCATTTTGTTCATTTTGAGAAACAACCGTTCATTTTGTTCAGATATTTTTTTTGATGGCTTATGGGGGGACAGGCGAATTGTCCGTCATACTAGCAGCAAACAAAAAATTTGAACAATATGAAAAAGCTACTGACAGTATTTGCGTTGATGCTGATGATCGCCGAAACACAGGCACAGGATATCCAGACCCTCGCCGGCCGCACCGGCAAGCCCAAAACCTTTGGCGCATACGGCCATGCCCTGGGCACCATTTCCGCAGTTAACGGCGATTTCGCGGTGTTCACCGGCGCTTACGGCGGCGTGTTCCTCAACAAGAAATGGCTCCTCGGCGCCGGCGCCAAAAGCCTCGCCAACAACATCCGCCTCGAAACTCCCGACCGCCCCCACATCGGTTTCTGGTATACCGGCGCGGTGGCAGAATACGTTCACAATACCGATAAACTGTTCCATTGGTCGGCCGGCGCCCTGGTTGGCGGCGGCAGCGTGTCGGAACGAGACCGGACTTACAGGACCAAGGACCTCGTCCTCGCATCCAGCGCCGTAGTGGTGGCCGAACCGTTCGTACAGGTAGAAATGAACGTCACCCATTACATCCGCGTGGTGGCAGGCGGCTCCTACCGCCGGGTATTCGGCGCGGGCGGCGTGAATATCACCAACGATAAACTCAGCGCGCCGGGCTTCTCCCTGGGCGTAAAAGCTGGACTTTTTTAACCGTCTGTCCAATTTCCCACCCCATCCATTGAACGTTTATTCTAATTTTGGCCCGCCGGTCCCTTAAAAGGAGCCGGCGTCCGCCATGTTTAAACCCTGCTCCACCTTGCTTCGTAACTGTCTGATCCTTCTGCTCCTCTGGCCGGCAGGCCTCATGGCGCAACATCAACTCCAGCAATCCGTTTCGATCCGCGCGGCCAACCAGCCCGTGGATTCCGTGCTGTCGCAGATCACCCGGCAATCGGGCCTGTCGTTTTCCTATGCGGGAAGGCCTTTCCGCGGCGACAGCCTCGTGAACATGAACGTGTCCCGCAAACCCATCCGCCAGGTGCTCGACCAGCTCTTCCAGGGGCGTGTCCGGTATTCGGTGGTCGACGGGCACATCATCCTCAACGCGGCCGAGGGCAACCGGGAACGTTATTACACCATCAGCGGCTACGTCCGCGATAAGTACAACGGCCAGATGATCGTGAACGCCAGTATTTACGAGCGCACCGACCTCATGTCCGCCTTTACGAACACCGACGGGTATTTCCATCTCCGGCTGAAGGACAAAGGCAAGATGCCTTCCGTCGAAATCACCGTCAGCAAAGAGTTTTACGTGGATACAGCACTGTACGTCATCCCCGGCCACGACCGCGAGATTTCCATCGCCATCGCGCCCGCCATGCCGGTACAGCTGCGGGAATTCACCGTGTCCGACAAAGTGGACAAAACCTGGCTGGGCAGCCGGCTGCTGAGCGAAAACCTGCGCAGGCAAACCCGGAACATCGGGAAGTTCTTCGCGGAGAAGCCGGTACAGTCGTCTATCGTGCCCTCGCTCGGTTCGCATGGAAAAATGGCCGGGCAGGTAACCAATAAATTCTCGCTCAACCTGGTGGGCGGTTACTCCGCCGGGCTTAACGGCGTGGAGATCGCCGGGGGCTACAATATCAATAAGAAAGACGCGCAATACGCCCAGGTAGCGGGGATCTTCAACCTGGTGGGCGGCACGGTGCGCGGCGTGCAGGTGGCCGGCATCTTCAACCGCAATATGGAAATGGTGGAAGGCGTGCAGATCGGCGGCATCAGCAATGTGGCCGATGGAAAGCTGGTGGGCGCGCAGGTTTCAGGGATCTTTAACCGCGCTATCGACTCCGTGCGGGGCATCCAGGTCGCGGGCTTGCATAACAGGACGCTGGGCG
>NZ_CALNBI010000210.1 GCF_937874145.1 uncultured Chitinophaga sp. | reverse complement strand
CCGTACCGTCCGTGTAGGCAGCCAGGCAGCCGATCTCACCCGCTCCGAATACGATCTGCTCCTCTACCTGCTCACCAACCGCAACCGCGTCGTCTCCAAACACGCCATCGCCGAACACCTCTCGGGCGACGGCGAAGGCCTCTTCGATAATTACGATTTCATCTACGCCCACATGAAAAATCTTAAAAAGAAACTCATACAGGCCGGATGGACTGATCACATCAAAGCCGTATACGGCATGGGTTACAAGCTCGAAGCACCCTGACAGACCATAAAACGATCTCCCGATGAAGCTGCTCAACAAGACCCTGCAATATTATTTCTGGCTGTCCATCGTGCTCCTCATGGTGGCCATCCCCGTCTTTTATTACGTGCTGCAACGCATCGTGATCTCCAACATCGACGCCAGCCTGGAAGCCACCAAAACCCAGCTCATCCCGCGCCTCCGCGTCATGGAGATCCACCCCGGCGCACCGCAGCCCCGGCTCGACGACGGCATCACCCTCGAAAAAGCACCCACACGCCCCGGCAGCGATTCGCTGTACACCTCCGACCGCCACCGCCTGCTCACCTCGTACCTCGTCATCAACCGCGAAACCTACCGCCTGCAAATCAAATCTTCACTGGCCAACCATCAGCGCCTCATCGGGAGCATCATTATTTTTCAATCCGTGTTGCTGATCCTGCTGCTGTCGGGCCTGTTGCTGATCAATCAATCCCTCGCGCGCCGCATCTGGAAACCCTTCTACCAGACGCTTCGCAAACTGCGGGCGTACAAGGTCGACGATCCCGCGCCGCTGCAGCTGGCGCCTTCCAACATCAGCGAGTTCAAGGAGCTGAATACCGCGGTGGAACAGCTGGCGGAAAGAAGCCGGCAATCCTATCTCTCCCAGAAAGAATTCGCGGAGAACGCTTCCCATGAACTGCGGACCCCGCTGGCCGTTTTCCAGGGCAAACTGGAAATGCTCATGCAAACCAACCCGCTGACGGAAGACCAGGCCGCTCTCATTACCGAACTGGCGGACGCCAGCCACCGCATGGCCCGGCTGAACAAAGGGCTCCTCCTCCTTACGCGCATCCAGAACGGGCAGTTCCCCGAAACGGCCGATGTGTCCGTCCGCGATACGGCCCGCCACCTGCTGGGCCAATACGAACCGCAGATCGCGCAAAAGCAGCTGCGTGTTGAAGAAGACTGGCTCGATCAGCTGGAAGTAAATATGAGCCCCAATCTCCTGGAAGTCCTGCTCGGCAACCTGCTCTCCAATGCCATCCGGCATAATGTGGCGGGAGGGAAGCTGCTGGTAAAGGGCGCAAATGGCACGCTGACCGTCTCCAACACGGGGCAGCCTTACCCGCTGCAGGAAGACCGCATCTTCCAGCGCTTCGCCAAAAACAGCAAAGATGCCGAGTCGATGGGGCTGGGACTGGAGATCGTCCGCAAGGTTTGCGACCTGTATGGGTTCGAAGTGAAATACGCCTGGGAGCACGGGCTCCACAACTTCCAGGTGATAATGAAAAGTTAAAATCCGCCCCCCGGTCCCCGATATTCAGAAAGTATTCAGAATGCCATGGCAGTTTTACGCTATCAAAAAACCTGGATACTATGAACAAAAAGAAACTCTTCACAGGCCTCCTCATCGCAGGAGCCGTAGTAGCCGGCGGTTTCGCCCTCAGCGGCAAGGCCGGCAGATTTTCGGACGGTATCGCTTTCAATGATTCCCAACCCCTGATTCAAACAGCATATACAGGCCCGGCTTCGGCCCAGCCTACTGATTTTGAAAAAGCGGCAGGGAACGCGGTGCCCTCCGTCGTGCACATCCGCACGGTCGTAAAATTCAAACAATCCGCGCAACGGCAGCAGTTCGAAGGGATGGACGATGATATCTTCCGCCACTTCTTCGGCGACGGAGGCCCCCGCAGGCAATACAACCGCCCGGACCAGAAAGCCTCCGGTTCCGGCGTGATCATCAGCCCCGACGGCTTTATCGTGACCAATAACCACGTGGTCGACGGCGCCTCCGAGATCACCGTCACCCTCACCGACCGCAAGAACTACAAAGCGGAAGTGATCGGCACCGATCCCAATACGGACCTGGCGCTGATTAAAATCGACGCGAAAGACCTCCCCGCCATCCCCGTCGGCAACTCCGACGATGTGCGCCTGGGCCAATGGGTGCTGGCTATCGGCTATCCCCTCAACCTCGACGTAACGGTTACGCAGGGCATCATCAGCGCCAAATCGCGCAGCATCGGCATCAACCGCCAGGGTTCCGCCCCGGTGGAAGCCTTCCTGCAGACCGACGCGGCCGTGAACCCCGGCAGCAGTGGCGGCGCATTAGTGAACACGAACGGCGAACTGGTAGGCATCAACTCCGCCATAGCATCGCCCACAGGGGCTTATGCGGGATATGCCTACTCCATTCCGTCGAACCTCATGAAGAAAGTGATCAACGACATCAAGCAGTTCGGCAGCGTGCAGCGCGGTTACCTGGGCATCTCCATGGCGCCCGATAACCTCGACGATACGCAGAAAAAACAACTGGGCATCACCGCCGACAATACCGGTGGCGTATACGTGATCGGTACCGATCCCGCGGGTGCTGCGGCTGCGGCAGGCGTGAAGCAAGGCGACGTGATTACTTCGGTGAACGGCAGCGCGGTACATACCGGGTCTGAGCTTTCCGAACAAATCGCCAGGCTCAAGCCCGGAGACAAGGTGGCGCTCTCTTTACTGCGCAATGGTGCGGAAAGCAAGGTGGAAGCTACCCTGAAAGGCAAGCTCGGCAATATGACCGCAGGCAATAATACTTCGGTGAGCGCTCTGGGAGCTGATTTTGCAGCACTTTCGCGCCAGGATGCAGCCCGGATGGGTATCGCAGGTGGCGTACAGGTGCAATCCCTGGAAGAAGGCGGCCTGCTGGACCAACAAACGAATATGAAGGAAGGATTTGTGATTACCCGGGTAGGCGGCATCGCCGTACGCACGGTAGACGAACTGAAAGCGGCCCTGGCGCGCCAGAACGGCAATTTCCAGATCGAAGGGACGTATCCCGGCAGTGGAAAGACGTATTATTACGGTATCAACGAAAACTAAAAAGGAATTGTAACCAGGGGGGCCGTTTTCCGGGCCTCGGCCCGGGGAACATATATGGCTTCTTCATCTCGCATGAAGAAGCCTTTTTTATGCTCAGTTCTGATCGCGGAAAATTCCCTCTATCACATCTTTGAGCTCCCTGGGCTGGAGCGGCTTCTTTAACAGGCGGATTACCATGGGATTGGCGTTGGTGCGGGAGATATCCCCGAAATCCAGGGACGATGATACCATGATGATATAGCACTGGTTCTTGATCTTCTGGGGATAGGAATCGAACGAACGGAGAAACTCGAACCCGTCCATTTCCGGCATCTGGATATCGAGGAGGATGACGGTGGGCGGGATGTGGGGCAGGGTGATGTTGCTGGAAAGGAACTCCAGCGCTTTATTGGCATTGCTGAAAGACAGGATCGTGCGGCTGATCTGCTGAATGGAAATCAACCGTTCATGCAGGAGCAGATCGATGTCGTTATCGTCGATTAATATTACGCGAAGATCAGGTATCGAATTCATTTCTGTTCGGAATGGTAATTTCAAATTGCGTGCCTTCTCCGTAACGGGAGTCTACGCCGATGGTGCCCCCTATCTTGTTCAGGGCTTCTTTAACAATATACAGGCCAATACCGCTTCCGGGCTTGTTGTTGTTCTTGGAGCGGAAGAACATCTTGAAAATGTTGCTCAGGTGCTCGCTGAGGATCCCGATTCCGTTGTCTTCAATCCTGATCGTCGCTTTATGCGGCTCCACTTTTACCGAAAGGTTCACCTGCGGGGAGGATTCGTCCGGTTTCTGATATTTAACGGCATTGCTGATCAGATTGTTCAGGATAACGCTGATACGGAAGAAGTCGCCCTTGAACGGCACCGGCTGGTCTACCGTAACATTGAAGCCGATATTGGTGTTCTGGTGCTTGAACGTATCGATGCAATCGCTCATCAGTGCCTGGAAATCAATTTTTTCGTACTCCAGGTCCAGCCGCGAATTCCGGTAATACTCGATGATTTTCTGGATGAAGCTGTCGAGCCGGGTGATGCAGACCTCAATCATCCCCATATACCCCTGCGGGTCGGTCATCGTATTATCGAGCCGGCTGAGGTTGATGATGCCCTGCACGCTCATGAGGGGCGCCCGGAGGTCGTGGGAAGTGGAATAGATGAACCGGTTGAGCTCATCATTCGTTTTTTCCAGTTCCAGCACCTTTTCTTTCAGCTGTTTACGGGCGGAATAGATTTCGTATGCGTTATTGATGGTCTTGAACAGCTCGTGCTCGTCCCAGGGTTTTTTGATGTAGGAGAAGATATGCCCCTTGTTGATGGCGTCGATGATATCTTCCACATCGGTGTAACCGGTGAGGAGGATGCGGATGGGGTCGGGCAGCAGATCCTTGATCTCGTTGAAGAACTCCACCCCCGTAGTAGTGGGCATTTTCTGGTCCGCAATGATGATGTGGACCTCGATTCCTTTCAGTACCTGCATACCTTCGGCAGCAGAACTCGCGGTATATATCTCGTATGTTCTGCGGAAATTCGCGCGGAATGCATTAAGGTTATGTACCTCGTCGTCGATGTACAAAATCCTGATACGGTTATTTTTCATGTAGGGTTCTTTCTGCTTTTATTTACGCATGACTCTGGGCGATAGGCACATTCTGAGGTAAATATATGATAAATTCCGCTCCCTTGCCGGGTTCTGAATTTACCACGATCCGCCCGTGGTGCTTCTCGATAATACTGAAAACGATGGACAGGCCAAGCCCGGTTCCCTCACCCACGTCTTTGGTGGTGAAGAAAGGCTCGAAAATCTTTTCCTTTACCTTGTCCGACATACCGATACCAGTGTCCCTGATGCTGATGCTGACCATCTGGTCGGCCTCCAGCCGGGTTTTGACCGTAAGGTGCTCATCGCCCTGTTCGGGTTTCATCTTGATGGCGTTCAGGGCGTTGTTGATGATGTTGAGGAACACCTGGTTGAGCTTCCCTGCGAAGCACTCGATTTTCGGTAGTTCGCCGTAATCGTAATGCACGGTCACATTCTTGGGGATATTGTTGCGGAGCAATACCATGGTGGAATTGAGGCCCTCATGGATGTCCACGAATTTGAGGTCGCTTTCGTCGAGGCGGCTGAACGTCCGGAGCCCTTTCACGATCTCGGCAGTGCGGTTCGCGCCGTCTTCGATCCCTTTGATCAGGGTCTCCACTTCTTCATGCAGGTAATCGATATCGATCTGCTGCTTGTACCGGTCGATCTCGGCCAGCTGCGCCGCCACATCCTCGCCGGGGCGGATCGTGTCGTACTTGCGCAGCAGTGAGCGGATATCTTCAAAATCAAGCTTCAGCGGCTTGATGTTGGACGTTACGAAGTTGATGGGGTTGTTGATCTCGTGGGCGATACCTGCTGTCAGCTGACCGAGCGAAGCCATCTTCTCGGCCTCCACCAGCTGCGTCTGGGCGTTCTTCAGGTTCGTCAAAGTCTTGTTCAGCTCGCTGTTGGACGACTGCAACGCCTCGGTCCGTTCCGCCACCTTGGCTTCCAAAATCACGTTCTGCTCGCGCACCAGCTGCTCGTTCTCCTGCGCAATCCGCAGCGCCACCGCCTGGGATTCCTCTTTCTCCTTCCGGTAAATGTTGATTTTATTGGCCAGAGCGAAAGACAGCAGGGTAACTTCCGCGGCGGAGCCTACCTGCAGGGCGTAATACGTAAAGTCGTTGTACGGCAGGATGTTGAAGTTCCGCAGCACGAAAATGCACACGCTCGCCAAAAAGATCCCCCAGGCCACCAGGAAATAAGCCGCAGGCCCGTACCCCTTGCGCCATACCTTGAAGCCGACGAATATCGCCAGGATCGAGGCCGTCATGGCAATGATCTGGGTCATCATGTTGGCCACGAAGTGGTTGCTCATGAACGTGGGCACCAGGGCAAGACTGTAGGCTACCACCACGCCGGTGAGGAGTTTATGCCCCAACTTGTACTTTTCGCGGGTGTGAAGGAAGGATTGAATGAAAAGCGCTGCGGTGATGCCGTTAAAAACCGGGATCAGCAGGGTATCGTGCATCGCCAGCCAGGGACTGTTCGGCCAGAGGAACCGGAACGAATACCCCTGCTGCGAAGCCTGCGTCAGCCCCACGCAAATGATATAGCTCACGTAAATGAGGTAGCTGTTGTCGCGTACCGTGAGCCAGATGAAGAAGTTGTACAGCGCCATCACGAGGATGATGCCGGCGTAGAGCCCGAAAATAAAGTTACGCTCGGTGTTCTTGGCCACCAGCGTAGTTTCCGCTCCCAGGTACACTGGCAGCTGGGCCTGCTCGCCCGCACGGATCTTCAGGTAATATTCACGGGTTTGCCCCTGTGCGATATCGAGGGGGAAAATGTAATTCTGATGGTCGATGGGCCGCAGGTGGAACGGCTGGAACTGCCCCAGGTCGGTCACTTTGTATCCGCCGCCCGGCAATACTTCGTACAGCGATATTTCGTCGATGGTGGGATATTCCACTTCGAGCAGGAGGCGGTTGAGGTGGGAGGCGTTGGTAACGTGCAGCCGCGCCCAGCTGGTGAAGGGCGTGATCTGGAGATTGGGGACTTTGGCGCCCGAGGGCTTGAAAGCCTGCTCGCGCACCTGGTCGATGGTGAGGGCGTTGGAACTGTCGATATAAAGGTCGAGGAATTCGCCGACCTGCATCAGTTTGGCGCTATCGTTGAACACGACCGGCGTTTGCGCGCGGGTCGTGAAATGGGCAGCCAGGGAAAGCAGGATGAGGGCGAAAAAGCGTATAGACATTTTCAGTTCACGGTTGTTATAGTCAGGCGGCGAAATTTCGCAGCAAACATAATGGATTTTACGGAACCATTTGCGGCAATCCCAGCATGTAATTCACCTCGAAGGTCCCTTTCGGTCCCGTTTCGGTCCTGATCTGGTTGGGGCTGCTGCGCAAATCGCGTATGAGCGCCTGCTCCGAGGGATCGGCGCTTGCCAGTTCGTGGTTATCGCGTATGATCATGGCCGTAGCCACGAGGTCGTCTTTCGGATAATAAAACACTCCTTCATTTCCCAGCGAAGTATCGATCACCGCGCCCACCCGCTTGGCGCCCCTCACGGTTACCGGGGCGCAAAGTACGTGGACGTTGCCAACAGGGAGCTGCGAGGTCAGCGCTACGCAAACCCTGCTCAGGATCAGGCTCC
This sequence comes from uncultured Chitinophaga sp., assembly GCF_937874145.1. Classification (GTDB taxonomy): domain Bacteria; phylum Bacteroidota; class Bacteroidia; order Chitinophagales; family Chitinophagaceae; genus Chitinophaga. Next base: position 37,469 of record NZ_CALNBI010000210.1, on the reverse strand, counting down.
CGATCCCCATGCCGGCCACCTCCTTGGAGTTCCACAGTCCGCAGATCTCCGCGCTGCCGGGCACCACGTCGGTATACACCTTCGGGTCGTACTTGCCTACCGCCATCTCGATGGGGAGGGGCAGCACCCCGTCGGCAATCTGTACACGGGCCCCGCCGTACGTTTTGGTGCCGGTCTCGTCTTCCACGATCACCACAACCGTGTTTTTGTGATGGAGCCAGTCCACATTGCCGGAGGTGATCTTATGGATGCCAAAGTAAATCTGCAACAGCTTACTGTGGCCCTCGTAAAACCGCATGCATGCTTCCGGGTCGTCTGGTGCGAAAAATGCCCTAACGTTGATCGGTGCGCTCATTGATTGCTTCGTTTAGTTGAATTGGGCGTTATTGAATGAGTTGATCGAAATCCACATAATACCTGCCGGAACTGCGTAGCTGATCCAGCAGGATCCTCCGGCAAGTGTCCGTCACCAGCGCCCCGCCTAACATAACGGAGGAGGCCAGCTGTGGCCAGGTGGTGATGGTTTTGCCGATCTCTCCCAGCGAATATTTCATACGGGGGCTCATGTGCGCCATGCCTGCCATAGGCCCCAGGATAGGAATCTTTTCTTCGTTGGACAAATGCTTCAGCGTGCTCAGGTCCTCGATGGGAGGGATGAGCCCATGCAGCAGCGGGTATTCCGGGTCCAGGTCGAACCGCTCGATGTCGAGCATGCCCCGGTCGTTGGTGTCCATCACCACCGGGATGCCATGCTTGCGGGCTTTCTGCCGGCTGAGGATCTTCACGTCGATCCCGTCACACTCTTCCACCAGCACGTCCAGCTTGCCGCCATCGGTCAGGAAGCTATCCAGGTTCTGCTCCGTAGCCCCGTCACGATATATCTTCACCGTCAAAAACGGGTCCATTTCAGCTATTTCCCGGGCCGCCACGATCACCTTGGGCATCCCCAGGTTGTCGACCGTGGTGCGCAGCCGGTTCATATTGGTCAGCTCCACCGCGTCGAAGTCCGCCAGCCGCAGTTCCCCGCACACCCGCTCCATGGCCAGGGTGAGGGCGATGGTCTGGCCTACCGACAAGCCGATGACGCCGATTTTCTTTTCCTGTAAGACATCCCGCTCCGCGGCGGTGATCTTATGCATATTGCGCGAAGTGCGCAGGGCGATGAATTCGGGTTTATCGAGCAGGTGGACCAGCCTGGCCGTCCACGGATAATATACCCAAACGCCGTACTGCTCTTCCGGAACGCCGTTCAGGTGGGCCTGTACGGCTGCTGCCGTTTCCGCTTCACTGAGGCGGCGGGTAGGGTGCTGGATCTTCACCAGCTCCCGGAGCTGGCTGCCCAGCTCATCATATACCCTGATGTGCGGGTGCTCCTGCAGCAACTGCTGCAAGGCTTCCTGGTCTGCCACCCGGCTCGGGTAATAAAACTCCGGGGAGAAGGTGACAGGCGCCGACTGTGTCTTTTGTATGCGTTCCTTGAGTGTCATACTGCCGCTACGCTCGATTTTCTTTTAATGATAAATTGGCCCTTGTGCTCTAATTGTTGTTAAAAATCAAAATCCGCCCGGCATTATCGGCGCCGGCCGGTCGAGAACTGAGTTGCCGCTAACCCAACCGATTGCGGTGAGCCAGCTATAAAATCCTGTGTTACCTTTCCTTTGCAGGAAACAGGGGTATTAATTAATGAACTTTAACGGAAAAGAATTGCGCTTGAACTAACTATTAAGGGGGGATGGACGATACCCGGATTTCGCCGGAATTGGCAGTCAGGCACGCCGGCGGCTTCACTTGCATTCTTTCGCGGGCAGGTCCTGGCTCCAGGGATAAATGGCTTCATCTTTTCAAAATGATTAAGTACACTACAGCTTACACATGAATAGAAAAGTAAAATAGCAATAAAATTCAAATTAAACGATTCTCGATGGCATTATTTTGAATTAATTCCAAAATACGGACTTCCGTAGACGCAAATTAGTAAAACCGCAAGCATTGGTGTAATATTTGCATGGTTTTACGCCGGAAATAATAGATTTGTAATAATAATATGTTCATTATGAATAAGAGAGAATTCATAAAACTGGCCGGACTGGCCGGCGTGGCCGCCCTGGCCAATCCCTCGGGGCTTTTTGCCGCAGGCGAGCAGAACAAGGAACTCCTCGCAGCCAAAGCACCCTTCGAGCTGCCGCCCCTCCCTTACGCCGTTGGCGCACTGGAGCCGAATATCGACCAGCTCACCATGGAAATCCACCACGGCAAGCACCACGCGGGCTATGTCAAGAACCTGAACGATGCGCTGAAAGCGAGCCCCCTGGCCGCCAAATCCCTCGGGCAGATCCTGGCGTCCGTCAAGCCGACAGACACCGCCATCCGAAACAACGGCGGCGGCCATTATAACCACTCCTTCTTCTGGAGCATCTTGTCGCCCTCCAAAACCGAGCCCTCCGCCAAACTGAAATCCGCCATCACCGCGGCCTTCGGTTCCGACGAAGCCTTCCGCACCCAGTTCGCCGACGCCGCCAAAGGCGTATTTGGCTCCGGCTGGGCCTGGCTCATCGTGAAAAAAGACGGCAAGCTCGCCATCACTTCCACCCCCAACCAGGACAACCCGCTGATGACGCACATCGCCAAAGTACAGGGTACACCCGTTCTCGGCCTCGACGTCTGGGAGCACGCCTACTACCTCAAACACCAGAACAAACGCCCCGATTACATCTCGGCTTTCTGGAACGTGGTAAACTGGGAAAAAGTGAGCGCCCTCTACGAAGAAGCCCTCAAAAAGTAAAAAGCCGCAAGGCCCCGTTCATAAAAGCGACCGCCGCCTCCCAGGCAGCGGTCGCTTTTTTATAGGTCACGTCGTAAAAGATCGGTCGATGAGGGACGGTGGTCACGTCCTAAAAATGGTTTACACCAACTTGTAGTAATGGCTCAGTAGGGATTCAGTACGGATACAGTACTGTAACAGTACTAAACCGGTCATGATAATTTGCAGGACGCGATGTTTACATGTATATTGTAATTTGTTTACAATTAGTTTACGTGCCGCTGAAAAGCGTCACCACGGTATACGTTAACGCGGCACCTTTTGCAGTAGTAAAAAGTAAGTTTTCTTAGTGAAGGAGCTTCGGCACAAACCGCATCGCCGCGAAGGCGATCAGCAGCATCCCGCCGGCGAGCATCACCAGCAGCCCTTCCTGCGCCTGTTTCTTCCCCACCATCGCCGCGCCGGCCGCCACCAGGATCATATACACGATGCCGTAAGCCATTTCAGCTACCTGCCAGTCGGCATCCGCGCGGAAGCATTTGGGAAGCGCCTCCGGTTGGTAAACTCCCGCCAAAGGCAGCAGCGCCAGTGCCAGGCCGGTTCCCAGGCCTACGAGCAGCAGCAGGATAAAATTCCAGGGTTTCAGCCGCAGGCGGCCTTCCAGCACGCGGTACACCTGCACCGTAGCCAGGTAACTGAGCGGAATATGCAGCAGCGAAGCGCCCGCCAGGGGCGCGCGCATCACGGCCAGCGCCAGCAGCCCGGTCCAGAAGAAGGCCCACATCCACCATGTAAGGTCCCGGTTTTCGGCCGGTTGCGCCAGGTAAATGGAGCGCGTGCGCGCGGTTTGCAGCCAGGTGAAAAGAAATGCTACTGCCGGGAAGCAGGCCAGCATGGCGAGCCAATGCCCGGAAAAAGCCGCGCCGGGAGCCGGGAACGGTTGTATGTGCAGCCCCTTCAGCCCGCCGCTCCATCCCAGCCAGGCGTAATACCAGCCCGCGGAAACCGCCGCCATCATAATGATAAACAGCAGCAGGGGCCACTTCATGCCGGTATGGAAACGCTTCCAGGTCCAGTAGACGAGCCCCGTGAGCAAGGCGATAAGCGGCGCCATGAATCCGGCGGACAGTGTCGCCAGCCCCAGCATTACGCCCGAAAGCGCGGCGGCGCGCCAGGGTTTCGACGTCCAGGTTACCCGGTAGGCCAGGTAAACGGACAGGAAAAGGAAATAATTCCCCCAGATCATCGGCGCACCGGTCCTGAAGAGCAGCTGCGGCAGCCAGGAACCGGCCAGCATCAGCGCCCACCACATCCCGAAACGTTCGTCCTGCCGCTGCTTCCCGACCTGGAAACAGGTCAGCACCGTGAGGATGCCCGCCAGCGCATTCGGCACGCGCATGGCAAAGGGCCCTGCCCCGAAAATAGCTTCGGAAGCGGCTTGCAGCCATCCGTACAGCGGCGCTTCCGCGACGGGCGGGATGCCTGCCTGGTAAAAAACGGGAAATGGAAGGAATAGCAGCGCTGCTGCCAAAACGATCAGGATTTGCTTCATGAGTCTGATATGGTTTGCCGGTCAACGGCCTGTTCAACCGTAATAACGCAGTTCCCCCGGGCGGTAGTGCCCTCCGGGAAAATCGTTCTTACCGCATCAACCGTGCCGCAAACTCAGGCAGGCTCTTTTTTGAAGCGTTTTTGCCATTCCTTCTTCATTTTCTGGTAGAAGCGGAAGTAGAATTCTTTGTTGAAAAGCTGGCTGTCGTTCATCGCCTTGTACACGAGGAACGCGGCAATGGGCAGCAGCACGATGTTGGCGAGCCACATCCCGCTCCAGGAGGCCATCACCTCGCGGCGGGCCATTTTTTCGCCCGTCATGAAGAAGATATTGAAGATCACGAAGAAGATCACCGCGAACACCAGGGGCGTACCCAGCCCGCCTTTGCGGATGATGGAACCCAGCGGCGCGCCGATGAGGAAGAGCACCACGCAGGCCGCCGCCAGCGAGAATTTGCGCTGCCATTCCACTTTGAACAGCGAGATGCGCTCTTTGTTGTCCGTGTAATCTTTGGCGGAAGTAGTAAGGGAAGATTCCGTTTCACGGAGGTTCGATTCCACCCGCTCAACGACATAACGGCGGTTGGCTTCGGGGATGGAATTATAAAAGGTATCCACTTTCAGCGGGGCGACGTTGGCGGCCCAGCCCGTGTCTTTCCATTTGTAGAAGGGATAGCGCGAGGTCACATAGGCGTTCACGGTACGGATCAGGGCGGAGTCGATCCGGCGGAGCGAATCGATGCCGTAATCCAGCTGACGTACGTTGAGCATCTGCTGGTTGTTGGCGAAGAGGTCCATGGGCAGGCGGTTGAGGGCGAACGATTTCAGGTCGAAGGGTTTGATGTACCTGTCGAACCCAAGCCGGATGAGCTCATTGCCTTGCTGGGCGCGGGTGTTGCCGCGTTCTTCGTATCTCCAGCCGTTGTAGAGCGTGAAGAGGAGGTAGCGTTTGTCGCCCGAGAGCTCCATGGTGCCTTTTTCGGCGAGGATGATGCGCGGATTTTTATCGCCCACGGTATTTTCATAGATCATCACCTGGTGGATGGTCTTGTTATCGGCTTCTTTTCTGGCGACTTTGATGGTGTATCCCGGGATATCGCTGTAGAACACGCCTTGTTTGATATTGAAGGCGGGCTTGGAGTTGGTGATATCGTAGAGGAGGGATTTGGCGCGGAGGTTGGCGATGGGGATGACGTAGTTGGCGAAGAGGAAAGCGCCGATGCCGATGCCGATCGAGAGGAACAGCAGGGGGCGGATGAAGCGGAGCAGGGAGATGCCGGCAGACTTGATAGCTACCAGTTCGAAGCTTTCGCCGAGGTTGCCGAAGGTCATGATGGAGGAGAGGAGCACTGCCAGGGGGAGGGCGAGGGGCACGAGGCTGGCGCTGGTATAGACGAGCAGCTCTATGATCACCGGTGTATCGAGGCCTTTGCCCACGAGGTCGTCGATATATTTCCAGATGAACTGCATGATCAGCACGAACAGCGTCACGAAAAAAGTGGCGATGAACGGGCCTACGAAGGTTTTGATGATCAGTTTATCGAGTTGCTTCACGTATCGGCGAATAAAAAATAAAATGGTAAAATGTAAAAAGGCCTGGTTTTCAGATTAATTTTGAAAAGCGGCCGCACAAAGTTAACACGAATCCGGACAGGAGGAACAGCGGCGCGCCCAAAAATCCGTTAATATTTTTGATATGCAAGCGTATGAACTGACGGCCAGTGAAATGGCCCTGGCGGCCGATGCGGAAATCATTCTGACGAAGAACAGGGTAATCGGGAAGGTGTATGCCCTTTTCGGGGCCTTGCAAACGGCCATGGAGGCCGATGCGGTGATCGGGAGGTATGGTGCCGGGGAGTCGGACCCGCCGAAGATTTCGCGCGGGGAGCAATATGAAGGGTTGCCATACGTCATGCTGGATTATCCGCGCGCCTTCGGGCGGGAAAGCATCTTTGCCTGCCGCACGTTTTTCTGGTGGGGCAGGTTTTTCAGCCTCACGCTGCACCTGGCGGGCGGGGCGCTGGAGCGCCACCGTGGCGCGCTAACGGGCATGCACGAACGCGTCGCATCCGCGGGATGGTACGTTTGTGTCAACGACGATCCCTGGCAGCATCATTTCAGGGAAGACAACTACCGCGCGGCCGCATCCGTTTCGCAAACGGAATGGGAGGAGCTCCTGCGGAAGCCTTTCTTCAAATTAGCTAAACAGTGTAAGTTGAGGGATTGGGAAAAAATCATGCCCGTTGCGGCGGCCAGTTATGCTTCGCTGCTGGGCTGGCTGGGTGGTTCCTCAGTCAGATAGTCAGGTTAATTGCCGATACGGTGGAAAAGGTCCTTGATCTGGTAATCCCAGAGCTGGCTTTGATCCGCCACTTCTTTTTTCTCTGCAAAATCCTTGATGACCAGGATCGTCATGTTGGTTACTTCTGAAATCCGGATACGGAATTCGAAATACTCGTTTTTGGGAGCGTGTGTCCAATGTAAACGGATAAACTCGTCTTCTTCCTGTTCCAGTACTTCTGCTTCCTCTGCTGATCCGTTCCAGGAAAAGGAGAAAACATTGTCCCGGAAATCTACCTTGTCTGCAAACCACTCCTGGAGGCCTGCCGGGGTTGATAAAAACTCGAAAAGAATACTAGGAGAGCACCGCACCGGATATTCTAACTCATATTGCACTTTCTTTGACATCGCACTGTATTATTATAAAAATCAAAATCATCTGCCTGCAATTATAGAAAAATATTTATTCTATCAAAATAAATTTTGAAAAACATTTTTTCGCCTAATCCCTTCATTTTCACGATTTACAACTAAAAGGCATATAAAAATATTATTTTATGTATTTTGCAACGGATTACAGATTTAAGCCAACCCGTCTTCCATTACCATGACAATCAACGGTGAATCCAGTACCAGTGCCGGTTAATGCAGTATAACACGAACGGATTATCACCAACAATCGATTTTGCTTGAAAAGGATTCAATGGTTAGTAATTTTTTTTGGGTCGTATCTAAAAAAAGTTATTTTTGTTGGGCATTCTTCTAAATTAACTTTTAAATAACCTGTAACTGTTCCCGTGCTATGTCAATGCGCCAACTAAAAATCACGAAGTCCATCACGAATCGTGAGTCCCAGTCGCTAGAAAAGTATTTGCAGGAGATCGGCAAAGTGGATCTCATTACGCCGGAAGAAGAAGTCAACCTGGCCATCCGCATCAAGCAGGGCGACCAGCGCGCGTTAGAAAAACTAACCAAGGCCAACCTCCGCTTCGTGGTATCTGTCGCCAAACAGTACCAGAACCAGGGCCTTTCCCTCTCAGATCTTATCAACGAAGGAAACCTCGGCCTCATCAAAGCCGCCCAGCGCTTCGATGAAACCCGCGGGTTCAAATTCATCTCATACGCCGTATGGTGGATCCGTCAGTCCATCCTCCAGGCCCTGGCAGAGCAGTCGCGCATCGTGCGCCTCCCGCTGAACAAAGTGGGGCTCTCCAACAAGATTTCCAAAGCCTATTCCCAGCTGGAACAGGAATTTGAACGCGAGCCCTCGCCCGACGAGCTGGCCACCATCCTCGAAATCAATACCGAGGAAGTGGAAGCCACCCTGGGTGTTGCCGCCCGCCACGTGTCTATGGACGCGCCGTTCATCGACGGGGAAGACAACTCCCTGCTCGACGTGCTCGAGAACCCCAACGCCGTATCGGCAGACGAGGAGCTCGACCACCACGATTCCCTCCGCCGCGAGATCGAACGCTCCCTTTCCACCCTCACCGACCGCCAGAAAGACGTGATCATGCTCTATTTCGGCATCGGCGTGGAACATCCCATGAGCCTCGAAGATATCGGCGAAAAATTCGGTCTTACCCGCGAACGCGTACGCCAGATCAAAGACAAGGCGATCACCAAGCTCCGCACTACTTCCCGCAGCAAACTCCTGCGGAATTACCTCGGCGGCTGATTTTTTTCCCGCGAACGCAGTAAAAACTTATTTTTGCAGTCCAAATGGTGAATATTCGAAATATTCACCATTTTGCATTTTTTAAAGATCATACCAGCTTACGAATATGTTTGAATCATTATCAGAGCGGCTCGAGTCGGCCTTTAAACAGCTGAAAGGCGAGGGGCGCATCTCGGAGATAAACATCGCTACTACCGTGAAAGAGATCCGCCGCGCTTTGGTGGACGCGGACGTGAACTATAAAATCGCTAAAGACTTTACCGATAAAGTAAAAGACAAAGCCCTCGGCGAAAAGGTAATTACCGCCATCTCTCCCGGCCAGCTGATGGTGAAGATCGTGAAAGACGAGCTGGTGGAACTGATGGGCAACACCGAGGTGGAGCTGGAGCTGAAAGCCAATCCCACCGTGATCCTCATCGCGGGCCTGCAGGGTTCGGGTAAAACCACCTTCTCCGGCAAGCTGGCCAATTTCCTCAAATCCAAGAAAAACAAGAAACCCTTGCTCGTGGCGGCGGATATTTACCGTCCCGCGGCGATCGACCAGCTGCAGGTGCTCGGCGGGCAGATCGGGGTGGAAGTATATAGCGAACCCGAGAACAAGAACGCCGTACAGATCGCGGAAAACGCCATCAAACAGGCCAAAGCCAACGGCAATAACGTCGTGATCATCGACACCGCGGGCCGCCTGGCGGTCGACGAGGTGATGATGACCGAGGTGAGCAACGTGAAAAAGGCCGTGCAGCCCCAGGAAATCCTTTTCGTGGTGGACTCCATGACCGGCCAGGATGCGGTGAATACCGCCAAGGCGTTCAACGAAAAGCTCGACTTCTCCGGTATCGTGCTCACGAAGCTGGACGGCGACACCCGCGGTGGTGCGGCGCTGACCATCACCTACACGGTGCAGAAGCCGATCAAGTTCGTGTCTATGGGCGAAAAGCTCGACACGCTCGACGTGTTCTACCCTGAGCGTATGGCGCAGCGTATCCTGGGCATGGGCGACATCACCACGCTGGTGGAGCGGGCGCAGGCACAGTTCAACGAAGAGCAGGCCAAGAAGCTGGAAAAGAAAATCCGCCAGAACCAGTTCGATTTCGACGATTTCAAAGAGCAACTGGCGCAGATCAAGAAGATGGGTTCCATCAAAGACCTGCTGGGCATGATCCCTGGGGTGGGCAAGGCCGTGAAGGACCTGGACATCAGCGACGACGCGTTCAAGGGCATCGAGGCCATGATCAATTCCATGACGCCGGCGGAGCGGGCCAATCCCGATTTGATCGACGGCAGCCGCCGCCGCCGTATTGCGAAGGGGGCTGGCAAGGAGATTTCCGACGTGAACCAGTTCATGAAGCAATTTGAGCAGATGCGGCAGATGATGAAAATGATGAATAAGATGCCCGGAGGAGCCAAAGGGCTCAAGATGAGATAGTTAAAATAGCGGCAAAAGTAAAAAGTGAAGTTTTATTTTGTGAAATTCATTTTAAGCTATACATTTGCTGCCCCAATAGAAACAATTTTTTTTCACCACTCGCAAAAAATAATTCGACTTATTTATGCCAGTTAAGATCAGATTACAGAGACACGGCGCCAAGAAAAGACCTTTTTACTTTATCGTAGTGGCTGATGCCCGCGCGCCCCGTGATGGTAAATTCATTCAGAAAATCGGTACCTACAATCCCCTGACTGTACCGGCTTCTATCAACATTGACACGCAGAAAGCGCTCCGCTGGCTGCAGAAAGGTGCTCAACCCACCGACACTGTTCGTAGAATCCTGTCTTTCAAAGGCGTACTGTACCTGAAGCACCTGCTCCGCGGTGTGAAACTCGGTTTGTTCGACGAACCTACCGCTTACACCAAGTTCGAGCAATGGCAGGCTGAGCACGAAGAGAAAGTGACTGCCCGCCGCGAAAGCCAGAAAAGAGTAGTACGTCCTGCCGCTCCGGTAGTTCGTAAAGTTGAGGACGTAGCTCCGAGCGCTCCCGCCGCTGAAGAAGGCGAAGCACCGGCAGAAGCATAATCGACAGTATAACACATTTCAAAAAGGGAAGATTTGCTCGCAAAGATTCCCTTTTTGCTTTTTATCACCACCCGTTCTCATGGCGAATTATTTCAATATCGGCAAACTGGCCGCCGTTCACGGTACGGACGGGGAATTGCTGCTGAAGCACAGCCTCGGCAAGCGATCTTCCCTGAAAGACGTGACGGCCATCTTCATCGAGGAGCGGAAAGGCAGTTTTCTCCCTTATTTCGTGCAGAAAGCCCGGGCGAAAGACGCGGAGCACATCTACCTCAAGCTGGAGGGGATCGGCACGCGGGAATCGGCCAGGGGGTATTTGCAGAAGGGGGTTTATCTCCAGGAGGAAGACTTCCAGGCCCAGGCTTCCGGCCAGGCGCCCCTGAGCCTGCTGGGCTTTACGGCGCAGGACAAGGAGCATGGGGAGCTGGGGCCGATAGACGAGATCATCGAGATGCCGCATCAGCTGCTGGCCCGCGTTACCTACCGCGAAAAGGAAATGCTGCTGCCGCTGAACGAGCAAACCATGCTGAAGGTGGACCGCAAGGGTAAGATCCTGCACCTCGACCTGCCGGCCGGGCTGCTCGACATTTATTTAGGGTAACAGAAAAACGATATGCGGATAGACATCATTACCGTACAGCCCGATCTGCTGGAGAGCCCTTTCTCCCATTCGATCATGAAAAGGGCGCGGAACAAGGGCCTGCTGGAGGTGAACGTACACCAGCTGCGCGACTATTCCACGCTGAAAAACAGCCAGACCGACGATTACCAGTTCGGCGGGGGCGCGGGGATGGTGATGATGATCGAGCCGCTGGTGAACGCCATCGAGTCGCTGCAGAAGGAAGTGGCCTACGATGAGATCATCTACATGACGCCGGACGGGCAAACGTTCGACCAGCGGACGGCCAACCGGTTGTCGATGAAGGGTAACCTGTTGATTATCTGCGGTCATTATAAAGGGATCGACGAGCGGGTGCGGGAGCACTTCGTGACGATGGAGATCTCCATTGGGGATTTCGTGCTGTCGGGCGGGGAGCTTGCCGCGGCGGTGGTGGTGGATGCGGTGGGAAGGTTGTTGCCCGGGGTGCTGGGCGACGAGACTTCGGCGCTTTTCGACTCATTCCAGGACGATTTGCTGGCGCCGCCGGTGTATACCCGTCCGGAGGAGTTTCGGGGCTGGAAGGTGCCTGCTATTCTCATGAGCGGGGATCACCGGAAGATAGACGAGTGGCGGCATGAGGAGGCGGTGAGGCGGACGAAGGCCCGCCGGCCGGACATGCTGGACCATGATTGAATCAAATAAATTTTAAAAAACCGGGAAAAGGTCTTGGTAATTGGATATTCTTCCTTACCTTTGCCGTCCTAATAATAATTGAAAGATGAACGCGATTTCTTTTGTTCACGAGCAGTTGACTGCTAACAAGCAATTTCCGAAGTTTAAAGCCGGTGACAACGTTACCGTTAACTATAAGATCGTTGAAGGAAACAAGGAGCGTATCCAATCCTTCAAAGGCGACGTGGTGAAGATCCAGGGTACTGGTTTTACGGCTACTTTCACTGTTCGTAAGATTTCTGACGGGGTAGGCGTTGAAAGGCTGTTCCCGCTGTATTCTCCCAACATCGACAGCATCCTGCTGCACAAAGTTGGTAAAGTAAGAAGGGCTAAACTGTACTACCTGCGCGAGCGCCAGGGTAAAGCAGCCCGTATCAAGGAAAAAAGGGTTTAGTATTTTATACAGGGAAATTAGTATGCGGGGGTCCGGTAGGATTCCCGCTTTTTTATTTGGTGGGATGGGGGTTGTTAGCAAGACCTTAAAACTCGATTAAAGTCCGCCTGCGGGCTTGCGAAAGCCCAAATAAACGTTATCTTTGTTAGCTCGAACATTATAAAAAACTGAGAAATGACTGCTATTTTCGTTAAATCACCTTTTTTACTTTTCCAGGAACTCGGTATGACTGAACTGATCCTCATCGCTGCTGTGGTATTACTGCTGTTTGGCGGTAAGAAGATTCCTGAGCTGATGCGTGGCCTGGGTAAAGGTATCCGTGAGTTCAAAGATGCGAAAGACAATGTGCGCCGTGAAGTAGAGGAAGGCATCCGTGAGTCCGAGGTAAAGAAACAGGCTTAATTCCTGTACCCGCGACTAATAGCAGGTGCAGCGCCGATTTTTGCAGAGATCTACCATTGTAAGATTTAAACTGGTTTGGGTTTGACTGAATACAGCAGTATATCGTCTTTTCAGGAGGCGTTGTATGCCGGGAAAGCGAACTGCGAGGACACGGTACGTATGTACCTGGGCCGCATCGAGCAGACCCGTCATTTAAACGCATACCTGGAAGTTTTTACGGAAGACGCCCTCCGGCAGGCCCGCTCCCTGGATGAAAAGATCCGAAGAGGAGAGCGGCCAGGTTTGCTGGCGGGCGTTGTCGTTGGCATCAAGGACGTTATATGTTACAAAGGGCATGCCGTGAGTGCGGCAAGCCGGATATTGGAGGGTTTTGAGTCCCTCTACAATGCCACGGCGGTGGAACGGCTCCTGGAAGCAGGGGCTATTATCATTGGCAGGCTGAATTGTGATGAGTTCGCGATGGGCTCTACCAACGAGAATTCCGCTTACGGCCCCACGCTCAATGCGTTGGATGAAACGCGTGTGCCGGGGGGATCGTCGGGTGGTTCGGCGGTAGCGGTGCAGGCGGGGCTTTGCCACGTCAGCCTGGGCTCGGATACCGGAGGTTCGGTACGCCAGCCGGCGGATTTCTGCGGTATCGTGGGGCTGAAGCCCAGTTACGGCCGGATCAGCCGCCATGGCCTGTTAGCTTATGCTTCATCATTTGACCAAATAGGCATTTTTGGCTCGAATATTGCAGATGTAGCGAAAGTTCTGCAAGTCATAGCCGGTCCCGATGCCTATGATAGCACGGCGTCTCAAAGTGAGGTGCCTGAGTATCAGTTAAGTACCGATCTGCACAATAAAAAGCGCAAATTCGCGTATCTAAGGGATGCCCTTCATCACGAAGGGCTGGATCCGGAAATGAGGGGAGGATTTGAAAGTTTCTTTGAACAGTTAAAGGCGGAAGGTCATACCGTGGAAGCGGTTGATTTTGAATACCTTGATTTCGTAGTTGCCGCGTATTACGTGTTGACTACGGCTGAGGCGTCCAGTAACTTAAGCCGGTACGACGGGGTCAAATATGGCTACCGGACGCCGGAAAAGGGGCTGGACCTGACCGATTTCTACAGGAAAAGCCGGTCTGAGGGCTTCGGGAAAGAGGTAAAAAGGCGTATATTGCTGGGAACTTTCGTGCTGAGCGCCGGGTATTACGACGCATATTTCACGAAAGCGCAGCAGGTGAGACGGCTGGTGGTGGAAAAGATGCGGCAGATCCTGCAGGCATATGACGCCATTCTCCTGCCCACGGTACCGACGACTGCGTTCAAAATCGGGGAGAAGACAGATGATCCGATCGCGATGTACCTTGCCGACATTTATACGGTGCTGGCCAACCTCACAGGGGTTCCGGCGGTATCCGTTCCTTTAACGAGGCATTCGAACGGAATGCCTTATGGCCTACAGATTATAACTAAAGAATTAGACGAGCAGAACCTGTTAGAAATTGCAGAAACAGTGTTGCAGATGCAACAAATGAATACAGTTTAAAACAAACCTACGCGTATGACGAAAGTCTTTTTACTTCTATCATTGCCGGCTTTAGTGGGGAGTTCCAGTGCAGTTGCCGCCAGCGTTGAGGTGAATAAGGAGATGGTGTATTCCGTACAGGATGCACCCGCCGATACCTCCGTTACCTTGAAAAAGGCCGGGCACCTGCCGAAAGACACGACGGTGCACGGGGCTCCAGCCTCCATGTCGGTAAAAAGAGCTGCCCAGGCTCTTCCTTCTGTGATTCGTACCCCCAAGGTGTACGAGCAGATGAATAATAATTTCGTAAAGAATTATATCAACGACTATGCCAACCGCTACAGCAAGCACCTTTCGGTGATGGTGGAACGGTCCGCGCCATATTTCGTGATGATCGAGAAAGTATTTATGGACCATGGCATCCCCGAGGAAATGAAATACCTCGCGGTGATCGAGTCCAGCCTCATGCATAATGCCCGCTCCCGTGTAGGGGCCGTGGGCATGTGGCAGTTCATGAGCGGCACCGCCCGCATCTTCGGGCTGAGCGTGGGAAAGAAAGTAGACGAACGGAAGGATATCTACAAATCCACTGTAGCCGCCGCCAAATACCTCAACGAATTATATGACCGGTTCGATGACTGGTTGCTGGTGGTAGCCGCTTACAACTGCGGCGCCGGCGGTGTGATGCGTGCGCAGAAGATCAGCGGCCGCAGCGATTTCTGGGGTATCCAGTACTTCCTGCCCGCGGAGTCCCGCAACCATGTGTACAAATTCATTGCAACGGGTTATATCCTCGACAGGTTCAACACCTTCTTCGGCGTAGGCAGCAATTACACGACCGCAAACGTGTCGCTCCCCAACGCAAGGGTGAACACCGCCACCGAATTCCGGAAAGCGGCCCCCCTTACCGAAGAAGACATGTTCAACACCGTTGAGTTCAATGTAACCGGTAAATACCGCATCGAAGCCATCGCCAAAAAGCTGGCCATGGAAACCGATGAACTGGCCCGGCTGAACCCCGGCTTCGCACAGGCCCTCGCCGGCGAAACCAGCAGCTACGACCTGCGCATCCCCAAAGAGAAGATGAAACTCTTCCAGGCGGAAAAAGAGGAGATCCTCAAAGAATCCCTCCAGATGACGCTGGACGATAAGGCCGCCACCGTAGACAGGAGCAGGTTCCCCGCCCCGGTGAAAAAGCCTGAAGTGAAAGCGGCTCCCGCCAAGAAACCCGTGGCTAAGAAAGCCCCGGCGAAAAAACAAACCACCACCAGGAAGTAATAATCGTATTCTTTTTATATCTAAAAGGGCATTGCAGGAAAAGCATTGCTCTTTTTTTTGCCCTGTATCCGCCCCGACACATCCGCCCTCCCGCCCATTTCACCCCCCAGATCCCACGCTTCAGTGCATAAAACCGGCATTCCCCGCAACCCGGTAATCAGGAGTTGGCAGCTTTTGCTTTTTTCGCACTTCAGCTTCCATTATTTACCCTTCATCATTCAGCATTATGCACTTCCGTCCCCAAAACTACTTCCGGCGCCGCCGGACACACGTAATCATGCTGCTTTCCGTATTGTTACTGGCCGCATGCAAAAAAAGCAATGAGCCCGGTGCAGAAGGCCCCCCCGGAAATTACAGCGGCCCCATCGAACTGACCGGCACGGTTGTCGACGAAAATGGCGCCCCCATGCCCGGAGCCACCGTCAAATCCGATGTTCAACAGGTTACTACAGACGCAAAAGGTACTTTCGTGATGCAGGGCCTCCAGATGGCAGCCGGTAACGTGATACTTGTACAGGGCTCCAAAGCCGGGTATCATGGCCAGGTCCGCCGCTTTACCACTGCCGGCGGCAATACCGCCGCCGTCCGCCTTACACTGAAACCGAAAAAGGTGACCCACACCCTCCAGTCTGCCGCAGGCGGTACGCTTACCGTAACGGGAGGGGCTTCCGTCCAGATTCCGGCGGGCGCCATCGTGAAAGCCGACGGCACCACATACACGGGCGTGGTCAACCTGGCAGTGACACACATCGACCCTGCAGACCCCGACTTCAGCCTGAAGATCCCCGGCGGCGATCTCAGCGCCATCCGGACCGATCAATCCGCCGTGATGCTGTACTCCTATGGTATGGTAGACGTGGAGATGGAAAGCCCCTCGGGCGATAAACTCCAGCTCAAAGCCGGGAAAACTTCCACCGTGAAATTTCCCATCCCCGTATTCCAGCAGGCCACTGCTCCCAACACGATTCCCCTTTGGCATTTCGACAATGCAGCCGGGGTGTGGAAGGAAGAAGGGCAGGCCACCCGGCAGGGGAATTTCTATACCGGCACCGTCGGCCACTTCTCCACCTGGAACGTAGATGCGCCGGAAGTAACCGCCATGGTGGAAGGTTTCGTGAATGATCCGTGCAGGAGCGCTTCGAAAGGAGTGGGCGGCGCCAACGTCACGCTGGGCCAAATTACCGTTACAACGGATAAAGACGGCCGGTTCAAGGCGCGGGTACCTGCGAACAGAGCCACCACCGCGCGCCTCGATCCCCGGCTGAACAACGGGCGTGGCGCTACGGCAGACATTCCCGCCATGGCAGCAGGTAAATCCATGACCCAAAACCTGTCCTTCCCCTGCGGGCCTTCCCTGTCCGGGAAGCTCACCGACTGCGAAGGACGGCCTTACGCCGGTTTCGTCAATATTTATCTTGACGGCAAGCACATCGGCAGCGCATATACCAACGACCAGTCGCAATTCACGATATACGGGCCGAAGGGCAAGACCGTTTTGCTGAAAGCATTCGATATGCTGGGCGGCAGCGCGGAGTTGACGGTGGCTATTCCTGCAGACGAATCGGGTAAAGAACTGGGAGATGTGCGCATTTGTCCCAGGGAAGAAATGACCCCGGTCCGCTTCCGGATACATGGTGGCGGCTACAACCAGCAGCAGATCCAGATCGGCGGCGTGGCGGGGCAAACCTTCGTGGCGATGGCGCTGTACGACTTCCGGAGCCATGAAACGCTTTGCACGATGGTAGCCGGTACGCACCAGCTGACCTTGAATTTCGAAGGCGAAACAGCCGGTAACTACGAAGATGTGACGATGGTGCTGGAACTGAACGGCAAGCGCTATGTTTCCGAAACAATGAAAGTCGGTATCTCCGTTTTCGGGCAGGTAGGGGAAAAGTTGCAGGGAACGTTTTCAGGTGTGGCGGAGGAATTCGGCGGAACGGCGACGGTAACGATCAGTAACGGTACTTTTGAGGCGTTGCGGATAGCGGCGCAATAAACGGATAATACCCGAACGGATATACCGTAAAAGGCCCGGACTGCGCAGTCCGGGCCTTTTTATGCGGAGCTATTGGTATCAGGACATTGCCCTGGCCTTTCGGCCGTGGAAATACCATCCGAAATAATCGAGGAGGGGGCCGGTCATGAAGGTGGTGGCGAGGGCCATGAGCACCAGCATGGCGAAGACTTGCGGGGTGAGGATGCCCAGGTCGTACCCGATGTTGAGCACCACCAGTTCCATGAGCCCGCGGGTGTTCATGAGGGCGCCGATGGAGAGGGATTGTTCCCAGGACTGCCCCATGAGCCTGGCCGTGAATGCGGAGCCCGCGAATTTGCCGGCTACCGCCACCAGCATGATCACAGCGAACACGCCCCATAGGTGCCCTTCGTTGAGGAGCCCTATCTGGGTGCGGAGGCCGGTAAAGGCGAAAAATATGGGCAGCAGGATCACCACGCTCACGTCTTACAGTTTATCCTGCAGCACTTGTTTGATATTGGTTTCGGCAGGCATGATCACCCCGGCCAGGAAAGCCCCGAACAGCAGGTGGATACCGATCACTTCGGCGATATAGCCCGCGATGAGCAATACAAAGAATCCCAGGGCCACTTTGGTTTTGTTGCCGTTGAGGGTACGCATGCGGCGTTGCAGCCAGGGGCGTACGAGGCAGAGCATACCGGCCACGAAAACGACCGCCAGGCCGATGGTCACCAGTGCGCTCACGAGCCCGCCGGCCTTGGCGATGGCCACTACGATCGCCAGGATGCACCAGGCGGTGATATCATCCGCCGCGGCGCAGGTAATGGCCATCACGCCGAGGGGCGTACCTGTAAGGTGGCGCTCCTGTACGATGCGGGCCAACACGGGGAAGGCCGTCACACTCATGGCGATGCCCATGAACAGCGCGAAGCTCAGGAAACCTACGTTTTGCGGCGCAAACTGTGTGAAAGTGAAATAGGCGAAACATACGCCGAGAAAGAAGGGGATGATGATGCTGGCGTGGCTGATCATCACGGCGTCGTGGGCTTTGCGGCGGATTTTGGAGATATCCAGCTCCATGCCCACGATGAACATGAAGAAGGCCAGTCCGATCTGGCTGAGGAACTGCAGCGGCGGCAGCGAGGATTTGGGGAAGAGGGCGTTCATGGCCTCCGGCGCCAGGAGCCCCAGGAGCGAGGGCCCCAGTACGATGCCGGCAATGATTTCTCCTACAACGGCGGGCTGGCCGGCCTTACGGGCCAGGTATCCGAAGGCGCGGGTGGCGCAGAGGATCACGATGATCTGCAGCAGCAGCATGCTCAGGGGATGCTGCAAATGATGCATGAGGTCAGTGAAAAGGCCCGTGTTTGCGGCGGCGGATGCGGTTGCAGGGGGAACGGGATGGAGGAGGGGACCGGCGGCGGGAGGGGCCGGAAGTTGCTCCCCCCGGGCGATGATGAACCAGGTCATCATCCCGAAAATCCCGATGATAAGGGGGTAAAGCAGGTGCTTTTTATGCATGGCAGCAAGGCGGTTTAGCGGGCCGTAAGGTACAAAACAGGCGGGAAATCCATGTTAAGAGTAGCCGGACCAGCCATTTCCGGCGCTGAAGTGTGCGACGCAACGGCGGCCCCGGACAAATACCACCGCCGGCTGCATGCCATTAATCCCGATTTTCCGGCGGACGAGCGGTATTCGTCAAACAGGGCTGGACAAGCAGGCGCGCGTTTCGTATTTTTGCAGGATGACAGCTGAAAAACTGCGTGTAGACAAATATCTCTGGGCCATCCGGGTGTTCAAGACCCGAACGGCCGCTGCTGCCGCCTGTGATAACGGCAAGGTGAAGCTCAACGGGGTGGCGGTGAAGGCGGCCAGGGCCGTGAGCGTGGGAGACGAATACGACATCCGCACCGAATCGCGGAAGTGGAAAGTGAAGGTGACGGGGCTGCTGGCCAACCGCCAGGCCTACTCGGAAGCCATTAAATATTACGTTGATATCACACCGGAGGAAGACCAATTGCTCAATAAGCGCATGGCTTCCAGCTTCGATACGGGTAAAAGGCAGAGTAAAATCGGCCGTCCTACCAAGAAAGAACGCCGCGACCTCGACGATTTTATGCAGGAAGACTAATTTCTTATTATTTTCGCACATTCAATTTACCCGATACAATGGCTAAACAAAGCGACGTACTCAGCGCGGACTTCCTGGTAAAAACAGCGCAGGAATTCGGCACCCCGGTGTATATCTATCACGCCGAAAAGATCAAGACACAGTATGAGAAGCTGAAGGATGCCTTCAGCAAGGCTGACGCGCGCTTTTTCTACGCCTGCAAGGCGCTGACGAACGTCAACGTGCTGCGCTACATCAATTCCCTGGGCTGCGGGCTGGATACCGTGAGCATCCAGGAGGTGCAGCTGGGGCTGAAGGCGGGTTTCGATCCGAAAAACATCATTTTTACGCCCAACTGCGTGGACCTGAGCGAGATCATCGCGGCGAAGGACCTGGGCGTGAACATCAATATCGACAACATTTCCATCCTGGAGCAGTTCGGCAACCAGTTCGGGGACACTTACCCGATCTGCATCCGCCTGAACCCGCACATCATGGCTGGCGGCAACTTCAAGATCTCGACCGGGCATGTGGACAGCAAGTTCGGCATCTCGATCCACCAGATGCGCCATATCGAGCGCATCGTGAAGAGCACGAAGCTGAAGGTAACGGGCCTGCACATGCACACGGGCTCCGAGATCAAAGACGTAGACGTGTTCCTGCGCGGGGTGGAGATCATGTTCGAAATGACGGAACACTTCCCCGACCTGGAGTTCATCGACCTGGGCAGCGGTTTTAAAGTTGCGTACCAGCAGGGCGACCCGGAAACGGATATCGATCTGCTCGGCAAGAAGCTCAGCGAGGCTTTCAACAAATTCGCGAAAGCTTACAGGCGCCCCCTGCAGCTGTGGTTCGAACCGGGGAAATTCCTCGTGAGCCAGTGCGGTTATTTCGTGGTGAAAGCCAACGTGATCAAGCAAACGACCGCTACGGTGTTCGTGGGCGTGAACAGCGGGTTCAACCACCTCATCCGCCCCATGTTCTACGATTCCTTCCACCTGATCAAAAATATCTCCAACCCGAAAGGCACCGAGCGCATTTATACCGTTGTGGGTAATATCTGCGAAACCGATACTTTCGGCTGGGACCGCAAGATCAGCGAGGTACGCGAAGGCGACCTGCTGGTGTTCTACAACGCCGGGGCCTATGGCTTCGAGATGTCGAGCAACTTCAACTCCCGCCTGAAACCCGCCGAAGTGCTGGTGAAAGACGGCAAGGCGCACCTGATCCGCAAGCGCGATACGATCGACGACCTGCTGAAGAACCAGGTGGAAATCCCCATGTAGTGATGAACAGTCCCCTGCGCGACGAGCTCCTGGCCCAAGGGTACACCGAACTGGCCGCTTACCGGATAAGCGAGCTGCTGGTGCCCGTGAAGGACGGCGTGCGCAGGGGATCTCTTTTTTTCCGGCTGCTGATGGCCGCTTCCTTTCTGGGCGGCGGGCTGATCGCAGCCGCATATATCTATTCCCGTCAATCGGGTTCCCTGTCTGTCGGGGAGTTCATAGCCTGGCTGGCCCTCGGCATGGCGTCCGTTATCCTCCTCATTCCTTTTCATGAAGGCATCCATGGCCTTTTGTTCCGGGTTTTCGGTGCGAAGGACGTGCGGTACGGCGTGGTATGGCGCAAGCTCATGTTTTACGCCGTGGCGCATGATTTTGCCGTGAATTACCGGCAGCTGCTGGTGATCGCCCTGGGGCCGTATGTGGTGCTTTCGCTGGGGATGGGCCTGGCGGCGGTGTGGCTGCCCATTGGGTGGAAGGTCTTTTTCTCGGGCATGTATGCGTTCCATACGCTCTGTTGCGTGGGGGATTTCGGGCTTTGCGGCTATATGCACCGGTTCCGCCATCTTAAACCACTCACCTTCGACGACGCGGATGCCCGCATTTCGTATTTTTACGTAACTTCGCAATAGCAACTATTCCCCCGAACAATTACTGTTATCCTGCACTGTCGCTGTTAGCCATAAAGGTTTAGAAAATATGAAGATACTTACCGCAAACCGGGATCAGCTGATAGAGGAACACCTGATAGAGAGCCATATCTCGTTCGTCCCTTTCATGCGCTTCATGAAAGACAAAGCGCAGAATGCCAAGGGGGCCAGGGCCGCGTTCTTTTCCGAGATCGTCCGCCATTTTGAAAGCAATCCCGAATTACAACAGCCACTCAGCAGTGATGTGGACGTCGCCAAATACCAGGAGTACCTGGACCTTGTGACCGCCACCGTTTTTCCCGTAACGATCGACGATTCCCGCGATATATTCGGCATCGGCGTGCCATACCGCTTCGCCATATTCTACTATTCAGATAAATTCCAGCAGATATTTTCGGAAGACGGAAAAGAGCTGATGGCCATGCCGAAGGGTATGTCGCCCGACAAAATCCGCCGCGACAAGCTGTCGTGGTTATATAAACTGATCCTTGAAAGGTGGTATAACCTGCAGATCAATTACGACACGGATATCGTGCATACCATCAGTTTCCCGGACGACGACGGGTTGCTGCGCTATATCAAAGTGAACATCGACCCGCGTTTCGTGGATGTGCGGCTGAAAGGCGACCTCCCGAAGCTCGACTGCGGCGAGATCTGCTCCGGCGACTTCCGCTCGCAGGACCTTTCCGTACTGCAGGAACTGGTGCCGCTGGACGCTTTCGCGCTGGAAGGTTTCGTGATCTGGACCATCCAGGACGTGACGCGGGATTATGTGGTCAACGGCATGAAGAGCCTGGTGCTCAACATCCGGAAAGACAATGAGCTTAAAACGTACACCCAGGCGCGGGAATATCTCAAAACCCTCGCCGGCCGGGCCGACCTGAATATTCATTTGATCCCATTCCTGAAAGTCAATAACCGCAATGTGCTCGAGACAACGTATGTGGCGCAGAGCATCATTTTCAGCAGTGCGCGCAGCGACCAGGAAAGGCTGGCGCTGAACGATCAGCTGATGACGTTCCTCAAGGCCAACCCGCAACCGCTGGTGCTGAATGAAGTGTCGCGGGGGACGGTGGAACTGTATCCATTCCTCAAATACCTGCCGTTGCACGGCGTCAAAAGTTTCATCCTCTTCCCGATCCTGCATGAAAATAACCTGCTGGGCATGCTGGAACTGGCCACATCCGAACAGACGCCGCTGGACTGGGAGATACTTTCCAACCTCCAGCCGGTCTACGCCCTGGGCTCGCTGCTGCTGCGGCGGAGCGTGGAGCTGGCCAATGAGCGGATCAATGAAGTGATCAAAGACCAGTTTACCGCGCTGCAACCCGCCGTGGAATGGAAGTTCACGGAGGCGGCCTGGGAATATCTCCACACACCGAAGAACGTAAAACAGAAAGATATCGGGAACATCCTGTTTGAAGATGTGTACCCGCTGTATGGCGCTGTTGACATCCGCAACAGTTCCGTGGAAAGGGGCACGGCTATCCGCGACGACCTTCGCGAGCAGCTGCAGCTCATCCAGCAAACGTTCCGGGGTATCAACGGCAGCCTGCACCTCCCGCTGCTGGATGAGCTGCAATACAAGAACAACCGCCTGCTTTCGGGCATGCACGACACGCTCTTCGCGGAAGACGAAGTGAAGATCAACGAGTTCCTCGACCATGAGATCGCGCCTACATTCCGCC
This sequence comes from uncultured Chitinophaga sp., assembly GCF_937874145.1. GTDB lineage: Bacteria > Bacteroidota > Bacteroidia > Chitinophagales > Chitinophagaceae > Chitinophaga. The sequence continues at coordinate 14,562 of NZ_CALNBI010000210.1, read as the reverse complement.
ATCTGTACGACAGCGAAGACGGGCTGAAACCCTTGCTCAACGAATACTTCACGAAGATCGACAAGCACACGGGACATATTTACCACCATCGCCGCGAATACGAAGAAAGCCTGCGGGAGATCAACTCCGCCATCAATAATTTCCTGGAAAAGGAAAAAGACGAACTGCAGCAATCGTATCCCTGCTACTTCGAGAAGTACCGGACCGACGGTGTGGAGTATAACATCTACATCGGCCAATCTATTGCGCCGGAACGCAAGTTCGATATGATGTACCTGCGGAACCTCCGGCTGTGGCAGCTTTCATCGATGGCGAAGATCGCCAGGCTCACGAACGACCTGGCGCCCACACTGAAGCTCCCGCTGCATACCACGCAGTTGATCCTTGCGCATTCCAACCCCATCGCAATCAGTTTCCGGAAAGATGAACGGAGATTTGATGTGGAAGGGGCGTACAATATGCGTTACGAGATCATGAAAAAGCGGATCGACAAAGTGCGCATCAAGGATACGAATGAACGGCTTACGCAACCCGGCAAAATCGCCATCGTATATTCGTATACGCGGGAAGCGGAAGAATACCGCAAGTTCATCGACTTCCTCATCGACAAAGACGTGCTGCTCCGCGATGTGGAAATGCTGGACCTGGAAGAGCTCCAGGGCGTCAGCGGCCTCAAGGCCATCCGCCTGTCGGTGAATATGGGCCGCGCATTGCCCGCAGGCAATCCCTCCTGAATATGATCACCTCCATAAAAAAACGGCTGTTCAGCATATGAACAGCCGTTTTCTTTTTTCAGCTTTCTTCGTCAGAATTTAAATCCGAACGTCACATACGGCAGGGTGCCTTCGGTAGAATGGCCGAGCACCGCTGTAAGCACTACGAGGTTGACGGGCGAGAAGTACACGCCGCCGCCGAAGCCGTTATGCCATCTCCCCGAATCTTCCCCACGATACCATACGCGCCCTACGTCGTTGAAGCCGATAAGGCCCACCGAGCCGGGGAGAATGTACGAAGTGAAGTCGAACAGCTTGACCCGCAGCTCCATGTTGTTGTAGAACATACCGTGACCGGCGAAGCGGTTGTTGCGGTAACCGCGCAGGTTGGCCGTTCCCCCGAGCGACAGCGCCTGGAAGAATTCCGGGTTGCCCCAGGTATATCCGCCCCCGAAACGGGTAACGAGCACAACGTTGGGGGGCAGGCCGAGGGAGGCGTAAATGCTCATGTCCGACCGGATCTGCAACATGTTCCTGCTCGCGCCGGTGAGGCCTTTGCTGCCGAGGATGTACGTGTTCCAAAGCAGGCCACGGGTGGCTACGAGCTTATTGTCGCGCGTATCGATGGCGAAGGCACCGCGCAGGCCGGCGTAGGTTTTGTTGGCATACAGCCGCGCGGAATCCGCTTTATCGAAATCGCCGAAATACCGGCCCTGGTTTTCGATCGCAGAAATAGTGGCCGCGGTGATGGAGGGGCCTATTGCGAAACTGATGTTCTGCGCCAGATTTGTACGCAGCATCGCTTCCGCCGAATAAATATTGAAGCGGCTGCGGTAGTAACGGATAGGCGGATCGGTGATGTTTTTATCATACACCGTTTCGTTACCAAAGCCGAAGAAGTTGACCGTATTGTGCGGCGCGCGCGCCAGGCCGTGCAGTAACAGGTCTGTTTTGCCGATCACGTCGTTGAATTGTCCTTCGTACCGGAACTGCCATGCTTCCGTTGCCAGGGCATGCATGCCGGTAAGACGGTGGCGCACGGCGAAGGAATCCTTCCGGAACCCTTGCCCGGAGTATTCCATGCCCAGACCGAGGAGCAGCCCGTCGTCGAGGTTAAAGCCGCCGGTGACCAGGGGCATCAGTTTATTATACTTGAACGCCATCCGGTTGTAACGGATCACGTCCGGGTTGGACGAAAGCCGCAGGCCTTCGCGGCTGCCGATGGCGAAACTGTCTTCTTTATGTTTCAGGTCGTAGATGAGTGCTTTTTTACCACCGCCGGATGGGATGCTGTCGAAATACGTATCCTTTTCCGCGCCCCCGATCAGCCGCACCCGGATGCGGGGATGTCCGTCGCCGGTGAGGATGAAGCGGTCTTGCCCGCCCAGCCCATAGATCGCCACTTCCTTCGTGTGCGCGGGGTCGAAGGTGCGGTCGAAGAGCTTTTGCTCGAGGTCGCCCGACTTGCTGATCTTGCGCGACACCACCCGTACCTTACCGTCTTCCAGCCGGGTGATGGTGAACTGTTCATTCTTCTGCGAGCCGGTTACATCCACGCCTTTGGCGAGGAAGCGGTAATATTTGAGGGCTTCGCTTTTCATGATGCTTCTCCTCGCTTTCAATCGTTCCAGCATCATATCGCCGGTGAGGCGGCGGATGGAATCGGGCAGCTGGGCCACGGCTTCTTCGATGGCTTCGTCGGTCATCTTCGCCGTAAAGGCATCCGCTTCTTTTGCCCACTGCTCTTCGGACAGATCAGTGAGGAAGTTGCGGTCGAAGTAACGCGGGTTGAAGTTTAGCCCGTTGATGTTGGGAATGTTTTTCCGGAAGCCCTGGATATTGGGCATGAGCCAGGCGCGGCTCGCCATGCGGGGGATCACGCCTTCGTTGATGAAGAACGCCTGGTCGCGGTCGCGGGGGATGGGGAAGAACTCTTTCTTCTTCTTATCCTTTTCCGCCCACCAGCGCCACTGATCGTCGTGCCGGTCCCAGTCGCCGATGAAGAAATCGAGCAGGCGCGCCTGCAGCACGGCATCCTGGTTCACGGAATTATCATTGTCTTCGAGCAGGTTCTCCAGTACTTTGAGCGTGTTGTAGGTTTTGCTGGCCGTCACGGGCTCGCGTTCTTCGAACAGGTACACGCCGCCGGCGAAGTCGTGGCGGAAGATGCCCAGCGCGGTGTCGTCGGGGAGATAGACGAACGAGGGATTGGTATGCGGCACACCGGCTTTCTCCGCCAGCGAAGACACTACCAGCGGTGCGTAAGGGTTGGAAGCGGATATCTGGTCCTGCACGATCTCCCGCGCAAAGGTTTCCCGCAGCGCTTCGGGGACGGCGGATGTTGGGTTTTTCACCAGCGACCGCAGCACCCATTCCCTGCCGGAAGTATCTTCCAGCCGGAGGGAGCGTGTTTGCATCCCGCCGCCGCGCTTGGTTACTTTCAATCCGCCCTTCGTGGTATCGATATCGATCACGGGGAAGGTGAGGGGCGTAGCCCAGACTTTCCGGTAGTTCTCGCCGAGCATGAGCCGGTGGAAACCGTTGATATTGACGTAACGGGGATCGGCGGCCATGGTCACGCTGTCGGGCATGGGTTTGGCCGCTTCCTGCGCTAGCTTTTTCCGGTATTCGTTCAGGTCGAACATGGGATGCGAGAAGATGGGCGTGGATTCGTTTTCATTATAGAAATCCACCTTCACCCTGCCATTTTTCATGACGGTAATCACGCTGTAGCCGTAAAACTTACTGACGAACAAGGCGCCCGGGCCCTGTTTCACCCGGCTGTCTTTCGCACCGGCGCCACTCACTACAAAATAGCGGTGCCCTTCGTTGATCAATTGCAATGTATGCTCATGGCCCGCCACAAACACCGCCGGCGATTCTTTCGGAATGGCATCTTCGATCCCCCGGATCAGGCGCTTGTACAAGGGATGCGGAAGGTCTTCCCGGGTGCCGAATACGCCGCGCACCAAAGGATAAATACTGCCGATAACAGGCATGGGCACGTATAAATAAGGTTTGGCGTCGGTAAGGGGGAAGATATGCTGTTTGATAGTGTAATACCCGCCATGGATGCCGTAGCTGCGCAGCGGATGGTGCGCGGCGAAAACGAGCAGCTTGCCGGGATTGGCGGCAGCGATATCCTTGATTTCGGCCAGCACCTCGTCTTCCGTCTTCTGGTCGCAGGACGATTCCAGCCCGGGTTTGGCGCCGGGGTAGAGCCACCATTCGGAGTCCATCACAATCAGCAATACGTCATCTCCCAACGGCACGGCCAGCGGACCGGGGCACCCGTCCTTCGGGAGGAAGTCGACATTCGGGAGTTTCAGCGAATCGATATACTGCTGCTGGTTGCGGATCTGCCGCCAGCCATCGGGGCGGTGCTTGGACCAGTCGTGGTTGCCGGGGATGAAGATCCCTTTAGCATTGGTCCCCCTCACGAGATTGACCTGGTAGTCGAGGATAGCGCGGGCTTCGGGGAAGTTCTTCGCCAGCGGCCCGGGCAACCCGAGCGGGTACACATTGTCGCCGAGGAAGAGTATGGTATTGGCGCCCTTGTCCAGCGGAAAGTTGCGCCTGACCGCATCTACGACGGGGTTGATGCCGTTGCGCATTTCGCCGGCGTCCCCGATGAGGATGATGCGCTGCTGTATGCTGTCTTCCTGCGCAGATGCCTGCAAGGCAAAGCAAGCGAGGAAAAGGAGTATAAGGTATTTCAATTCCTGGGGGTGTATTTGAATTTGAGAATATCGGCCGTATGGTCTTCATCGCCTTCGTTGGAAATATACATATCGCCATTGGGCGCGAAGGTGATGCCTTCGGGCTGGGAGAAATGCTTCCTGGGGAGGCGGTGCGTTTCCTGGACTTTACCCTGAAGGTCGGTAATGACGAGCAGTTCATTCACGGAAGCCACGATATATACCCTGTTTTCGATGGGATGGACAGCGGCGCCGGAGGGCCTGAAGTGCTTGGAGGGGCCTTCTTTCAGGCCGGGAAGGCTGTCGTTGGAAAAGCGCCATACCGGCTCGGGGTTCCAGGTCAGCGAATCGGGACTGAAAGCATACACGCTGGTCTGCTTTTGTCCTTTATCCACTTCGCAGCTTTTGCAGATGGCCACGATCCTGTTGGATTGGATATCATAATACGCCGCTTCGAACTCCCGTTTCCAGTTATGCGGGAAATGCGCCATGGTGGAAGATACGGTGTCGGTAAACATCCCGTCTACCCGGTACATGCTGCCATTGCTTTTGAGCACGAACCAGTCTTTCCCGGTGAACACGGTTTCTTCATAATCCCCGCCTTTCCCGAATTTCCAGGAGGGGTATGGGGCGGTGGCGCGGAGGTTGACCTGGAAGAGTTTTCCCTGTTCGTCGTTATTGGCGATGAAATGCGCTTCGTCGCGGTGGAATACCAGGCCGGAGATTTCCTGCAGCGATTCCCGCACGCGGAATCGTTCGTATTGTTCGAGCCGGTAACCTTCCGGGGAGGTTTGCCGCTTTGCTTCATTTTGCCCCGCCGACTGGCAGGAAATGAGCATGATTGCAGGCAGCAGACAAGGAAACATCTTCATAAGCCATTCTTTATAGGATAAAATTAACGCAAAAAATGCCGTAATTTGGAATATAGTAAATACACCACCAGATGGAAATTAGTTCAGTGTTAGCAGCCGCGCAGGCCTATGTGACCCGGCAATACGAATCGCACCCCGACCCGGTGCTGGTATACCACAACCTCGTACATACCAGCCAGGTAGTGCAGGCGGCCGACCAGATATCCGCCTATTACCGCCTTTCGGAAGCCGACCATCTGATCGTGATGCTGGCGGCCTGGTTCCACGACATGGGTTACCTCGAAGGAGAGCGCTCCAGCCATGAATCCGCCGGAGCAGACGCCGTGCTGGCATTCGCTAAGGCGCAGGGCTTATCGGAAGCTACAGGCCGCGCCGCCGCAGATTGCGTGCTGGCCACCCGGATGCCCCAGCAGCCGAATAACCTGCTGGAGCAGATCGTGTGCGATGCCGACCTGTTCCATCTTGGCAGCAAAGAATTCTCCAAGCGCAACAAGCTCATGCGCACCGAAGCAGAACTGGCCATGGGCAAAAAGATCAGCAGCGTCGAATGGACGCGCACCACCATCCAGTTCCTCGAATCCCATCAATACCACACCGCTTACGCCCGTACTTTGCTCAACCCGCAGAAGGAAGACAATATCGAAAAGCTGAAAATCAAACTGGAAGAGAAACAGCGGGAAGCGATGGAAGAAAAACCCGGTATCGCGAAGGCGGAAAAGAAAGCGGAAAAAGTGAAAGAAGAAAAGGAAGAGAAGGGCGAGAAGAAGAAACCCGGCGTGGAAACGATGTTCCGGACCACGGGTACGAATCACATCCGCCTCAGCTCGATGGCCGACTCCAAAGCGAATATCATGATCTCGGTGAACGCCATCATCATTTCCGTATTGTTATCGGTATTGCTGCGCAAGCTGGAAGATTATCCCAACTTCATATTACCCGCCGTCATCTTCCTGGGCACCAGCGTCACCACCATCGTGTTCGCCGTACTGGCCACGCGGCCCAATGTGACCAGCGGCCGCTTCACGGAAGAAGACATCAAAAACAAGAAAGCGAACCTCCTATTCTTCGGCAACTTCCACCAGATGTCGTACCCGGAATATGAAGAAGGCATGGAAACCATCATCAAAAACCCGGATTACCTCTACAGCAACATGATCCACGATATATACAACCTGGGCGTGGTGCTGGGCCGGAAGTACCGGCTGCTGCGCCTGGCGTACAATACTTTCATGTTTGGTATCGTGGCTTCCGTGATCGCTTTCACGGTGGCGGCTATCTTTTTCCCGGTAAAAGGTTAGGCATTGGAGCAGCAAACGATCCCCCTGAACGACCGCGACCTGAGCTGGCTGCATTTCAATTTCCGGGTGCTTTCCATGGCTGAAACACCGGGCGTTCCGCTGTATGAGCGCGTGAAATTCCTGTCTATCTTCTCCTCGAACCTCGATGAGTTTTTCCGCGTCCGCATGCCGGCGCTGCTTGCCCTGCACCAGTTGCATGAGGGCGAGAAAGGCGCCCTGACTGCCGCGCAACAGGAAATCGCCCGGCAGCTCAACGAATACGGCCGCATCTTCAGGCAGGTGGTGATTCCCGGGCTGCAGGAAAAAGGCGTCCGGTTGTATTACGGGGAATCCCCCGCGCCGGAGCACCTCCCCGCCATCCGCGATTATTTCTTCAATACGATACTGGCCTACCTCCAGCCCGTACGGCTCCGGCTGGATGAGCCGATGGAACTGTTCCTCGAAAACAACGCCCTCTACCTCGTGGTATGCCTGGAAGACGGCGGCACGGGCATCGTCAATGTACCGTCCGACCACCTGCCGCGCTTCCTCCGCCTGCCCGGCAACGATATCCTTTTCCTCGACGACGCCATCCGCCAGCACCTCGGTTTCCTGTTCCCGCATGTGGGCATCAAGGCGGCCTATAGCATCAAGGTGACGCGGGATGCGGAGATCGACGTCGATGAGTTCAGCGGCCACCTGCTGCAAAAGGTGGAAGACATGTTGGTGCAACGCCAGATGGGCGTGCCCACCCGTTTCCTCTACGATGCGGCCATGCCCGCTCTGCTGCGCGACCAGCTGGCGGCTTATTTCCGCATCGCCCCGCAGGAGCTGGCTACCGGCGGGAGGTATCACAATCTCCGCGACCTGTCGGACCTGCCGCTGCCGCCCGACGCTTCGCAGGAATATCCCAAAGCGCCGCCCGCGCACTGCAACGCCATCGATCCCGGCCGCCCGCTGCTCGACCAGGTGCAGGAGCGCGACGTTATGCTGCACGTGCCCTATCAATCTTACGATTACATCCTCCGGTATTTCAATGAAGCTGCCACGGATCCTGATGTTCGGGAGATTTACGTCACCCTTTACCGCGTGGCCTCCACCTCCCGCATTGCGCATGCGCTCATGAGCGCCGCCAAAAACGGGAAAAAGGTGACGGTGATGGTGGAACTGAAAGCCCGCTTCGACGAGGCCAACAACATCCGCTGGGCCAAACGGATGAAAGCGGCCGGCGTCAAGATACTGTACAGCATCCCCGGCCTGAAGGTGCATGCGAAAGTGGCCCTGGTAAAGCGCAAACGCGGGTTCTACTGGGACCATACGGCCCTGCTGGCCACGGGCAACTTCAACGAAAGCACCGCGCGGTTTTACGCCGATCACGTCCTGCTCACCCGCCACCAGGCGCTCACGCAGGAACTGGAGCTGCTGTTCATTTATATGCAAACCGGCATCCAGCCCGGCAAGTTCAATTTCATGCACTTCGAACATCTGCTGGTGGCGCAGTTCAACCTGGTGGAACAATTCAAGTCGCTGATCCGCGCCGAAGCGGAGAACGCCCGCAACGGCAGGCCTGCGCGCATCACTATCAAGCTGAACAACCTGCAGGAAAAAAGCATGATCGCCGAGCTGTACGCCGCGGCAGATGCAGGGGTGGAAATCGACCTGGTCGTCAGGAGTATCTGCTGCCTGGTGCCCCGCCAAGGCATCCGCGTGCGGCGGATCGTAGACCGCTACCTGGAACATGCCCGAGTGTTCATTTTCCATAACGGCGGCGAAGAGCTGATATACCTGGGTTCGGCCGACTGGATGAACCGCAACCTCCACCGCCGGATCGAAGTGTGCTTCCCGGTGTACGACCCGGCCGCCAGGCAGCAGCTGAAAGATATTATCGCCTTGCAGCTTGCGGATAATACAAATGCCGTAATATTGGGGGCCAACGCCCGCAACCTGCCGGTTCCGCGGGAAAAAGGCGGCCCTGACGTCAACGCACAGCGAGATACTTACGCATACGTTCGGAAACTATAAAATACCCGGTATGGCAACAACCCGCAGCGCATCCCAATTTTTCAACCGGGTGAACAACCGGTTCGCATTCTCGTTGTTTCTGTTGTATAAGCTCCCCAGCGCGTGGATCGCCGGCGTTCGCGCAGGTGGCGCCTCCGAGCTGTCGTGCACCACATCCGTCCCGTACCGCTGGCTTTCCCAGAATCCATTCCGCAGCACTTATTTCGCCTGCCTGGCCATGGCCGCGGAAATGAGCAGCGGGATCCTCGCCATGGGGCATATCGATGGCGCACCGGCCCGCGTGTCGATGCTGGTAACGGGGATGGAAGGCATCTTCCTGAAAAAAGCCAAAACCAAAACATATTTCACCTGTAACGAAGGCGCCGCCATCCGCGACGCCATCGCACAAACAATAGCAACCGGCGAATCCGTGGCGCTGACGGTAGAAGTGACCGGCAAGAGCAAGGATAATACGGAGATCGCGCGGTTCAGGATTACGTGGAGTTTTAAAAAAGCATCATCATGAAAATCGCATTTCACGGAGCAGCACGCACGGTAACGGGGTCCAAGCACCTCATCACCCTGAAGAAAGGACTGAAGATTTTACTAGACTGCGGCATGTACCAGGGCATGGGCCGCGAAACAACCGCCCTCAACCTCGATTTCGGCTTCAACCCGGAAGAGATCGACATCATGATCCTTTCCCACGCCCACATCGACCATTCCGGCCTCGTGCCGCGCCTCAGCAAACTGGGCTACCGCGGCAGCATCTATTGCACGCCGGCCACGCGCGACCTCACCGAAATCCTCCTCCTCGATTCCGCTGAGATCCAGGAAGATGATATCAAATACGTCAACAAGAAAAACGCCCGCGAAGGCAAGCCCTACGTGGAGCCGTTATATAAATTAGACGACGCCAAGCGCGCCGTGGACCAGCTTGTGCCCATGGCTTACGGCAAATGGTTCCGTATCGATGAAGACGTGGAAGTGCTCTTCACCGACGCCGGCCACATCATCGGCAGCGCCTGCGTGCACCTCAAGATCAATGAAGGCGGGAAAACGGAGCATATCACGTTCAGCGGCGACATCGGCCGTTACGGCGATCCGATCCTGAAATCACCGGAAGAATTCCCGCAGGCGGATTACATTATCATGGAATCCACCTACGGCAGCAGCCTGCATCCCGATATCAAACCGGCCGACGAAGAACTGCTGCGCTACATCCACGAAACCTGCGTCATGAAAAAGGGAAAACTCATTATCCCCGCGTTCAGCGTAGGGCGCACCCAGGAAATCCTCTTCGCCCTCAACCGCGCGCAGCTGGCAGGCAAGCTTCCGGCCGTGGACCTGTTCGTGGACAGCCCGCTGTCGCTCGAGGCCACACAGGTCACCCGCATGCACCCGGAATGCTTCAACCGTAAAGTAGCCAAACTGCTGGAAGTGGATGAAGACGTATTCAGCTTCCCCGGCCTGCGTTACATCAAAACGGTGGAAGAATCGAAAATGCTCAACTTCCGCAAAGAGCCCTGCGTGATCATTTCCGCCTCCGGGATGGCGGAAGCCGGCCGTGTGAAGCACCACATCGCCAATAACATCGAACAATGGAAAAACACCATCCTGATCGTGGGTTATTGCGAGCCGCAATCCCTCGGCGGGCGGCTCATGCGTGGCGCTACGGAAGTGTCGATCTATGGAGATAAATTCGAAGTGAAGGCGGAAGTAGGTGTGATCCGCGCCCTGAGCGCGCATGGCGACTATGAAGATATGAGCCAGTGGCTGGCCTGCCAGAACCCCCGCGGCGTGAAGCGCCTCTTCCTCGTTCATGGCGAATATGAAGTGCAGACCGTTTTCCGCGACTGGCTCATCAAGAAAGGTTTCCAGGATATTGAAATCCCGACCCGCCATTTCGAAATTGGTTTAGGCTGATGGCTTAATCCTCCGTCAGCGGGAACCACAGGTTCACCCGCGTTCCCGACGGATGGCCGTTTTCATCTGTCAGATCTTCGATGTCGAAAGACGCATCCATATTGTACCGGCTGTTGTAAATCTGCAGCCGGTCTTTTGTTATCTGGAGGCCCCGCGACACATGGGCCGGGTGGCTTTGCTGTTTCAATACCGTAGCGGCTTCGCGGCCGATGCCGTCGTCTTCGATCACGCAATGGATCTGCTGCCCTTCGCGCGTGAAGCCGATATATAATTTGCCCGGCGCATTTTTATGCTGCAATCCGTGCCAGATGGCGTTTTCGACGAATGGTTGCAGCACCATGGCGGGGATTTCGGTGAAATCCTGGTCGAGGTCCGGGTCAATGGAAATAGTGTAATCGAAGCGCCCGTCGAGCCGGAGGCGCTCCAGTTCCAGGTAGTTCTCCAGCATCTCCGTTTCCCGCGTGATGGAAATATTGTTGAGCTGCGAATGGTCGAGCACGTTGCGGATGAGCTTCGCGAAGCGGCTGAGGTACGCCAGCGCCGTGTCTGTTTCATTTTTCAACATGAATGTCTGGATCGAGTTGAGGGCGTTGAAGATGAAATGCGGGTTCATCTGCGCGCGGAGCGCTTTCATCTCCAGCTGCGACAATTCTTCCCGGAAAGCCGCTTTGCTGCGGGCTTCCTTCTTCACCAGGTACATCCTGAAACGGAAATATCCGTACACCAAGCCCGCGGCCAGCAGGAACAGCAGCGTCCTGAACCACCAGGTTTGCCAGAACGCCGGCAGGATCACGATATGCAGGGAGGTGGTGTTGCGGGAAAAAATGCCCGCCGTGTTCATGCTCTTCACATTGAACGTGTACTCGCCCGGCGGCAGGTTGGTATATCGGGCCGAGAGCACGTTTTCCGCCGGCAGCCAGTCTTTGTCGAGCCCTTCCAGCTGATAGAAATATTGCAGTTTTTCGCCGTGGTATTGCAGCGATTTGAAGTCGATGCCGAGGAAATTTTCGTCGTGGTGCAGGTAAACCGGCTTGTTGAAAAACATCGCGGAATCCACCATAACGGCGTTGTTCAGCACCCTGAATTCCACGATCGTCACGTCAGGCGGTGCGGGCTTCACTTCGAGTTTATCGGGGGAGAAGGCGATCGCATGGTCGGTGGCGCCTACCAGCAGGCGGCCGTCTGCCATCTGGACGATACTCCGCCGCACCATCCGCGCATCGGTGATGATATCGTTGTTCTGCACGAAGATGGACAACGTGCGGGTAGGGCCGTTCAGCCGGTAGAAGCCGGATTGGGTGGTGAGCCAGTAGCGGTTGTTGCCCGCCGGCGCCATCGACAGTATCCATTCGTTGAACTGGCGGTTGTTGATCATGAGGGCTTCCCATTTCCCGGAAACAGGATAATAAAAATAAACACCATGATCGGTGCCGGCCAGCAACGTCGTATCGTTGACGGGAAGCAGCGCCGTGATGTTGCGCACGGTATCCTTGCCGCGCATGAACATCACCGCCGAAGTCACTTTCCCTTCTTTCTTACTGAACCGCAACACGCCGCCCCTGCTCGATCCCAGCCACAGCAGGCTGTCGCCGCCGGGAACGATGGCGGTAATGGCCGTATTCCGGCGGATGAATTCCGTGATCTGCGGGTAATTCAGGAACTCGCCGGAAACAGGGTTCCACTTCGACATGGCTTCTTTATACAACCCGATCCAGACGGTGGTATCGTTCTCCGGGAACATCGTGAGCACGGCCTGGTCGTGCAGGGCCGGCGGCCTGTGGTGGCGGAAGCGTTGCTTCACCGGGTCATACTCCGAGATCATCCCGTTTTCCTGGCCCACCAGGATCGTTCCGGAAGGTAATTCCGCAAGGCTCCAGACCAGGTTCCGGTCTTCGGTGAGGCCATTGGGACCGTAAGTATAATGCCTGACGGGGCTGAGATCGGGACGCAGGTGCGAAAACCCTCCGCCCCAGGAGGCCATGTAAACATCTCCGTTCTTCGCCGTCAGCAACCCCGTCACCTCCGCGCCCGGCGCCGGATAAGTAGGCTGGTCGAGGCGGGTGAAACCTTCGTTGTGCAGGCTGAGTATGTTAACGCCTACGTCCGTTCCCACCCAAAGGTGGCCGTCGCGGTCCGGGACGAGGCAATTGGTTTCGTAGTTGAGGTGCAGCCCCAGCGAATCTTTCGTGGGGCCGATGTGCAGGGAGAATGTATCCTGCGCGTCGTTGTAACGGTACAGGCCGTTGTCTTTCATGCCCGCCCAGATGTTGCCGTGATGATCTTCCGCCAGCTCATACACCTGGTCGGGAGGCTGGTTGCCGAAACGGAACTGGAACCGCCGCATGGCGCTGCTGTCCGGCGTCCAGCACAACAACTCGTTGGTAATGCGCGTTGCAGCCCAGATGCGGCCCCGCTGGTCTTCCAGCATTTCTTTCACGCTGGCGAAAACGTTGAGCAGGGGGTATTTGTGCGGATTATTGTAGGAACTGAAAATCTGCTGCCGGTCCTGCGAGATCATATACATTTCCTTTTCCCCGCTGATCCAAAGCCGGCCGTGAGCGTCTTCCAGGATGGCGGATTGCATGTTGACGCTGATGCTGTCGGGAATGAATGCCGGCCGGCGGAAGCGCCGGTGCACAGGGTCGAGCTGCAGGAGCCCCGCTTCCGAAGTGAGGTACAGCTGGCCTTTGTGGTCCTGCAAAAAGGCATAACAGCCGATTTCTTTCCCCGCGGGAATACCCGCGTCGATGGGAATGGTGGAAATGCGGGTTGTTACCGGATCGTATAACCGGATATTCTCCGGGGCGCCAATCCAGATATGGCCCTGGCGGTCTTCGTACAGGGCGATGTCGTCGTAATAAATGGATCCGGGCAGCCGGTCGAACTGGGTGATGGTGATGTAATTTTCGCCGTCGAAGCGCTGCAACGCGTTGCTGGCGATCCAGATAAACCCTTTTTTATCCTGCAGGATACCGGAAACGTGGTTGCCGGAAAGGCCGTTGTGAATGGTGAGATGGGAGAAAACATAAGCCTGCCGCGAAGACTGTGCTTTAACGGTATAAACAGTGAACAAGAGTGCGAGCAGCAGGTACAGATACTTCATGCAGGTGATGTAACTGCCGGAAAGCGTTTGCTGGCTTCCCGGCAGGAATTAATTTAGTTGACGGTAAGCTTGTAGGCGGTTACATGGTTACCAAAGAAGGTGGGAATATAAACGATTTTCTTTTTCGGATCGTAGCCGATGTCGGCAGTCTGCAGTTTTTCGGCCTGGGTGTCCAGGATTTTGTCGGCCGTGTTGTTTTTGATATTCACGTAATACACATCGCCTTTCCAGCAGGAAACGATGTATTCGTCGCCTTTCACGTGTTCGATACCGTCGGCGCCGTTGGAAGCGGGAGCTACTTTGGTGAGGGTGCCATCGACGCCGGCGATTTTCACGGAACTGTCGTCGAGCACGAGGAGCCCTGCGGGGCTGGCGAGGATGCCGTTGGGGCCTTTCAGGCCGCTGCGGGCGCTGTCGAGATACGGGCCGCTGTTCGTTTCCGGAACCACTACGTGCACGGTTTTCTTGCGGGAATCCGTTACGAGCACTTGTCCGTTCGGCGCCACGGTTATGTCGTTCAGCCCTTCGGCATTGGCGATGGCGATGCGTTTTTCGATGGCGCCTTTTTCGATGTCGATCACCACTACTTCGTTCAGGTCGGCAACATACAGGCGGTTTTTATAGAGGCCCATGCCTTTGGGGGCGTGGAGCCCTTCCACCCAGCGGAGCGCAACGATCTTGCCGTCTTTCGGCGACACGCGGGAAACGAACCCCTGTCCATCCTTCCCCCACGGCTGGCCGTCGATGTTGGTGACATAGAGGATCTTGCGTTTGGCGTCGAAACACACGGATTCGGGGACCTTCAGCGTCGTGTCCGTCGACCATAACTTCGTGAGCGTGGCCTGCTGGGCCAGGGCATCAAGGCATGGCGCGCCGGCGAGGAAAAGACTAAGGATAGCATATTTCATTTTCATAACACGTAGAGATTAGGCTTTAAATTTAATAAATGTATTTTTAATGGGTATTATGAAT
>NZ_CALNBI010000209.1 GCF_937874145.1 uncultured Chitinophaga sp. | reverse complement strand
GGCCGCATCGCCAGCCAGATCACCGCCGTGCCCGGCAGCTCGCGCTATTTCAAAGGGAGCGTAGTCAGCTACGCCAACGAAACCAAAATCAACCTGCTCCGCGTAAACCCTGAAACCCTCAGCCAGCATGGCGCCGTGAGCGAACAAACCGTCCGCGAAATGGCCGAAGGCGCACTCGCTGTGCTCCAGGTCGACTGCGTGATGGCGGTGTCCGGTATTATGGGCCCCGACGGCGGGACGGACGAGAAGCCCGTGGGCACCGTCTGGATCGCAGTGGGAGGGAAGGGGAACATCCGCACGATGCGTTATCATTTCCGGTACGACCGGGCGCGCAACACGGAGATGACCGCCATCGCCGCGATGAACGAACTGAGGAAGTGGCTGGTAGGTTAAATTCCCTTATTTTTGTCATCTACTAAAACAATCACTTATATGGCAATTGTCGAACTGGTGATGCCCAAAATGGGAGAGAGCATCATGGAAGCCACTATTCTACGCTGGCACAAAAAGCCCGGCGATGCGGTGAAAGTGGACGATACGGTGCTGGAGATCGCTACGGACAAAGTGGATAGGGAAGTGCCGTCGATAGCAGACGGCGTGATCACTGAAATCCTTTTTAATGAAAACGACGTGGTGCCCGTTGGTACGGTGATCGCCAGGGTGGAAACCGCTGCTGATGCGCCGGTGGCTCCTTCTCCTGCCGCTGCTCCCGCGCCCGAAGCCGCCCGTCCTGCCGAGCCCCAATACCAGACTGCGCCGCCCCGCCCGCAGGCAGCCGCCACGGTGCCTTCTTCCGGCGAAGCCCGTTTCTATTCCCCACTTGTACTGACTATCGCACAACAGGAAGGCGTTTCATTCGCCGAGCTCGAAAAGATTCCAGGTTCCGGCAACGAAGGCCGCGTTACGAAAAAAGACATTCTCGATTACATCGCCAACCGCGGCGCCAACGTGCAAGAGCCGGAAGTGATCCGCGAAGCGCCCCAGGCCGCTCCCGCACCTTCCCGCGAAATCACTACCGTGGCCGCTTCCAACTCTTATGGCGGCAACGTGGAGATCATCGAAATGGACCGTATGCGCAAGCTGATCGCCGACCATATGGTGCGCAGCAAGCACACTTCCCCGCACGTTACCAGCTTCGCGGAATGCGACGTTACCAATATGGTGCGCTGGCGCGATAACGTGAAGAAGGATTTCGAAAAGCGCGAAGGCGAAAAGATCACCTTCATGCCGCTCTTCGTGGAGGCCGTGGTGAAATGCATCAAGAAATTCCCGCTGGTGAACTGCTCGCTCGATGGCGACAAGATCATCCTCAAGAAAGATATCAATATCGGCATGGCCACCGCGCTGCCTTCCGGCAACCTTATCGTACCGGTGATCCGCAACGCGGACATGCTCAACCTGGTAGGCCTCACCAAACAGGTGAACAGCCTGGCCAACGCCGCGCGCCAGAACCGCCTGAAGCCGGAAAACACGCAAGACGGCACCTTCACCATCACGAACGTAGGTACCTTCGGCAGCCTCACCGGCACGCCGATCATCAACCAGCCGCAGGTAGCGATCCTGGCGGTGGGCGCCATTAAGAAACGCCCGGTGGTAGTGGAAACGGAACAGGGCGATTCTATCGCCATCCGCCACATGATGTACCTTTCGCTGTCGTACGATCACCGTATCGTGGATGGCTCGCTGGGCTCGACTTTCCTCAGCGCCGTAGCCACGGAGCTCGAAAATTTCGATCCATCGAGAGGTTTCTAGGAGAAGAAAAAGCATTGCAAAGCGCGGCGGAACTGATGTTCCGCCACGCTTTTTTTAGTTGGAATATATGCCGGTATTGGATGCAACATACAGTACGTTTGTTGTACTCCGGTGGGTTGTTTAACAAGCAAAAGGCAGTGTAGAAAGGCCTCCTGTCGGGGAAACAGCAAAGCGCGCCTGGATACTTTCCCGGCGCGCTTTTCAAATAGTATGCACAAAAAAAAGGCTTCCCGCCAGGGAAGCCTTATATAGGATCGATAAGAAACTAATCTGCCTATTAATAACGACGATCGCGTCCGCCGCCGCCGTATCCGCCACCGCCACCGGGACGGTTGTTGCGGAAACCACCACCACCGTTAGAGGGGGATTTCGGACGAGCTTCGTTGACCATCAGTTGTTTGCCTTCTACTTCACTACCGTTCAGACGCTCCATTGCCAAGGTGCCTTCTTCTTGATTCGGCATCTCAACAAAACCAAAACCACGTGAACGACCGGTTTCGTGATCCTTAATGATTTTAGCAGAGGTCACTTGCCCGAATTCGCTAAAGATTTGGTGAAGGTCCTCATCGTTCAACCTGTAGTGCAGGTTGGCTACGTAGATGTTCATGATAAAAAAATTAAAAAATGAAAAATAATACTGAATGAAGATAAGGAATTAACTCAATATTCTGTTCGGCATTCCTTGAATAAATTTTCAGGTTGCCCCTTTGGGTGGGTGGGGGAAAAATAACTACTTATATTGGTAAGGTATTTAAATGATTACGTATTATTAAATAATTATCACCAATATACCGTGGAATCCGCATATGAACGAAATTCCGTAAATTCAGGTAGGACGGAAAAATTGTCCGGGGCTATGAAAGTACTGAGCGAGACGTGGTTTGCCGACGGCTATATCGATTTTGAACTGAAGAAATACACTTTACTGGCTTATCTGCAGGAAATCAACCATTGCTTCCGCCAGAACAAATTGTACCCCCAGTTAGGCGATCTGATCTATCATTACAACAATCTCGTTTCGTTCCGCGACACTAAAAAATTCCTCCAACAGCAGTTTCCCAAACGGATCGCCGCGGTAGACCTGCAGCGGCTCCAAATTCTCTACGAACAGATCGCAGCAGACGATGAACTGATGGAAGAACTGGAAACCATCATCCAGTTTTCACTCCCCGAAATGAACGGCGCCATCCAGGGCGGAACGGAGATTTACGAGTTCGTGGAAGATCAGCTCAACATCGCTCCCGTCGGCATCGTTCCGCTCGACAGCCAGGAAGGCTACATGCTCCTCTGCGACGGGCATGCCGCCGATACGCGCGTCTACCAGTACCGGCTCACGATCTTCGAACGGCATGATGAGAAATTCCGGGGCATCCACACCCATTTCATCGATTCCTACACCCGCAGCCTGGCCAACACACAACAAAGCATCAAGTCGGACCTCATCCGCAACTTCCGCGAACTGCCTAACCCTGCCGTATACACGGTGGAAACAGACCTGGTTTTCCCGGTGGAAGAAACGTTGCTGCCAGTCGCCAAACGCCTGCTGGTAAAGTATATCACGCAGTACGCGGCCTGATCATTCGAGGCCCGGCGCCTGCATGGAACTGCCGGTGAACTCTACTTTCACATCATATCCCAAAGGCGTGTAGTAATTGCGCAGGATGGCGATGATCTTGTTCATGCTCTGCTTCTGGTTCATCACATTTTCCTCCATCTGCGAACGTTCGGTATCATAGAGCTTCTTCTGCACCTCGGTGTAGGTTTCATCATCCGAAAACGTGAACCATCCTTTGCGGGACGAGGTTTCCATCCGGTTCATCCGCAGCTCGAAGCTCAGCAGTTTCGGTTGCGGCAGCCGGATGAATACGGTAGTATCCTTCACCGTGAGGTGGAAATTGGTACTATCCGTATCCACGCCATATTTGGCGATGTAGGGAACAGAAACCCAGGCAGTATTCTCCGTAAAAACACGTTTGAGATTATCGCTCCATTCCCCGCTGTTGCTGACGTTGCTTTGCTTGAAAGTAGCGGTGCCCTGTACTTCCAGGCTGGCGAGCTCCGCGATCTCGCGGATCAGCAGCACGTTGTTGACCGCCTTTTCATTGACGGTGCTCTTGCCGCCCGTACAGCGCCCCAGCATGAATATGCCGATTATAAACAGTATGATGACAGCCCAGGTCAGGATCTTTTTCATGCCTTTTTGTTTTTCATCCCGGAATAGGATTCGCCGATCCTTTTGCTCATGCACCGTTCGGGGTATTCCCACACAGTAAAGCCGTATTGTTCGTACAATCCCTGCGCGTCCTGCGTCATCAGCATCATGCGGCGCAGCTGCTGCAGCCCGGGGTGGGAGAGGATCACTTCCATCAGCCACTTCGAAAGCCCCTGCCCGCGGTGCGCCGGCAGCACGAACACGTCCGCCAGGTAGCCGAAGGTGGCATAGTCGGTCACCACACGGGCAAAACCCACCTGTTCCCCCTCATGATACATGCCAAAGCACAACGAATGCTCAATGGAAGTTTCCACGAGCGAAACGGGTATATCCTGCGCCCAGTAACTGTCTTCGCTGAGGTAGCGGTGAATGACGGGCAGTTGTAATGCCTGCTTGTCGGTAGTGATGCGGTAATTTCCTTTCGTGGCTTCCAATGGCTGTTGCATGTTTCCTTTTTTCTTCTTAAAAATAAAACAAAAACGCCGGATGCATGAGATCCGGCGCATTGTATATTCCGTACAAGTCAAAAACGTTACGCAAACCGTTGTCTGCGCAGAATGCGGTTGTACAATTGAGGTGTGAGGCCCGTCACTTCCATGAACTGGCGCTCGAGTGTATGCCGGCTGGTTTTGAAACGAAGGGCGAGGTCGATCATGGCCACGTTCCCTTTTTGTTCGATTAGGTAATCCACCATTTCATCCACCTGTTTCAGGGACGATTGCTGGTGCGGGATCAGGCTTTCCAGCGCCTGGTCGAGGATATGATGAATTGTATGGATGTCTGCCGCGTTGCGGATCGATGCGCTCACTTCCGCCCAGTTGCCCTTGATCCGGCTGAGGTCACGGAAATAATTCGTCACCGATTCCATGCTGATGCCCATCAGGCGATGGCTGGCGTAAGCGTTCAGCTGCACCACCACCATGCTGAGCGGCCCCGTTACCCGGGCGTTCAGCGCACAGGTGAAAGGCCCTGTTACGGCCGCTTCCGGCAGGTCAAACGCCGCGTGGTCCGCAGGTTTGAATGCAAGCCCGCCCTGGCGGATAAACACCAGGTACTGTTTGCCGGCCGCAAAGAGTTTTTGCTTGAAAATCTCCGCTGTGGAGTGCACGTCGTCCAGCACGATATAGCGCTGAACAAAGGGATGGAGGCTGTCTTTTGGACTAAGGATATAGGTGTTCATAGGACTAATTGCATGATTAATTCAATCATCCGTAGGTACTTCAACCGATGTAAATATAGACAAATTACTACATGTAAAAGTGTTTTAATTAGATATTTTTCTGTTATCTGTGGAAAGGATTGAAAATCTTCCAGTTAACGAGACGATAACAAAAAAGCGGCCCGGGGAAACGGACCGCTTTTCAGGATAATTATGTCGAAACCGGTTATTCAGCGGTATCAAAGCCCCAGTCGCGGCCTTTCTCCGTAGCCGGTACGCCTTTGCTCAGCCATTTGGGAGCGGGGGCGCCCTTCAGGTAATGGTCGAAGAACTGCTGCTGGCGGATCTGGATGTCTTTCCGGTTCTGGCGCTGCATCAGGTTGTGCGCGTCACCATTATAATTGAGCATCCAGGTGGGTTTCCCCAGGCGGCGGAGCCCTGTGAACATCTCGATCCCCTGGTACCAGGGCACGGCCCCGTCCGCATCGTTGTGCATGATCACCAGCGGCGTAGTGACCTTCGGCAAATGGAACAACGGCGAGTTCTCGATGTACAACTCCGGCTTCTCCCACAACGTAGCCCCGATACGGCTTTGCGTATGCTCGTACTGGAACTGTCGGTTCATCCCGCTTTCCCAGCGGATGCCGCCGTAAGCGCTCGTCATATTCGCCACCGGCGCGCCTGCCCATGCTGCCTTGAACAGCGGCGTTGCCGTCACCAGGTAACACACCTGGTAACCGCCCCAGCTCTGACCCTGGATGGCCATGTTCGACCGGTCGATCCAGCTGTTTTTCGCCAGCGCTTCGGCGCCGCTAACTATGTAATCATAAGCGCTTTTGCCCGGGCGGCCGTTCTCGTAACGGATATCCGGCGCCAGCACCACGTACCCGCGGCTCACGAAGAACGTAATGTTCAGGCGCGAAGGCGTGGGAGCGGGCGGCTGGTAACCATATAATCCATCTGTCAGTTTCTCGTAGAAGTAAATCAGCACCGGGTACTTTTTCGCCGGATCGAAGTCTTCGGGTTTGTAGAGGATACCCTCGGTTTCCTGTCCGTTGTACGTCTGCCATTTGAACAGCTCCGCCGTGCCCCAGTTGTAATCTTTCTGCTGGGGGTTCAGCTGGCTGATACGTTTGGCGGTCGATAGTTCTTCGCCCGCGAAGATATCGGGAGACTCCTGGTAAGTTGTGCGCTGGTAAAGGATCATGCTCGCATTTTTCGCTTTCACGGGAGCGATGTAAGCGTACGGGCCGCTCACCACCTGCTTCGGCGCGGCCTTATCCATCAGCCTCACCGTATAGAAACCGCCGAATTTGGTGACATCGCTCTGGCTTTCGAGCAGGAGGGTTTGTTTCGGTGCGTAGAAGCGCTCGTCGGGGTTCAGTTTCACGTTGCGCAGCACGGTTTTGTTCGCGCGGCCGATGCCTTGCGTGATCATCACGGCGGGCTCTTTGCCGGAGGGGTCTACCTGCCAGATGTCGTAACGGTCGTTGATGTACACATATTTGTCGTTCTCCATCCAGCCGGTAGTACCGTACGGCTGCGGGAAGTCGGGCATGTCCATTTCTTCGTCGGTCAGCTTCACGGGGATGCCCGCGGAAATGATGCGCGTTGAGCCGGTGAGGAAGTCGTAGGAAGAATATTGCCCGTTCATGTTATCGAACCAGATGATGTATTTGCCGGCGGGAGAAATCGCGATCTGCCCGTTCAGGTCCTGCTTGATGGACATGCGGCGGCCGCTGGGGATGTGCACCATCCAGGCGTTCTTATTCGTTTTGCCTGTCCATTGCAGCGCGATGCGGGAATGGCTGTCGCTGGTGCCGAGCCCGTATTCGGCATTGCCCTCATCACCAAACTGGAACGTTTCCATGGAATCATCGCTAAGCTGCACCATGCGGTTTTCGGCCGGGAAGTACACCGCGGTGTAGCTGCGCTTCAACTCGCGGTCGAGGTTTTTGAGCTGCATGGGCTGCAAATAATCGTCGAGGTAATGCCATACGTCCACTTTCGCCACTTCAAAATCCACGATGGTCGTGTCTTTCGGTTTGGGAATGGGGGCGGTGCCGAAGAAAAGCCGCTGGCCGTTGCGGGAGAAAATAAGCCTGCCGTTTTCGGAAACGCTCCATTTATCGCGCATGCCGTTGCTGCTGCTGGTGATCGCCAGGCGCGCGGTGTCCATCCCCGGACCATAAACGGCCAGTGCATGAACGGTAACGGGCGCTTTGGAACTATCGCGGCTTACGGTCCATGCGAGCTGTTCGCCTTTGTCATCAAAAGCAAACTGCGCAAACTTGCCCTGGCCTTTGGAAATATATTTCGATTCGCGTTTGGAGGTGTTCCAGAGGATCACGCCGGGAGTGGCGAGACTGTCCTTCTTCCCCGGGCTCACCACGGCGGTAAGCGCGTTGCCGGGTTTGGAAAGTGTGTAGGAAGTGACGTGACGGATGGTGTCGAACAGCAGCGCTTTGCCGGTCTGGATGATCACAAGGTCTCCAGCGGCGGAGGCGCCTCCTTTCCCCGGACCGTCATCATCCGCATCCGCGTCATCCGCCGCGGTGGCGGGTTTTGCGGCTGGTTTCTTAGCAGCAGTGGTATCCTTAGCTGGTTCCACGAGATAAGCGATGATGCCGCTGCCTTTCTCGGGTGTTTTGAAGGATTTCACTTTCGCCGTGTGCACAACGGTTTTACCGGAAGCCAGGTCGTAAATGGCCAGGGAGTCTTTCGGCATATCGTCGGGCTTCGCTTTTTTGATGCGGGCCTGCCGCGTTTCCTGGAAGCGCGGTTTGATGGTGAAAGCTACAAACCGGTTGTCGTCCGTGATCACGGGAGCCGTACCGCGTTCGAAGGCGGTTTGCCGGCCGGTCTGGAGATTGCGGATGAAGAGGGTGGCGTCGCCTTCCTGGGGCGTTACGGTGTAAACGGCCCAGCGCCCGTCGGGGCTTACCAGTTTTACGCCGATGTTTTGCCAGCTGTCGTACACGCTGTGGTCGAGCGGTTTTTTAGATTGCGCCATCGCGCCGGTGCACCATAGGCCGAGGGATACGAGCCACATTGCAGATCGGGTCATAAGCCAGTTCAGTATTTATTAGTTCGTAAAGTTGGTTAGGATTACCGCAAAATAAGGCTTTTCATATCAAGTTCAGCCCATTTGGTGATAAACGGTCAATGCGCGGGCGAGTGCTTGGCCTGGCGGGCCACGCGGAGCATCTGTAGTACTACGGAGAGGAGGATGAGCCCCAGCCCGGCATAAAAGCCGCTGTGCAGCAGCTTGTTTTCATGGAAAATGATGAAAGCCAGGATGATGCTGTATAAAGGTTCGAGGTTGAAACAGAGGTTGACGGTAAAGGCCGATATCTTCTTCAGCGCGTTCATCGACAGTGTGTACATCATCACCGTACAGAACCACGAAAGGATGAGCAGGTAAATGGCGTCGGGCAGGCTGGGGAGGATGTTCTCCACCGGGAAGGCGACCAGGTATGCCGGCATGAGCAGCGTAAGGCCGAGGAAACCCACGCCCAGCTCGTAAAACGTAATGGTGGCGGTATCATATTTTACCACCAGCTGCTTGTTCAGCACGGTAAACAGCGCCGCAAACATGCTGGAGATAACGCCGAGGATAATGCCCGTCCGGTACTGCGTATCGAAATGGAAAATGAGCAGGATGCCCGCCAGGGTGAGAAAGCTGAGGAACATCTCCACTTTGTCGAACCGGCGGCGGTTGATCAGCGGGTCGAAAACCGCGGTGAAAAGACTGGTGAGCGAGAAGCAGACGACGCCGATGGAAACGTTGGCGTATTTGATACTGCCGTAAAAGAATATCCAGTGCAGCGCTACGATGCAGCCGACCCCTCCGATCCGCAGAATATCCCGGAGCGGCAATTTCTTCAGCTTCCCCTGCCAGCGGAAGAGGAAATACATCGTCACGGCGGTGATAAGGAGCCGGTACCAGACCAGCAATCCCTCATTCAGCGTGATCAGTTTGCCGAGGATGCCCGTAAACCCGGCGAGGAATACGGAGAGGTGTAGCTCAATAAACGCTTTCTTCACTGCACTATTTTAGCGGCGCTTTTTCCCGAAGAGGCTATGCCATTGGATCTTCAGCACCCCGAAGATCCCTTCTTTCACAATGCCCTTGCTCATCTTCGAGTAGCCTTCTTTACGATCTATAAATGTAATGGGAACTTCCGCGATCCGGAAGCCGAGCTTCCAGGCGGTGAATTTCATTTCTATCTGGAATGCATATCCGACAAACCGGATGTCGGAAAGGTCGATGGTTTCCAGCACCTTGCGGGTGTAGCACACGAAACCAGCCGTCGCATCTTTCACGGGCATCCAGGTGATGCAGCGCACATAAATGGATGCGCCGTAGGAGAGGACCGCCCTGTCCCAGGGCCAGTTCTCCGTTTTGCCGCCTGGCACGTACCGCGAGCCCACCGATACATCGGCCCCGCCACCAGCGCAGGCGTCGTACAAACGGATAAGATCCCTCGGGTTATGCGAGAAATCGGCATCCATCTCGAAGATGTACTGGTAGGTACGGGCCAGCGCCCAGCGGAAACCGTGGATGTAAGCGGTGCCAAGCCCTTGCTTGCCGCTTCTTTCCTCGATAAACAACTGACCCGGATACTGTGCCTGCATGCCTTTAACGATCGCGCCCGTGCCATCCGGCGAGCCGTCGTCCACAATTAAGATATGGAACCCCTGTTGCAACGAAAAGACCGTCTCGATCATGCGCGCGATATTGTCCTTTTCGTTGTAAGTGGGTATGATAACTAATTTTTCCAATTAGCTGATTTGATTTAAGGATGGCAAAAATAGATAATAACCCCCGGTTTTTTACCGGGTGAACTAAACTTTTAAGGTTTTTTTAGCATCATGTCGTGATAGATCTCGGTCAGTTTCTCTTTCGTATTGAGGGGGAACTCGGCTTTCATCATCCAGTCGTAGTACTGGGGCTCCTGTTTCAGCACGTCGCGCACCGGGCGGCCCTTGTATTTCCCGAAGTTGAAGATTTCCGTACCATTCTGCCGCACGATCCGGCGGGCGAAATCCACGTATTCATCTTCCCTGGTGAACTGCGCCAGCGCGTCCACGTCGGCTTTCAGCTGTGAGGAATAACGCACCAGTTGGGCTTCCAGGATCTCGAATGTAGCCACGGCATCGGCCTCTGCGCTGTGCGCGTTGGTCAG
>NZ_CALNBI010000208.1 GCF_937874145.1 uncultured Chitinophaga sp. | reverse complement strand
TGTTTATAGGAATCCAGCACGGTTTCGAACTCATCTTTGCGGAGGAGGCCGTTGTCGACGAACACGCAATAGAGGTTCCCGCCGATGGCTTTGTGGATCAGTTCCGCCGCAACGGTCGAATCCACCCCTCCGCTGAGGGCCATCACCACCTTCTGGTCGCCTACCTGTTCCTTAATACGGGCCACGGTTTCCTGGACGAACGCCGCGGGCGTCCATTCCTGGTGCATACCGCAGATATGAACGAGGAAGTTGCGGAGGATTTGTTTCCCTTCGATGGAGTGCGTCACCTCGGGGTGGAACTGCACGGCATGGATGGGGTGTTTGGCGAGCGTGAGGCTTTTGAAGGCCGCCACGGGGATATTATCGGTATGTGCGATGGGGGTGAATACTTCGGGCAGGCGAACGATGGTGTCCGCATGGCTCATCCACACCTGGCTTTTCAGGTTGACGTCGAAGAAGAGGGGCTCTTCCCTGTCGGAATGCTCGAGGAAAGCGCGTCCGTATTCACGGGTGCTGCTTTTGGCTACTTCTCCGCCGAAAACCTTGGCCATCAGCTGTGCGCCGTAGCAAACGCCGAGTACCGGAACGCGCTCTGCCATAGCGGCGATGTCTACCACAGGGGCCATCGGATCGTTAACGGAAAAAGGAGAACCGGAAAGAATAATGCCTTTAATACTGTCTTCCCATTCGATGGGCTTGTTACATGGCTGTATTTCACAATAAGTATTCAGTTCCCGGATGCAACGTGCAATCAGTTGCGTATACTGGGATCCGAAATCGAGGATCAGGATCTTTTCTGTCATGGTGGTGCAAAGATAAAGGAATTTCGGACTTCGGATTTTGCTTTCCCGCAGATTCGCGCGAAATTGCCGGAAGTCCCGTATCTGGAGATTTTATCGTATTTTTCGCCCATACCCTCGTTCTAAATCAACTGCTGTATGAAAACGCAACTCACCCTGATGGCCCTTCTCCTGGGCGCAATGCCGTTCATGACGGCCTGCGACTCAGTCAGCGGAAGCGGCCGCGTAGCCACCGAAAACCGTTCCATCCGCCCCTTCGCACAACTGGAAGTTGCGGGCAGCATGGATGTATTTATCACCCAGGGAAAAGGCGGCACCGCCCAGCTCGAAGCGGAAGACAATATTCTTCAGTTCATCGAGTTAATAGAAGAAGGAGACAAACTGCGGGTCCGGTTTCGCAATAACGTCAGCATCCGCACCCGTAAGGACGTGAAAATCTACCTCGCCACCGAGCGCCTGAGCATGGTGGAAGCCGCCGGGTCAGGGGATATTAAAATAGAAGGGCATTTCACCAACGACGTGCCCGTGAAGCTCTCCATCGCCGGCAGCGGCGACCTGGAAGGCGGCTTCAGCGCCCCCGAAGTCCGGGTGAACATCGCCGGGGCGGGCGACGTGGAAGTGAAAGGCGAAACCCGCGACCTGAACGTGGACATCGCCGGCAGCGGCAATTGCGATGCCTCCGAACTGCTGTCCGAAACCGCAGACGTGAACATCGCCGGCAGCGGTAACGTAAAACTCCATGCCAGCCGCGCCATCAAAGCCACGATCCTGGGATCGGGCGACATATATTATAAAGGAGAACCGTCCGTCAACCTCAATAAGATGGGATCGGGCGGCGTACACAAGCAATAACGAATTGAAAAACTTTTGTATGTTTGCAGATTTTATTGGAACATACGACTGCCGTATATGAGTCAACTTCCGAAGATATTAGTGGTGTACTACACCCAAACGGGCCAGCTGAAGAGAATCATTGATCATGTGTTAGCGCCATTGCAGGGCAAGGCGGAGATACAGTTCGAGGAAATCGCGCCGGTGAAGGATTTTCCTTTTCCCTGGCCCAAACAGGTTTTTTTCGATACCATGCCGGAAACCGTGCTGGCCAGACCCCGGGCCATCCAACCCCTGAAAGTTAATCCGGACGAGCACTTCGACCTGGTGCTGCTGGCTTACCAGCCCTGGTTCCTTTCGCCCTCGCAACCCATCGCCGCTTTCCTGCAAAGCGAGGAAGGGAAGCGCCTGCTAAAGGGGAAACCCGTGGTTACCCTGCTCGGCTGCCGCAATATGTGGATCAACGCGCAGGAGAAAGTGAAACGCTATCTCCATGCAGCCGGCGCCCGGCTGGCAGGGCACATCGCGCTGGTCGACAAGCATCCCAACCTCGTTTCGCTGATCACCATCCTCCGCTGGGCCACCAAGGGCAAGAAAGACGCGTTTTTCGTCTTCCCGCCGGCCGGCGTCCAGGAGAAGGAGATCGTGGAATCGGCCAGGTTCGCGGAACCGATCGGCAACGCCCTCGGCACGGGGAACTATGGAAACCTCCACCAGGACCTCCTGGCGCTGGACAGCGTGGAAGTGGACCCGGGCCTCATCGTCCTGGAGATGCGGGGCGTAAAACCCTTCCGCTTCTGGGCCAATTACATCAGCAAAGCCGGCGAACCGGGAAATCCCGCCCGCCAGGGCCGCGTGACCATGTACCGCGTGATCCTCCTCGCCGCCATCCCGATCCTGAGCCCGTTCACCACCATCGCAGGATGGTTGCAGCTCACGTTCGGAAAGAAGAAGCTTAACCGCGATGTAACATATTACAAAGGAATACAGCTGCGCGAAAACTGATAAAATTCTATATTTACGGCCGCTTAACAATTTAACAACCCTGAAATGTTCCGGCGCCCCGGCGCCGCCTCTTCAGATCGACAAAAAGGACAACTCACTGCGATGAAAGAAGTATATATAACGAGGCTCTCCAAATTTTTGCCGAACGAGCCGGTAGCGAATGAAGAAATGGAAAGCATCCTCGGTATGGTGGATGGAAAACCTTCCCGGGCGAGAAATATCATCCTGGGAAACAATAAGATCAAGACGCGTTATTACGCACAGGACAAAGAAGGCAAGAGCACGCACACCAACGCGGAAATGACCGCCAACGCCGTGCAGTCGCTTTTCGACGATAAATTCCCCATTACTAAAATGCAACTCCTGGCCTGCGGCACTACCAGTCCCGACCAGATGCTGCCCAACCACGCCGCCATGGTGCACGGCATCCTGAAATGCCAGCCCGTGGAGCTCATCGCCGCCACCGGCGCATGCGCTGCCGGCATGCAGGCCTTCAAATACGCCTGGATGTCAGTGAAATGCGGCAATACCGCCAACGCGGTTAGCACCGGCTCCGAGAAATTCTCGGCCTGGCTGCTTTCCCGCAACTTCGAGCCGGAAACGGAAAACCTGAAAAATCTCACCGAAAATCCCATCATCGCGTTCGAAAAAGACTTCCTCCGCTGGATGCTGTCCGACGGCGCCAGCGCGGCCCTTTTCCAGGACAAACCGAATGAGGAAGGGCTGAGCCTGCGGGTAGACTGGGTAGAGATCGCATCTTACGCCCATGAGCTGGAAACCTGCATGTACGCCGGCGCGGTGAAGAATGACGACGGTTCCACCAAAGGCTGGACCGACATGACGCCCGACGAATGGTCCGCCAACAGCGTGTTCTCCTTCAAACAGGATACCCGCCTGCTCGGCAAGAACATCGTGCCTTCCGGCGCTAAAATGTGGAAAGAACTGGTGGAGAAATATAACATCGACATCGACAAACTTACCTGGTTCCTGCCGCACCTTTCTTCGGAATTCTTCCGCTTTAAGATTGATGAAGAGATTTCACGCCTGGGGGTGCACATCCCGCAGGAAAAATGGTTCACCAACCTCACCCGCGTGGGGAATGTGGGTACGGCTTCCCCGTATTTCATGTTGGAGGAACTGCTGAACCAGGGCAAACTGAAGAAAGGTGATACGATCGTAATGATGGTGCCCGAGAGCGCGCGTTTCTCTTACGCATACGCAGGCATCACCGTCGTATAATCGGCGCGGCCTGAAGATACACTAACGAATTACCATGCAGCAGCCGCCGGATAACACCGGTGCCTGCTGCATTTCAAATAATATCAGGGGGCTGATCCCTCATCAAAAAACTGCTACAACATGAAAAAAGATGAAGTTCCGCAGGACGGCGACAACCTGCACCACGGTACATTCAAGCAACTTTTCTACGCAGTGGACCAGCAGGGCGATTACACCACGGCCACCAGCATCGGCTGGGAACCGGAGAACGTAGCGCTCAGCCAGGCCTGGGATGAAGTGGAACAGCGCGTGGCAGACACCAGGTCAAAGGTGGAAGCCGGCGCCCTCAGCCCCATTGCCTATTACATGGAACGCACCCTCCTGGACCTTCCGTTGCTGGCCCTCAAAGCCGGGAAGTTCCAGTGGCAGGTGAAGCGGCATATGAAACCGTCGGTTTTTAAAGGGTTAAGCGACAAGATGACCGAACGCTATGCCGACATCTTCGGCATCCCCGCAGGTACCCTCCGCAGCGGCGAACTGCTTCCTTTCAAGCGCCCAGCATAATCAACAGACATGACACAATTCAGCCACACGCAAACCGCCCACTGTGAAAGCGGCGTGATATCCAACCTCTTCGGCCATTACGGTCTCCATATCAGCGAGCCCATGGCCTTCGGGATCGGAGCAGGTATCTTTTTCGGCCACCTGCCTTTCGTGAAAGTGAACGGCGTACCCGGCACCACCTACCGCATCTGGCCCGGCGCCATTTTCGCGCGCGCCTGCAAAAGGCTCGGCGTGGAAATGGAATCGCACAAGTTCAACAGCGTCGATAAAGCCATGAAAGCCCTCGATCAGCAGATCGATAAAGGCGTTCCGGTGGGCATGCAGTCCAGCGTGTACTATCTTCCCTATTTCCCCGAATCCTACCGTTTCCATTTCAACGCCCATAACCTGGTGGTGTACGGAAAAGACGGCGACGACTACCTCGTTTCCGACCCTATCATGGACACCGTTACCCGCATCGATACCGAAAGCCTCATCCGCGCCCGCTTCGCGAAAGGGTTCCCTGCCCCCAAAGGCAAAATGTATTACCCCGTGAACGTACCGCAGGAAGTGGATTTCCAGGAACCCATTAAAGCCGGGATCGCGCAGGCATGCCACTACATGCTCAAGATCCCCGTGCCCATGTTCGGCGTCAAAGGCATCCGTTTCCTCGCCAACCGCGTGAAAGATTATCCCGCCAAAGTGGGCGACCGCCGCGCAGGGCTGTACCTGGGCAATATCATCCGAATGCAGGAAGAAATCGGGACCGGCGGCGCAGGGTTCCGGTTCATGTATGCCGCCTTCCTCCAGGAAGCCGGAACTTTGCTCAGCAAACCAGAGCTCAAAGATATCGGCCGCGAGCTTACCATTGTGGGCGACGGCTGGCGTAACTTCGCCGCAAATGCCGGGCGCGTCTGCAAAGCCCGCTCGGCCGATAACGTTTCGTACGGCGAACTGAGCAAAATGCTCCTGCTGATCGCCGACCAGGAAGAAAAAGTATTCCGCCGCCTGTCCACCGTTAAACTCTGAAGAAAGCCGTCATGAACAGCATTGCCGTGAAGGATCTGCAGAAAACCTACGCAGGAGCACTGGTTCCCAGTCTCTCCGGGCTTTCGTGCGCATTCGCGGAAGGGAAGATCGCCGGGCTCCTCGGCCCCAACGGCGCCGGCAAAACCACGACGATCTCCATTCTTTGCGGACTGGTGGAACCCACCGGCGGCTCCGCCGAAATCCTCGGCATGCCGCAAACGCCCGCCAACCGTGAAGCCATCAAAAGGATCATCGGCGTGGTGCCCCAGCGCATCGCACTCTATCCGCAACTCACGGCTTTCGAAAACCTCCGCTATTTCGGCAACCTGTACGGGTTCAGCGGCCGCCGGCTGAAGGATCAGATCATGCAGCATCTTGAAACGTTCGGGCTGGAGAAAGCCGCGCACAAAGAAACCGGGAAATTCTCCGGCGGGATGAAACGGCGCGCCAATATCATCGCCTCCATCCTCCACGAACCTAAGCTCCTCGTGCTCGATGAGCCCACCGCGGGAGTGGACGTGCAGTCGAGAAGCATGATCCTGCAGTTCCTGCGGGATTACAACGCGAAAGGCAACAGCGTAATTTATACATCGCACCTGCTGGAAGAAGCAGAACAGATATGTGACGAAGTGGCCATCATCGACGAAGGGAAACTGGTGACCCAGGGTACCCCGTCCGAACTGGAAGACGTGTTCCTCCACTACACCGGCCATGCCGTGCGGGATTAAAATAGAAAAGCAATCATGTTAAGGATCATCGCCACGATACGCAAAGAATGGTTACTGCTGCGCCGCGACAAAGCGGGGCTGGCACTGCTGTTTGCCATGCCGCTCGTGCTCATCACCGTGATGGCCCTCATCCAGGACGCGCCTTTCCGCGATTACCAGGAAGTGCAGTTCGATATCCTTACCGTTGATAACGATCATGGCCGGCTCGCCAGGTATGTCCGCGAAGGGCTGCAGTCGGGCGGGCAATTCAACGTCATTGATTCCATCGATGGGGAACCGTTGTCGGAAGAGCGGGCGAAGGAAATGGTGGCGGAAGGAAAGTACAAGATCAGCATCACCATTCCAAAAGGCGCTACGGCTGAGATCGTCAGCAATGCCAATAAGATCGTCAACGATATTTCGAAAAGGATGGGCCTGCCGTCGCAGTTGCCGGTTAAGGCGCTGAGCAACGACTCCCTGGCCGTACAGTTGTATTTCGATCCGGCGGCCAAAAAGGCCTTCAAAAGCGCCATTCACCAGGCGTTGGACAACTTCCTCACGCAGGTGGAAACCGATTTGCTGCTGGAGCGGATCCAGATGCAGCTCCGCAGCCGCGACAGCCTTAACCAGGATACCTTCCCGGCCATCCGCCTCAAAGCGGTGGCGCTCCGGGAAACGAGCCTGGGGGAGGGGAAGCAGATCGACGTGATTTCCAATTCGGTACAGCACAACGTTCCGGCCTGGAGCATTTTCGCCATGTTCTTCATTGTAATCCCGATTGCCGGGAATATGATCCGGGAGCGGGAAGACGGGAGCCTCGTGCGGATGAAACTCATCCCCGGCAATTTCCTTTCGGTGCTGACGGGTAAACTGCTGTTTTTCGTCGGGATTTGTACCGTACAGTTCTACCTGATGATCCTGGTGGGATTGTACCTGCTGCCGTTATTGGGATTGCCCAAATTGCAGGTGGGGGTGGACCATGTCGCGGGATTCCTCGTGGCGGCCAGCATTGGTGTAACCGCCACGGCGTACGGCATCCTGATCGGCACGATATTCAAAACCCCCAACCAGGCGCTCAATTTTGGTGCGGTAAGTATAGTGATCCTGAGCGCCATCGGCGGTATCTGGATTCCGCTGGAGATCATGCCGGAATCGATGCAGCTGATCGGGCGATTGTCGCCCCTGAGCTGGGGCCTCGATGCCATCAACGATATTTACCTGCGCAACGGCCATATCCGGTACGTGCTGCCGGATCTGGCGAAGCTGCTGGGATGCGGCGGGGCCATGCTCCTGGTGGCCGCCGTGGTGGAGCAGCGCAGGATCGGATAAATAACAATTTTCATAACAGCGGTAAATCAACTAATTTTACCCCCCTGGAATACGCCACAGGCGTAAAACCTACAACAACATGGAAGCATTAAAACTGAAACTCAAACAGGAGATCATTGAAGCGCTGAACCTTCAGGACACCAAACCGGAAGATATTGACGACAATGCCCCCCTGTTCGGCGAAGGCCTCGGGCTCGACAGCATCGATTCGCTGGAACTGATGGTGCTGCTGGAAAGAAATTACAAGATCAAAGTGGAAGACCCGCGCGAAGGCCGTAAAATCCTTCAGAGCGTACAATCCATGGCGGAATTCATCATGAGCAAACAGGCGGCCTGATCCGCGGAACCGTATGGCAGAACGTGTGCTGATAACAGGGATGGGTATGGTCTCCGCCATCGGGAATAACGTGGAGGAGAATTTCCGCAGCCTCCGGGCGCAACGGAGCGGCTTAGGGTATGCGCAATATGTGGATACCATTCACGCCGGCAAGCTCCCGGTAGGAGAAGTGAAATGCAGCTCGGAAGAACTGGCGGAAATGGCCGGACTGACCGACGCTACCGGTTTCACCCGGACCACGCTCCTCGGGCTCGTGGCCATGCAGGAAGCGCTGTTTTCCGCAGGTATCAAAGACCCCCGGGATACCCCTGCCGCATTCATCAACGCCTCTACCGTAGGCGGTATGTGCGATACCGAGAAAATCTACTTCGATATCCTCGACCCCGAAAAGGAAGGAACCTTCCTGCAGCTCATCGATACGCTGGACTGTGCGGATTGTACGCAGCGCATCGCCGACCGGGCGGGCCTCACCGCATACGTTACCACGATCAGCACCGCATGTTCTTCTTCGGCCAACGCCCTCATGTACGGCGCGCGGCTTATCCGCGCAGGGCTCGTGGAAAGAGCGGTCTGCGGCGGTACAGAAGCGCTGACGCGGTTCACCATCAACGGCTTCAACTCCCTGAAGAATATCGACAAACGGCACTGCATGCCCTTCGATAAAGACCGCAACGGCCTGAACCTCGGAGAAGGCGCGGCATACCTCGTTCTCGAATCGGAAAGCTTCGCGCAGCGCCGCAAGGCCAGGTCCATGGCCGAACTGAGCGGATGGTGCAATACCAACGAAGCCTTCCACCCCACATCTCCCTCACCCGAGGGCGACGGCGCGTTCGAGGCGATGCGGAAAGCGCTGGCCATGAGCGGCCGCACCGTGGCGGATGTGCAATATATCAACGTCCACGGTACGGCTACGTTGAACAACGACGTGTCGGAAGGCCGGGCGCTGGAACGGCTCTTCGGGGATAACGTTCCTTCGTTCAGTTCCACCAAACCCTTCACCGGCCATACCCTCGCGGCAGCCGGAGCTATAGAAGCCATTTATTCCGTGTTGTCGATCAACCGGCAGATGATATGGCCGAACCTCAATTTTACGGAGCGCATGGAAGAGCTGCGCATCTCGCCGGAAACGCGCCTGCTGGAAGAGTCGCCCGTGAAAAACGTGGTGTCCAATTCCTTCGGGTTCGGCGGCAATAATGCATCACTCGTGATCAGTAAGTATGGAAATTAAGTGCTACATACAGGCCAGCGCGGCGATTTCCCCGCAACAGAGCTTTGAAGGAAGTTATGAACCGCAACTCCTGCCGCTCGAAGCGCGCAACCTCCTGCGCGCGCAGGAGCCGGGGTATGCAGGGTTCATTCCGCCCAACAGCCTGCGCCGTATGAGCCGCTTGCTGAAAATGGGGCTCACCACCGCACTGCAATGCCTGCGCAACGCCAATGCCCCCGTTCCCGGCGCGATTATCACCGGTACCGGCCGCGGCAGCCTGCAGGATACCGAGAAGTTTCTCCATGACATCCGCACTTACGAAGAAACGGCGCTCAATCCCACGCCGTTTATCCAGTCGACCTACAATTCCGTGAACGGGCTCATTGCCCTGCAACAGCAATGCACGGATTACAACAATACTTTCGTGCACCGGGGTTTCTCCTTCGAACATGCCCTGCTCGATTCGCTGCTGCAAATCCAGGAAGGAGCGGAAAGCGTGCTGACGGGCGGTTTTGATGAGATGACCCTTGAACATTTCTTCATCAAAAGCCGTATCGGCTATTGGAAATCTGCGCTCACACAGCCCGCGGAGATGCTCGTATCGGGTACGCCGGGCGCCATCGCCGGGGAGGGCGCTACGTTCTTCCTGATCGGGACAGCACCCGGCGCGGTTGAGCTGATGGGAATGCAGATGAGCTACAAGCCCGATGCAGCAGGTGTTTCGGAAACACTCGCACAGTTCCTTGCGCAGCATGGTGTGAAGGAAGAAGAGATAGACCTGCTGGTAAGCGGCCGCAACGGCGATGTGCGGTTCGATCATTTTTATGATATCGCGGAAAAAGCATTGACGCCGGCCACTGCAAAGATCCACTTCAAACAATTCTGCGGGGAATACGATACGGCGGGCGCTTTCGGCATGTGGACCGCCACGCAGGAATTACTTTCCGGGCGCCACAAAACTGCCCTCATTTACAATCACTTCTACGGAGAACAACATACGTTCATCCTCCTCCAACGGCATTAATTTCAGCATTTTTACGCTTTGCGGCCACCCCTTGCGCGGGAAAGGCAGATGCCGGTGCCGGTGAATACCAGGGCTACGATCAGCAGCGCAGGTAATCCGCTCATGGATGATCCTATAAGAATGAAGATGGCTGCGGTAAAAGCGAAGATATGCCATAGCCGGGGCTCCCGGGTGGTAGTGTCTTTGCGGGCGCCGGGCATGATCCATGCCACCAGCGAAACAATATTCGACAAGACAACGGGGTTCGAAAACGAACATAGGTACAGTGGTTCTGACCAATAAGATAAGTAAATAGTATGGAAAAAGCCGCATCCTTGTGAGGGAGCGGCTTTTATATGGGATTATCTATGTGGGTGTCAGACTTAAACGTTGCGCGGAGGGAGACTACGCCTCGGCTTTTACGATGTCGGGTAGACGGGGATTGGCCCGATATCCGGTCCAGGTTTCAATTTGATCCAGGTCGCCAATGATCAGGACCAGCTTGTTCTCGATGCCGGTAAACCTGATTTCAACCAGGTTGAAGCGGGTATGGAGCACATCGAACTGGTTTTCCACATCGTCGAACCGTTTGTCGATCAGTTTGAATTTTACATCCATCTCCAGGAACTTTTTGTCCATGGAATCGAGGTGTACATGGATCAGGATGATCTTGGCTTCAACTGCTTCGAACCGGCTTTCCAGATCGCCAATTCGTTTCTCGACCAGTACTAATCGATCGTCGAGCAGCACCAGGCGGTTTTCCAGGACATCCAGTCGGTTTTCGACAAGTGTCAGGCGGTTTTCCAAGACATCCAGTCGGTTTTCGACGAGCGTCAGGCGGTTTTCCACGACATCCAGTCGCTTTTCGATACCGTCCAGTCGTTTTTCGATACCGTCCAGGCGCCTGTCGATAATTGCAAACTTCGCGTCTACCCTTGCTTCGAATGCGTCGATACGCGCGTCGAGGTAGTCGATCTTGTCAGCGAGTTGCGTGCCCAGCTGTTGGATCGTCAGCACAATGTTTTTGTTCTGATGCTCCAGGCCATCGATCGATGCGAACAGTCTTTGGTTTACCAGCTGCTGCTCCTGGTGCTGGGCTTCCATGGTTGTGAACATCGTTTGCTGACGCTGTTCCAGGCCATCGATCGATGCGAACAGTTTTTGGTTTACCAGCTGCTGCTCCTGGTGCTGGGCTTCCATGGTTGTGAGCATCGTTTGCTGCCGTTGCTCCAGGCCATCGATCGAAACGAACAGTTTTTGGTTGACCTGCTGCTGCTCCCGGTGCTGGGCTTCCATGGTAGCGAGCATTGTTTGCTGCCGTTGCTCCAGGCCATCGATCGAAACGAACAGTTTTTGGTTGACCTGCTGCTGCTCCTGATGTTGTGCTTCCATGGTAGCGAGCATCGTTTGCTGCCGTTGCTCCAGGCCATCGATCGAAACGAACAGTTTTTGATTTACTTCCTGCTGTGCTGCTATTGAAGCGAGCATCACCTGTTGTTGTTCGAGCATTGTTTGTTGTTGTTCCTGCAGTGTTTCGACCGCAGTTAGCAACGTTTGCGTTTGTACATTAGTCATAGAATAATCGTTAAAAATTACCAATGCAGCAATGATATTTTTTTTCTGAATTGAAAACTTTTTCCGCCAATTCTTTCATCATTTTTCTGAAAAAAATATTTCTACAATTCTCACTATGCGACAAAACAAAACAACGCCTCCATGAAGAGGCGCTGCGTCTACAAGAACGATCAATAATTTTATCACTTCACCACCCTGAACACCGGGTACCGCATGTATCCCGGCTCATTCCACGGCGACTGGCGATATACGAAATTCAACTGCGCGGAACCACTCTTCGCAAAGGCCGTATCACTGGCGCGGCGCGCCTCCAGTCCCTCACGCACTTCGGGATGTGCGCGCAGGAATTCTCCCGCCGTGTCTTCGAAAACATAAGAAGAATATCCTTCTTTCTGCCCCAGTACCGCATCAAAGAAATTCCAGGCGAGGAAGGAATCCGCGCCCCCCGGTTCCAGCGTCTCCACCAAATACCGGTTGGCCGCCTGGTTCATGGGAATAAAATAATCCCCCTTCCGGAACGCGATCTTTTGCTTCGATACGCTCGTCTTCACCCCGTAATGCAGGTAATGCTTCTCATACGGCGTGGCTGAAGTTTTGAAATCCCGGATGGTATACGTCTCTACTTCGATTGTAGTATCCTTATCCAGCCGCCGCATCTGTACTTTGTTGCCCTGCAGCAACTCGATCACGGCCCACCAGCCCTGCGGAATGATATACGCCTCCGGCCGGTCGACGAAATTGCCCGGCTCGAAGTGATTGAAGATACGGATCTGCTTTTCGTAAGGCTTCGTCCGGTCGTAGTAAAGCCGCGGCAGCCCGGATACCTCGCTGGGCTTATAACCCGGCTCGAACCCTTTGAATGTGTACCATTGCGGCTTATTCGTATCGGGTTCCCAGCTCAGGGGGAACCGCTCCTGCGTTTTGACGGCCGCTTTGGTGGCCTCCCGCAGTTCCCGGATCCTGGTGCTGTTTTCTGAAGTGAACCGGATGAAGCACTCCATGAGGGCATACGTCGCTTCCACGCGCTGTTGGTAGGGTTTCAGCATGTGCGTCTCGGGGACGAAGCCGAAGGTGTGGAAAAGCGTTGTATACCCGCTGGAATACCGGGGGCCGTCGGCGAAGGCGGTCCACCCGCTGTCGGGCGTGGGGCCGAAGTGGTTGACGTAGGGGAGGAGGTCGTACCCTTTTTCCTGCATCATCTTGTACAGGGCCGGTTCGAAGGTTTCGTGGAGATAAGCGCCCATGGGGCCGCCAAGTTTGCCGTATTGGGTGGAGAGCAACGTCATGATGTGCTGGTAATCAGCGCCGTTGCTCACGTGGTTGTCTATGAATACATCGGGGTCGGTGAGGTGGTAGATCTGGTGGAAGGTGCGGGCATTGCGGGAGTCGGCTTTGATGAAGTCGCGGTTCAGGTCCAAGTTTTGGGCGTTGCCGCGGGAGCCGAAGGCGGCCGGGCCATTCTGGTCGACCCGGTAATATTCCGTGCGGTTGAGGGCGCCGCCGATGTTGTAAATGGGGATGATGGCGAGGGTGACGTTGGCCGGGAGCTTCTTTTTGCCGAGGCAGAGGTCGCGGACGAGCATCATGGTGGCGTCTATGCCATCGGGCTCGCCGGGGTGAATGCCGTTGTTGATGAGGATGATCCTGCGGTTTTTGCGGCGGAGGCTGGCATAATCGAAGTCGCGGTCGGGGGAGAGGGTGACGAGGTGGAGGGGGAACCCTGCGTCGGTGGCGCCGATTTCGCGGATACGGAGCTGCGGGAACTTGCGGGCGAGCATTTTCCAGTAGCTGATGCATTCGGCGTAGGTAACGGTTTCCCGTGCGGCGGTGCGTTCGTATTTCGTTGTAAGGTCCTGTGCCTCAGCGCTATAGGTTGTGGCCGACAAAAGGGCCGCCAGCGCGAGGGGGCGCCAGAAATGGTTTAGCAGATTGAGAATCAATGGTTAAGTGTTTGGTTGTTGAAAGGTGGTGTAAATATACAGCAATAGGGCTATCCGTCCTCTAGCCGTCTTGTAACCGTCCTGTAACCGTCCTGTTCCCTAGGGCTAACCGTCCTTACGCTTCCCTGTAACGGCCGCGCGATCCCGGGACAGGGAATTGACCGGAAACGAAAAAAGCCCTTCCCGTATTGCAGGGAAGAGCTGAAATAATATTGTAACGGCCTGATTATTAAGCGAGCGTGTTCACCTTGGAGGCGAGCTTGCTTTTCAGGTTTGCTGCTTTATTCTTGTGGATAACGTTACGTTTAGCCAGTTTGTCGATCATGGAGATCACTTCCGGAAGATTTTCGGAAGCAGCAGCTTTGTCGGTCAGTTTCTTCAGATCCCGTATGGCATTGCGGGTCGTTTTGCCGTAGTAACGGTTACGCTCATTACGCTTTCTGCTCTGACGTACGTCTTTTTTCGTTGCTTTATGGTTTGCCATTGTATAAATTTCAAGTTTCGGACGGCAAAGGTATGTTTTATCTTTGGATAAACAAAAATAAAACTCGGGATTTCCGGAATTAGCCCCGGTTCCCTCGTCCTTCGTCCTGCAAAGATGTTAAAAAAAAGTGAAATCCCATCCACGGTTTTCGCCCTGTAAATCCGGTAAAAAGCCCATAAAATCCCAAATCTTTAGCGATATTTGCAATCCCGTAACTCATTTTTATTGTTATAGGTTAAAGTAGAATTAAAGACCAAGCTTAAATTCGTTGTAAATGAAGGACTTTTCGTTTGTCACCAACTCGCACCCGGCGTACATAGAATCGCTGTACAATTCGTACCGCGAAGATCCGGCTTCGGTAGACCCGGAGTGGATCAAATTTTTTGAAGGATTCGACTTTGCAGTGAGCAACGCAAACGGGAAAGCAGGGGCCGCACCCGCCGGCACCACCGCACTGGGTGTTTCGAACGAACAGCTGACCAAGGAACTGGCCGTTTACCGCCTGATCCAGGCCTACCGCAAAAAAGGCCACCTCGTCGCCAAAACAAATCCCATCCGGGAAAGAAAAGACCGCCACGCCAACCTCGACCTCGCCCATTTCGGCCTTACCGACGCCGACCTGAAATCCGAGTTCCACGCCGGGCAGATCGTAGGCCTGGGCAAAGCCCCCCTCGAAAAGATCGTTCAGCATGTTAAAGAAATCTATGCCGGCAAAGTAGGCATCGAATTTACCTATATCAACGACCTGAAGAAAATCGAATGGCTCCAGCGTGAAATGGAGACCACCCTTCGCAAGCCCCTCGCGGCCGGCCAGAAGAAGCGCGTGCTTACGAAGCTGAACCAGGGCGTAATGTTCGAGCAGTTCCTGCACACCAAGTACATCGGCCAGAAACGCTTCTCCCTCGAAGGCGGCGAAACCACCATCCCCGCGCTCGACGCCATGATCAACACCGCCGCCGAATACGGCGTGAAGGAAGCCGTGATCGGCATGGCCCACCGCGGCCGCCTCAACGTGCTGGCCAACATCCTCGGCAAAACCTACGAACAGATATTCTCCGAATTCGAAGGCACCGCCGTCCCCGACACCACCATGGGATCGGGCGACGTGAAGTACCACCTCGGGTTCCGTGCCTCCATACAAACGCCGGCCGGCAAGGAAGTGAACGTGCAGCTCACGCCCAACCCCTCCCACCTCGAAGTGGTAGACCCCGTGGTAGTAGGCTTCGCCCGCTCCAAGGCCGATGTCATCTATAACAGCGACTACGACCAGATCCTCCCCATCCTCCTCCATGGCGACGCCGCCATCGCAGGGCAGGGCGTGGTATATGAAGTTGCGCAGATGAGCAAGCTCCGCGGGTATTACACCGGCGGCACCATGCACTTCGTCATCAACAACCAGATCGGCTTCACCACCGATTTCGAAGACGCCCGCTCTTCCGACTACTGCACCAGCGTGGCCTCCATCGTACAGGCTCCCGTGTTCCACGTGAACGGCGACGATGTGGAAGCCACCGTGAAAGTAGCCGAGATCGCCACCCGCTACCGCCAGGAATTCAATTCCGATATTTATATCGATATGGTGTGCTACCGCAAGCACGGGCATAACGAGGGAGACGATCCCAAGTTCACCCAGCCCAAGCTCTACGAAGCCATCGAGAAACATCCCAACCCGCGCGAGGTCTATTCCAAAGAACTCATCGCCAACGGCGACGTGGACGCGGCCATCGCGCAGGAAATGGAGAAAGCCTTCTGGAAAGATCTCCAGGAACGCCTCGACAATGTAAAACAGCACCCCCTGCCTTACAAGTACCAGCAACCGGAACTGAAATGGCAGGAACTGCGCAAATCCACCCCGGAAGATTTCATCAAATCCCCGGAAACCGCCATCACCAAAGCCGAACTGGAGAAGCTGTTCGCCGATATCATGGCGATCCCCGAAGGCTTCAAACAACTCCGCAAGATCGGTAAACTGCTGACCGACAAGCAGAAACTGTTCGCCGAACAGGGGCTGCTCGACTGGTCTTCGGGCGAGCTGCTGGCTTATGCGAGCATCCTCAGCGCCGGTAAGGACGTGCGCCTCAGCGGTCAGGACGTGAAGCGCGGTACTTTCTCCCACCGCCACGCCGTGCTCCGCAGCGAGGAAACCGACGAGGAGTACAGCCGCCTGAGCCGCATCGGCGACAACCAGGGCAAATTCCGCATTTATAATTCCCTGCTGAGCGAGTTCGCCGTGCTGGGTTTTGAATATGGCTATTCCATCGCCAACCCCGATTCCCTGACCATCTGGGAAGCGCAGTTCGGCGATTTCATGAACGGCGCGCAAACGCTGATCGACCAGTTCATCACTTCCGCCGAAACCAAATGGCAGAAGCAGAGCGGGCTGGTGATGTTGCTGCCGCACGGGTACGAAGGGCAGGGCCCCGAACACTCGAGCGCACGCCTGGAGCGCTTCCTGCAGCAATGTGCCGAATACAATATCTTCATCACCAACTGCACCACTTCGGCCAGCTTCTTCCATGCGCTGCGCCGCCAGCTGGCCTTGCCGTTCCGCAAACCGATGATCAACTTCTCACCGAAAGCCAACCTGCGCCACGTACGGAGCTACAGCCCCGTGGCGGACTTTACGCAGGGCGGTTTCAAGGAAGTAATGGACGATCCGTTCATTACCGAACCGGCAAAGGTGAAGAAGGTGCTGCTTTGCTCCGGCAAGATGTATTTCGACCTGAGCGAGAAGCAGATGAAGGAAGACCGTAAGGACGTGGCGATCGTACGCCTCGAACAGCTTTACCCGCTGCCCATCGCGCAGTTGGAAGGCATCCAGGCGAAGTACAAGGGCGCCACCTGGTTCTGGGTACAGGAAGAACCCCTGAACATGGGCGCCGCCGGGTTCCTGCAGATGAACCTCAAACAGTTCAACTACGGTGTCATCTCCCGCAACCCCAGCGCCGCCACGGCAACGGGTTACGGCAAGGTGCACGCACAGGAGCAGCAGGAAATCATCGAGACCGCATTTAATATTTAATCAGCAAGTAAAATAAAAAGGATGCCGTGCTAACCGGAATCCCCTTAATTTTACCCATACATTTTTAACGTTTCATTACGGGAGGGTTATACACATGATCATCGAAGTTAAAATACCTCAGGTAGGAGAATCAATCAGCGAAGTGACCATCGCAAAATGGCTGAAGAAGAACGGCGAATTTGTGAACCAGGACGATATCCTTTGTGAAATGGAGTCTGAGAAGGCCACACTGGAGCTCACCGCCGAAAAATCCGGCGTGTTGAAAATCGTAGCAGCAGAAGGAGAGACCGTTAAGATCGGCGACGTAGCCGCCACCATCGATACCGATGCCGCGGGCGACGCCGCTCCGCAACCTGCAGCCCCCGCCGCTGCCGCCGCTCCTGCCGCCGCCCCGGCGCCTGCTCCCGAAGCAGCACCGGCCGCACCCGCTTCCAACAAAGGCACGATTGATATCAAGGTTCCTACGGTTGGGGAATCTATCAGTGAAGTAACCCTCATCAAATGGCTGAAACAAACCGGCGATTACGTGGAAAGGGATGAAGTGCTCTGCGAGCTCGAGTCCGAAAAAGCCACCTTCGAGCTGAATGCTGAAGAAGCCGGGGTGCTCAAAACCGTTGCCAAAGAAGGCGATACGCTGAACATCGGCGACGTTGCCTGCCAGATCGATACCTCCGCTGCCCGTCCCGCCGGCAAAGCGCAGCCTGCCGCGCAGGCCGCCGCGCCCGCTCCCAAGGCAGCCCCCGCTGCGCAACAGGCGCCTGCAGCTTCCATCCCCTCGGATGTGAAAGCCAGTCCCGTTGCCGCCGCCGTGATCGCCGACAAGAAAGTGGACCCCGCCAGCATCAAAGGCTCCGGCGCCCATGGCAAGATTATGAAAGACGATGTGCTCGCCGCTCTCGAAAATCCCGGCGTGGCCCTCGGCAAGGAGCTGTTCACCCGCGCAGACCGCCGCGAGAAAATGAGCAACCTCCGCAAAACCGTTTCCCGCCGCCTGGTAGAAGCCAAGAACACCACGGCCATGCTCACCACTTTCAACGAAGTGGACATGACCAACATCATGGCTATCCGCGCCAAATACAAAGAAACCTTCAAGAACGCCCACGGCGTGAACCTCGGTTTCATGAGCTTCTTCACCAAAGCCGTTTGCTTCGCCCTGCAGGAGTTCCCTGCTGTTAACGCGTATATCGACGGAGAAGAAATCATTTACCACGACTACTGCGACATTTCCATCGCCGTATCCGCTCCCAAAGGGCTTGTGGTGCCGGTGATCCGCAACGCCGAAAGCCTCGGCATGGCAGATATCGAGAAGAAAGTAGTGGAGCTGGCTACCAAAGCCCGCGACAGCAAACTGACCATGGACGAGATGACCGGCGGTACCTTCACCATCACCAACGGCGGCGTATTCGGCTCCCTCATGAGCACGCCCATCATCAACATCCCGCAATCCGCCATCCTCGGCATGCACAAGATCCAGGACCGCCCCATGGCCGTGAACGGCCAGGTAGTGATCCGCCCCATGATGTACGTAGCCCTCAGCTACGACCACCGCATCATCGACGGCCGCGAATCCGTAAGCTTCCTCGTTCGTGTGAAAGACATGCTCGAAAACCCCGAACAACTCCTGTTCGGCAAGGATCCCGTGAAAGCGCTGCTGAAAGTATAATTTACCGTAATAGTATATCGCAAAAGGGGCGCCCGTGGTGGGTAGCCCCTTTTTTTATGCCCGCGCCGGAAAAACTTAAAAAAAACTTCACGTTAGGATCACCCGCTTTCACACTTCCCGTACCTGTATCATAACAGCGTGGTAAACCACG
Organism: uncultured Chitinophaga sp.; assembly: GCF_937874145.1. Taxonomy (GTDB): domain Bacteria; phylum Bacteroidota; class Bacteroidia; order Chitinophagales; family Chitinophagaceae; genus Chitinophaga. Next base: position 15,266 of record NZ_CALNBI010000208.1, on the reverse strand, counting down.
GAAAAGACGTGAGATCAACTATGTAGAAAATCTAGGGCGATTACCAGCACTCGTGCGCATAGCATCCAAAAGCCGATGAATGTAGTAAATCCGGATTATTTTTTACTTTGTACGACTGAGAATGACCGTACAAAACTACTTATGCATCAATCGAGATCAGGAAAGGCTGTGACTTTCGAGGAACAGTTCAGGGATTACTATGTTTTATTGTGCCGGGCAGCTTACTATATCGTACTGGACCAGGATGCCGCACGCGACATCGTGCAGGACTTCTTCCTCTACTGCTGGAACAAACGCCACGACATCCGGATTACCCGTGATTTTAAAAGCTATGCCCTGCGGGCCATTAAGAATGCTTCGCTGCGGTACCTGGAGAAATCCGGCAAAGTACAGCTGGAAGAAATCAAAGTGATCGAGGCCATGAGCGAATTTTTCCCGGAAGATGACGGAAGGGAAGACGATGCCCGGACTGCCGCACTGTGGGCTGCCGTATCGCGCATGCCGGAACAGCGCCGCAAAGTATTCCTGATGAGTAACCAGGAAGGGCTTAAATACAAGGATATCGCGGAAAGGCTCGGGATTTCCATCAATACCGTAAAAACGCAGATCAAGCTGGCTTTGCAGTTTTTACGGAAAGAATGCGGCTGGATGATGAAATTGTTAACCCCTGTAATCGGTTTGATCTATGTTGGATAATAACGACGATAAAAATATTGACTGGGATAAAGTGGCGTCCCGGCTGGATGGCGATAAGGCTGCCGGGGATTTTACCTCCGAAGAGCTCCGCCTCCTGGCTGCCGAGCGCGAAATGAAAGTGCGCCTGGCGCGGCCCGAATTCTCCGAGCAGGATGGCTGGCGGCAATTCAGCGCCGTTCGCGGTAAGCGCCGCATCGTGCGCATCGTAAGGCTGGCCGTGGCTGCCGTGGTACTACTGGCTGTCGCGACTGGCGTCTGGATGATGCAGCCGGTCCGCCGGGCCGCTCCGCAAAGCGAGCAACTGGCGGATGCAAAGCCCTCGGGCAAAGTACAGCTGAAAATGGGCGACGGGCGATCGGTGGAACTGGGAGAGGAGCAGCAGACCATTCAGCAGGGTTCCGGTGTGCAGATCACCGCAGGCAGCGCAACGCTGGCCTATTCGGGCAGTGCTGCGAAAGCGGCAGGCGTCAGGATGGATACGCTCGTCATCCCGAGGGGCCTGCAATTCAGCCTGCAGCTTTCCGACGGCACGCAGGTATGGATCAACTCGGCAACTACCCTCCGTTATCCCCCCGTATTCAACGGCGCCACGCGCGACGTGTATGTGGACGGCGAGGCTTATTTTGAAGTGAAAGCCAACGCGGCACAGCCTTTCATCGTGCATGCGGGCGAAGGCCAGCTGAAAGTGCTGGGAACTGCTTTCAACGTCAACACCTTCGGCGTTACCACCACCACCCTCACTTCCGGCCGCCTGCTGGTGGCAGCCGGCGGGCAGCAGCAGCAGCTCGACCCGGGAGAGCAAACGGTGTTCAGGAATGGGACGCTCGGCAAGCAAACGGTGGATACCCAGCCCTATACGGCCTGGAAGGACGGCGACCTGCTGTTCTACGATGTTTCGCTGGCGGAGATCACACGGTACCTCGCACGCAATTACGATTACGATTTTGAGTTTAACGATACATCACTGGAAAATCTCCGCTTTACGCTCGATATGCCCCGGCCCGCAAACCTGCAGGTTGCGCTGGACGTGATCGGCAAAGGACTGGATATCGGTTTCAGTGTGCAGGATAAGACCGTCCGGGTAAGCAAAGCCGGGCAGGGGAAACATTAGCATAACACAATCTTCATTCTTATATCATGAAACGTAAGGATTTTATCTTTCTCCGGAAAGACAGGGGTTTGTATGCCCTGTTGTTCAGCACGTTGCTGCTGGGCCTGCTGCTGGCCGCGGGGAACAGTTTCGGGCAACAGAAAGTCGGCCTCGACCAAAAAATCACCTACAAGGCGAATAAAACCGCGTTGAGTACGGTGTTGAAAGAAGTACGGAAGAAAACCAATGTGCGTTTTTCTTACAACAGCCAGCTGGTGGGCCGCCAGCCGGTGACGGTGGACGTGACGGCGGTGCCGCTGCGCGAATTCCTGCAGCAGGTGCTGGGCGGCTGCGGATTGCAGTTTATCGAGGAAATGGGTGTGGTGATTATTTACGAGAAGAAGGAAGAGCGCGCCACAGCCGCGGAGCCCCAGGCGCCGAGGCAGCTATCCGTTTTGCTGCGCGGGCAGGTGACCGACCCCAAAGGCACACCGCTCCCCGGCGTGAGCATCCGTGGGACGGCTTCACGGGAGATGACCACCACGAGCGACGACGGCATGTTCGTCCTCTTCGCCCACGATAAGGAAACCGTGAACTTCTCCCTCATGGGGATGAAGTCGTTTACCTATAAAGTAGCCAACGCCACCGACCGGTTCCTGACGTTTAAGATGGATACGGTCGTGCGCGAGATCCAGGAAGTGGTGATCACCGGGTATCAGAAAATCGATCCCAAACTGGCTACCGGATCGTATACCCGGCTCAAAGGGTCGGAAGTTTTGCAGCCGGGTGTGGCGAATGTAGGGCAGATGCTGCAGGGAAAGGTGCCGGGCCTGATGGTGATCAACAACTCCGGGTCCGTGAATGCGAAACCCAAGATGCGCATACGGGGAACGTCGACGCTGGTGGGCAATGCCTCGCCGCTGATCGTGGTAGACGGCATGGTGCGCCCCGACCCGGTGAACATCGAAGCTTCGGTGCTGAACAACCTGTTATCGGCGGAAGCCAATGCCAATTACGAATTGATGGGGAACGCGATTTCGGGGATCAACGTTTTCGATATCGAAAGCCTCACCTTCCTGCGCGATGCCGCCGCCACGGCGATTTATGGCACCCGCGCGGCAAACGGCGTGATCGTGATCACGACCAAACGGGGAAAGGTGGGCCCCATGCAGGTTAATTTCAATACGATTTTTTCCTTCCAGGCCAGGCCTTCCTACAAGAACATGCTGATGATGAACTCGAAGGAAAGGGTGGAGCTGTCGCGGCAGCTGGAGGCGGATGGCACCGTGTTCGCACCGGCGTATACCGGCTTCCGCGAAACGTATTCGTACGAGGGGCTGCGGTATGCATTGTTTAACAGGAGCATCTCGCAGGCGGAGTATGACCGGAGAGTGGCGGATCTGGAAACGAACAATACCGACTGGTTTGACGTGTTGTACCGCAACGCGATTGGGACCCAGAACAGCCTCAGTTTCAGTGGCGGGGCGGGGAGAACCACTTACTACGCGTCTGTCAATTATAACCGCAACAACGGCGCTGCGAAATTAGACGGCAATACCAGCTATGGCGCCCAGATGACGATTCATACCGAACTGGGCAAGCGCCTGGCGCTGGACCTGTCCCTGAACAGCAATGTCTCCAATGCAACAGGGTACTACGGCGCCAATACCAATCCGCAGACGTACGCCCTGCAAACAAGCCGTTCGTTGCGGCCGGATTTGTTTTACCCCATGAGTTCCTATAACAATGAAGCGAAGGCGGACCCGAACTTCCTTAGCAACAGGGGGCAACCGCTGTACTTCAATATGCTCAACGAGCTGGAGCATACGGTAAACAATACCAGCACCCGCGCTACCAACCTGAACCTGACGGTAGATTACGCCCTCGGCAAACGTTGGAAATTCCTGCACATGTCCAGTGTCAGTATCGCGGAAGCCAGCGGGTTTTCGGCGTTCGACGAGCAATCTTATACGGCTGCGAAGCTCCGGTCCTGGAATTATGGTGAAACGCCACCCAAAACACTTTTCGATAGTTCTCCCTTACCTGCGGGCGGGATCGCCAACGTCAACCAGCAGCGCAGTTCGGCATGGGGCATGCGCAACAGCCTGGATTATTCTACACCTTTATTCGATGGACGCGACCAGCTCAACTTCACGGTCGGCAGCGAATTGAACAGCGAGAAGTCGGACGGGCACAGCGTCAGGGAGCCCGGCTATTTTCCCGATCGCGGCAAAACCTTTTTTGCAGGGGAAGCTACCCGCAGGGCCTATGCCCGGTTCTCTCTTTCCGACGGATTGAAGAACACCATTTCGGGATACGGTACTCTTACCTACAGCCTGATGAACAAATATATCCTTCGCGGCGATATCCGCACTGACGGATCCAACCGGTTCGGGCAATACTCCAACGCCAAATTCTTGCCTAACTACAGCGTGTCGGGCCGTTGGAACACGTACGCGGAGGAGTGGTTCCCTGCGGGGAATCTGCTGTCGAGCTTCAGCATGACGGCCTCCTACGGCACCCAGGGCAACGTGGTGAGCGCGGTGGGGCCCAACCTGGTAGCTTATTACGAAACAGGGAATGGTTACAACCCGGCGACCATGGTGCCGTACATGCGGATCAAATCCCTGCCGTATCCCGATCTGCGCTGGGAAAAAACCAGGCAGCTGAACATCGGCGTGGAAATGGCGTTGTGGAACAACCGCCTGCGCGGAGGATTCAATTATTACTACAAGCATTCGGTGGATGTGATCGACAAGGTGGATATCGATTATGAATATGGTATGGAATATATGTACCGGAATGGCAGCGAGTTGTTCAATAAGGGTATGGAACTGGCGCTGAGCGTGGATCTTATCCGGAAGCAGGATACCCGGCTCACCGTGTCCATGAACACTTCCCGGAACTTCAACCGCAAAGACCGGGGCAATGCGCGCACCGATATCAATTCCTTCCTCAACGGCACCGGCCATTTGCCCGACAAGCCCATCAGCGGATTCTATTCTTATATCTTCGATGGCCTGAACCCGGTGAACGGCATTCCTATGTTTAAAAATCTCACCATTGCGGAACCTGCGGTAAAGTACTCGGAACCGGGGCAGTTCCTGGTGTATTCCGGCCAGATGGAACCGACGCTGACTTTGTCTGTTAGTCCGACGTTGCAGTATAAATCACTCAGCATCAGCACGCAGTTGTATGCCGCGATGGGCAATACCCGGCGGCTCAACCCTCCTTTCGGCCGCAACTTCGGCCAGAACGGCGTACCTGGTTCCTTTATCAATGTGCCCCGCGAATACATGGACCGCTGGCGGAACCCGGGCGACGAAGCGCATACGAACGTACCCTCGCTGATCGATAACAGGGTCGGGAATTATTACTACGTTCCATACAAAGGCCAGCAAACCGCCGGCTTGGGTTACACCGCTTACAAAATCCAGCCACTCGATGCCTATGAGCTTTCCAACCTCCTGACGGGCAACGGCAACTTCCTCCGCTGCAAAACCATTTCGGCGGGATATCGCATACCGCCGATGGCGGTGCGGAAGTTAGGTGTGAAGAACCTGGCGCTCAGCTTTACCGTGAACAACGTGTTCGTTATCGCCAGCCGGGAAATGAAAGGGCAGGACCCCGAGACGGAAGGCGCCGGCACCACCGCGCTGCCGTTAACACGACAATATGTATTCGGCCTGAACGCAGGATTTTAAAATATTAATGCAATCATTCTGTATGAAGAAGTTGGTTTTGATTATACTGGGCGCTTGCTGCATGGCATCCTGCAAAAAGTTCCTCAGCGAATATTCCCAATCCGATGTGATTCCTGAAACAACGGAGCATTTCGGAGAGATATTATTTATGGATGCCTATCCGGACAATGAGGAACCCATGCATAACTTCACCGTTTTCCTGGACGACGATGTGGAATGTTATTACGGCCCCACGCTGGGCAATACCGGGTTGTCGCGCTATGCGGCCCCGATCTTTCAATGGCAGGCGGATTTTTCCGAAAAGGTTTTGCAGCAGGATAACTCCTTTTATTTCAATGCCTGGTTCCTGTATTACAAACACATCCTCGGCGCCAACGTAGTGCTCCAGTTTATTGATGACGCCGTTGGCCCGCAGAAGGACAAAGACCGGATCAAAGGCGAAGCTTTTGCGCTCAGGGCCTATTACCACTTCATGCTGGTAAACCTGTATGCCGCGCCCTACAATGATTCCACTACTACGCCCGACAAGTCTCCCGGCGTTCCGCTCCGCATGACTTCCGACCTTTCGGATCAGCACATGGAACGGAAGTCGGTGAAGGAAGTGTATGTGCAGATCGAAAACGACCTGGACAGCGCCATTACGCTGCTGGAAAGGGACCAGACCATCCGCAGGGCAACCCGGCTCAATTACCTGGCCGCCCACCTGCTGGCCAGCAGGGTGTGCCTGTACCAGGAGAAATGGGACGAAGCGATCGCCCATGCGGATGTGGTGCTCGCAAAACACTCCCGGCTGATGAACCTCAACACATGGGGCGGCATGCCGGTGCCGGAAACAAAGCCCATGGCGGGCCTCAATAACGTGGAAACCATTTTCTGCTACGGCACGGCCCATGAAAAACTGCCGATTTCCTACGGTGTCGCTTATGATCTTTCCCACGACCTGGTGAATACTTTTGAACCGGCGGATCAGCGGGCGTTGGTCGGCTTTTATTACAATCCTCCGGAAACGAGGCCTTACTTTGCCACCGATTATTCACAGATGAAAGTGCAAAGCAATACCCTGGCGGGAACTGGCGACAGCTATGTCAACTTCAATTCCTGGAGAAGCGCGGAAGCTTACCTGAACCGTGCCGAGGCGCTGATCCAGTTGTATAAAACCAAAGGGGACGGTGGCGCCGCTGCGAAAGCGCTCCAGGACCTCAATACCCTGCGTGCTGCACGCCTGGACCCGGCCGGCTTCTCCAACTGGACCCTCCAGCCCGCTGAAGTACTGCTCCGCATGTGCCGCGAGGAACGCCGCCGGGAGCTGTACCTGGAAGAAATGCACCGCTGGTTCGATCTCCGCAGGTACGGGATGCCGGCCATCTACCACAAATACCGGCCCGATGCCCTTACCACCGAAACCTACAAACTGGAAAAGCGGGACAAACAATACATCCTGCCCATCCCCAGAGATGTGCTGAACCGCAACCCGGCACTGCATCAAAACCCGCAAATAACCGGCGACCGCCTGCCGCAATAAACCTGCTAATGTTAAAAAGAGATGTTATGAGATGTTACATACTGATCCTGGCAGCCATGGTGATGGTGGCCTGCCGGAAAGAAGCGAAACTCACACCCTCCGAACCGGAGGCGGTGAAGCTGCTCCCCCAGGGGAACCATAGCTACGACGACAGCATCATGGCCGCCTACAACAAGTATTCGACCTTCATCCTGTACCGGTTTACCCAGCACGATTACAACTACAACCAGATCGACAAGAAGATCGACAGCGCCTTCAACGCCAATCCCGCATACATCGGCCCCGCATTGCGGTTCGTATACGATAACCTGTTCAACGCCTTGCCGGAGCGCCTTCTGCAAAAAACGATGCCTTACAGGATCCTCCTGGCATCCTATATCGGCGGGAAGCATACCCGGAGTGCCGTCAACTTCAGCGCAACTTACGCCGCGCTGACCATCGGCTGGGCAGACAGTACTTTGCTGCAACAAAGCACGCCCGCCCAAATGAACGTGCTGCGTAAGAATTTAATCCGTTTTTACATGGAAAGGGCCTTCCGGGCAGGGGCCATCAGTACTCCGGCCGACTTTGCCGCGCTGGCGCCCGCTGACTACTCCAACATTCAAACGCCGGCATTGAAAAATCAGTACGGCATTATTGAGCCCACCGGCGCCTACCTGACATTGGGGACCGATTTCCTGGGATATGTAGAAGCCATTTGCACCCGTTCCATGGCGGATATGGAAAGCACGTATTTCAGTCCGGGCGTGGACGTGAAAGGGAATTACAGGTTGAAGTACAATGCCGTGATCAACTATTTCCAGTCCGAATTCGGCATTAATCTCCAGGAGGTCGGAAATGCGTTCTGATAACCGCCGGTCAAAATTATTCGCGCCGGGATCACCCTTTTTACCCAAACCGGTGCCTTCACAGTGATAGGACCTTTTATCACGGCTTAAAATATTGATACATGATAGTGTTTAAAAGAGGCGTGTGCCTTTTAATGACCGCGTATGCCCTGGCCGCAACGGTGGCTGCAACGGCCCAGAGCCCGGAAGACCCGAAAGCCGTGCCGGCATACCGCAAGGCAGCCATGCATTCCATGCTCGACCGCATCCAGAAAAAGCATTACCAGCCCAAAGCCATAAACGATTCATTTTCCGTCGCTGTTTTCGACCGCTACCTGCATACGCTGGATCCCAACGGATATATCTTCCTGAAAGAAGATGTAAAACTGCTGGAAAAATACCGCCTGCAGGTGGATGAGCAGCTGCAAGCCTCGGATCCCGCGTTCTTCGAAGCCGCCTATGCCATTTATCGCCGCCGTACCGCGGAGGCGGAGGCAGATTACCGGCAGCTGATGGCAGGCCCTTTCCGGTTCGATAAAAAAGAACAGGTAAAGCATATCCGCAAGAATGATCCCTTCCCTGCCAGCGCCAAAGACCGGAAGGAACTCTGGCGGAAGCTGCTGAAATACTATGTGATCCGCAATTATATGGAGCTCGCCGTGGCGGCAGACAGCAATGCGGTGAACAAGCCCATCGATCCCGCCATCCTCGCGAAGGCGGAAGCCAAAGTGAAAAAGTACTACGACGACTTCTTCGCACTTTCCGCAAAGCAAAAGTCGGGGGAAGAGAAGTTTGAAGCTTACCTGAACGTGGTGGCCATGGTCTTCGACGCGCATACCATGTACACCGGGCCTAAAGACCGCACCTTCACCGAAATGCTCAACAAGCGCTTCTTCGGCCTGGGCATTGAACTGGAGAACCGGGACGGGGAATATTACGTGAAGCGCCTCATGCAAGGGGGCACCGCGTATTCCAGCGGGCTGGTCAAAGAAAACGACCGCATCGTAACGATCGCGGATGCGAAGGGCGAGCTGCTCAACATCAGCGGCATGTCCAACACCGACGTGGTAAGCATGATCCGCGGGGAGAAGGGCACTTCCGTGAAGATGCAGTTGCAGCAGGCCGGCGAGCAAGCCAGGACGGTGATCGTGAAACGGGATGAAGTGATCGATACGGAGAACAAAGCCAAGAGCGCGGTGATCGACCGGAACGGGAAACGCTACGGCTATATCCGCTTCACCGATTTTTATATGGATGCCGGCGGCGACAAGCAGAAAGGCGTTGCGGGAGATGTGGGCCGCGAGCTGGCAAGATTGAAAGATGAAGAGGTGGAAGGGCTGATCGTGGACCTGCGCAGCAACGGCGGGGGATCGCTGGATGAAGTGGTGCGAATGTGCAACTACTTCCTGCCGAAGGGCGCGATCTCTTACCTGAGAGGCAAGGAAACGGTGAACCAATACGCCAGCAATACGGAAACGCCCTTCTATACCGGTCCGTTAACCGTACTGGTAGATGAATCGAGCGCATCGGCATCGGAGATATTCGCCGCGGCGATCCAGGACTATGGAAGAGGGCTGGTCGTGGGGACAAAGACCACTTTTGGAAAGGGCACGGCGCAGCAGAACCTCAACATCGGTAAAATGGGCGATGCCGCCAAAGGCACTAAAACCGAGCGCTATGGCAGCCTGCGCGTAACGATGGAGAAATTCTACCGGGCCAACGGCACCTCCACGCAGTTGAAAGGCGTGAGCTCGGATATCGTGCTCCAAAGCAGGATGAGCCTGCAATCCATCATGGAAACCGACTACCCGAGCATCCTTCCCTGCGATACGATCAACCTGCCGCCGCTGCAACGCGTTGCGCCCAACACCGACTATGCTGCGGTGATCGGAAAAGCCAATGCCCGCATCGCCGCAAACCCTGTGTTTAGCGGTGTGGAAGCAGCTACCCGCACGATGAAGGCCAGCCTGGAACAACCGGCTGACCTTGACCTGGCTGGCTTCCGGAAACATTACCAGCAATGGTACGGCGGCGTCAAGCAAATCCAGGCGCTGCGGAAACTGCCGGAAGACAAGCGGCTGGAAGTGGCGCTCACCACAGACCGCAACATCAATCCCGCCCTCCGGAACGATGCAGACCGCATCCGGATCAACAAGCACTGGATCGAAAGTATTGCCGGCGACGTATACATCGCGGAAACTATTTCCATCCTGGAAGACATGCTGGCGAACCCTGCGAAAGGCACGGCGGCAGAACAATAGACAACCATCCCCGCGCGGGTATTATACATCTGTAGAAAAAGCAATTCACTATGAAGAAAGTATTGACAGGCATGCTTTGCGTGAGCAGCATCGCCGCCACGGCCCAGGAGAAAGGCGCCCGCTTCAACAATACGGTGCAGGAACCCATGGCCGTTATTTCCGTGAAGCTGGACCAGGCGCCCAACGATAGCCTGGTGAACCTGTACGAGCCCTATTCCGGCGATACCGCCACCGCATACGTGAAGAATCACCAGTTTGAACTGCGTATGCCCATGAAGAAAGGCGGCAGCGTTTACATCCTGCAGATCGGTTCCAACCCCACGGAGCAAAACGGCATGGGCACGATCCTTTACCTGGAAGACGGGAAGATGCAGATCACCGGTAAAGGCGCGGGCTTCAACGATGCGAAATTTTCCGGTAACCCCTGGGTGAAAGAGTGGCAGGAAGTGATGGCGATTACCGATCCCTACAGCGGGGAAGGCCTCCGCTTCGCGCAGCTGGAAAAACAATACCACGAAGCCGTTTCCATCGGGGATGAAGACGCCATGAACGTGGCCGCCACAGAAGCCACGGCGGTGGAAAAAAGCATGCAGTCCAAGCTGAAGTCCTGGGTTGCCAAACACCCCAACTCCGGCGTGTGCGGGTATATTCTGACCGTTTACTTCACGAAAGAACCGAAGTATGTCGACTCCGTATACGAAACCCTGGGCGACCACGCCAAAGCTTCGCGCATCCTGCAACGCTACAAGAACCCGGGCAAAGTGGATGAGGCCCCGCTGAAAATGAGTATGGGCGAAGGCGCGCCGGCGCCCGATATGGGAAGAGTAAAAATCGGCACCGCCGCCCCGGATTTCACCATCCCCGACCTGGCCGGCAAAAAAATCTCCCTCTCCGCATTCAAAGGCAAATACGTATTCCTCGATTTCTGGGCCAGCTGGTGCAGCCCCTGCATCGCGCAGATCCCGCATCTCCAGGAAATCAACAACGAATTCAAGGACAAGAACTTCCTGCTGATGGCGATTTCGCTGGATTCCAAACAGGAAGGCTGGGAAAAAGCCGTGCAGAAACATGGCCTTACCTGGCTGAACGTTTCCAACCTCAAAGGCTGGGGCGAACCGGTAGCCGGTCTTTATGGCGTACGCTACCTGCCCTCGAACGTACTGATCGATCCCGCCGGCAACGTAGTGGCGTATGATCTGTATGGGGAAGCATTGAAAGCGAAACTGAACGAACTCATCAAATAATCTATCCCTCCCTAAAAAGGCAATGGCGCGCATGCGCTGTTGCCTTTTTTATAAACACTGTCGTATGAAAAACTGCTTGCAACTGCTATTTCTCCTGCTCCCGCTGTGCAGCCTGGGCATGGAGGGGTTTGTCATCAAGGGAAAAGTAACAGGTGTCAAAAACGGCACGGTCGCCATTATCGACTATCAGCTGGCGCCTGGTGAACAGCTGGAACTCGCGGACCCGGTGCGTATCGTCAACGGCGAATTCACCTACTTCGGGAAGCTGGACCGCCCGCGGTTGCTGAAACTGAAGATCAGTACCCGCACTGTCAACGTATTCCTGGAGAATGCTTACTACGAACTCCACTGCAGCCTCGACTCCCTGCACGGGTCCAAACTATCGGGAGGGACGCTGAACACGCAATACTGGGATTTTATCAAAGCGCCGCATGCCGACATGCTGGCGGATCTCAAAGCGGTGATCAAAACCGGCATCGGTCCGTTCCTGGCCAATATGTATACCCGCGACCGGAAAGACGTCGAGGAATTGTACCCCCTTTTAACCGAAGCGGGAAAGAATTCCTACGAAGGCAAAGAATATAAAAAGAAGTATGACGGATTTATCAACAGCGCGGCCGGCAAGCCTTTCCCGAAACTGAAAATGACCCTTCCCAACGGCAAGCCCTTCACCGAAAAAGATATGGCCGGCAAAGTGGTGGTGTTCGATTTCTGGGCTTCCTGGTGCGCCCCCTGCATTGCCTATATTCCCCAGATGCGCGAGCATTACCGGCATTTCAAGGGACTGGATGTGCTGATCGTCAGCATTTCGGTGGACGACACGGATGCGGCCTGGCGCAAAGCCATGAAAGCACACCCGATGGAATGGGCGCAGGTACTGACGGAAGGCGGGTTCTACCGCGGCGAAGCCAGGCGCGAACTGAGCATTCCTTCCATCCCGTATGTGATTGTGGTGGATAAGCAGGGAAAGATCGCGGCTACCCTGGATTTTGATCAGAAAAAAGACCTGGAGCAGGTAGTGCTGAAGGCATTGCTGCAATAATCGTTTACCGTAATTGTATACCGGGAAAGGGGCGGCCGTACTGGCGGCCCCTTTCGTTTTTTAAGGTTTCTCCCGCAGGAACAGCGCTTGCCGCTGCCCGTTGAACATCTTCAGCGTGTCGCCTGCGAATGTCCACATGGCAGGTTGTTCCGTAATCACAAATTTATCGGCTTGCGTGAAGTGCATATTGTAGGGTTGACCGTTTTGCACGACGGCCGTGAGCCCTTTGCCGGAAGGCCGGATCGCTATCGTGGTTTTCGGGCTCTGGCGCACGTAGGTGCCGGTATAGCGGCGGATGAGGCTGTCGGGGATTGAGGACAGGAGCGGGAATTTCTCTACGGACTGGAAATCTTTCCATCCATATACGGTTGAGATGGCGCGCACGATCTCGTCTATGATGAGATGATTGCTCACGTTTGTCATTACCACAAACCCGTTGCCGCCTTCCATACTACCGGAATACGTACACGCGAAGCCCCAGTTTCCGCCGTTATGGCTGAACCAGCGGCCATCTGCATTGATGAACACGCCCAGTGCCGAGCTTTTGTCGAGGTAAGGCGTGAGCCGTTTCCGGGTCATCTCGGGTGACAATACTTTCGCCGATTTCCCTTCTTTAGACAGCTGGGTTTCGATAATGTATTTGGCGAGGTCGGTGGGGTTGGTCCACAGTCCGGCCGCGCCTTGTTCGGGGTAGACGTGGTAGCTGCCTTTTACGCGGGAGCCGTCGTTTTCATAAGCGGTGGCAAGCAATGCGGCTTTGCCGGCGGGAGGGGGCTGGTTGTAGAAGCTCTGCGTCATGCCCATGGGGTTCAGCACTTCCCGCTGGAGGTATTGTTCATAGGGCTCGCCGGTGATGGTGGTGAGGATGAGCTGGGAAACAGTGGTGCCGCCGCCCGAATATTGCATCTTTTCTCCGGGTGCGGCAAAAGGTTTCACTTCTTTCGTGTTTGCTGGCTTTTGGCCCATCAGGATTTGTTCCGTGGTGGGGAGCATGTCGGTGGTCTCGTAACCCGGGAACCCATGGATGGTGAGCCCGGCCGTGTGGCTGAGGAGGTGGGCGATTGTGATTTTACCGGAATCCGCGGAGGGGTGCCAGGTTTTGAGGTAGGTATTGATGTCTTCGTCGAGCCGGAGCTTGCCGTCCTGCACCAGTCTGAGGATCGCCACGCCATTGAGCGATTTGCTGATGGAAGCGGCCTGGAAGAGGGTTTCGGTGGTGACGGGGCGCTTTTCTTCTTTATCGGCCCATCCGTATCCTTTGGCCCATTCTATTTTATAATCCCGGATCACGGCTACCGTAACGCCCGGTATCTCCAGGGATTTGAGCCGTTCTTCGATGGTGAAGCGCATGGGGGGCTGGTTTTTAAATTGCACCCAGGGAAGCAATCCGTTCTCCACGCGGCGCTGGTTTTCTTCCGCTGACTGGGCAAACGCGCCCAGGGGAAGTAGGAGGCATAACAGGGTTTTGAGGTAATGCATTGGCGGGGGATTTTATATTAAAAATACGGTTTTCGCTACACGCATAGCCGCGGTGTGACGAACAAGATAAGCGGGGATTTGAAAATCCGCTTTCGCGGGATAGATTATCTTTGCGGCCATGACGCGATGGGAAAATTACCTCCGGTCGGCCGCGGCCGTGCTGGAAGAATACGACGGCAGCGTGCCGCTGCACCATTTTCTGAAGCAATTCTTCAAATCCAGGCCCCAGATGGGCAGCCGCGACCGTAAAACGGTGCAGCAGCTCGTATACCGTTATTTCCGCCTGGGCCGCTGGCAGGCGGATATGCCGGTAGAAGACCGCCTCCTGCTGGCTACGTTCCTTTGCGAAACCGCGCCGGACGCCATGCTGGAAGCGCTCCGCCCGGAATTCTCCCGCCACATGGCCGCTTCCGCCGGCGAAAAGCTGGCTGTAGCGGGACTTTCCTGGGACCCCGCCGCCGTGTTCCCCGGAATCGATCATCTTTCCCCATCCATTCAAAAAGAAGAGTTTACCCGCTCCTTCCTGCAGCAGCCGCGGCTGTTCATCCGTGCCCGTCCGGGCCGTAAAACCGCCCTGCTCAAACAGCTGGAAAAGGCGGGTGTTACCTACGCCACCGCCGGGGCGGACGCTATCGCCCTCCCCAACGGCACCAAAACAGAAGCCATCCTGCCGGAAAAGAGCTGGTACGAGATCCAGGACCTCTCGTCGCAGGAAACGGGGCTGCGGTTCCACCCCCGTAAAAAGGAGTACTGGTGGGACTGCTGCGCTGCCAGCGGGGGCAAATCCATCCTGCTGCACGACCGCCAGCCCGATATCCGGCTGCTGGTGACCGACGTGCGGTCGTCTATCCTCGAAAATTTACGCAAACGCTTCGCCGAAGCCGGCGTGCGGGAATACGATTCCCGGGTGGTGGACCTCACCGCCCCGAATCCCGGCACGCAGCTGCCGCATACTTCCTTCAACGGCATCATCCTCGATGCGCCCTGTACCGGCTCGGGCACCTGGGGCCGCACGCCGGAAAACCTCTATTATTTCAATCCCGCGAAAATCGCGGAGTATGCCGCCCTGCAGAAGAAGATCGCCGGGAACGTTTCGAAGCTGCTGGCGCCCGGGGGCACGCTGATTTACATTACCTGCTCGGTGTTCCGGGAGGAGAATGAAGACGCGGCGGCTTTCCTGGAAAAGGATTGCGGGCTGCGGATCGAAGAAAGTACGGTGGTGGAAGGGTACCGGCGGTTTGCGGATTCGATGTTCGTGACTGTGGCTAGAAGAGATTAAAATAAAGCAGAAGGCCCCTCCGCGCGGAGGGGCCTTCTGCTTTATAGCGGGATGCGTTTATCTGCGGATGATGCCGCCGCCCAGCACATCGTCTCCTTCATAGAAAACGGCGCTCTGCCCGG